>JBEIGU010000017.1:0-43672 GCA_040381765.1 Leptolyngbya sp.
GAGCTTTTGGGCAGTTTTAATATACAAAGACTTGAGCGTATCGGTCAGTTGAATCGGGGGAGTTGTAGTCATCGGGGATTCACCAGGCTAAATGTTTCTCCTATTATCCCAGGATCACATATTTTATGGAAGTCTCTAAAAAGCAGGGCTGATCGTGGGTAGGCAGGTCCAGCCATTCCACCCGAACCTGTAAATGGTGACCGTCGGCGGTTTGAAAATCATCGCATAATACTAGCAGGTAGTCTGATAGCCAGTCCTCTGCCTCGGCTTTTAGCAGGTTTTCGCAGATTCGCCAGATACAGTCGGGGACCGCCCGGCCTTTGCCGCCGTAGTAACTGGCTAGGTAGCGGCATAATTTTTTCCCTTGGTGGTTTCGGTCCAGAAGATCGCCCTGCTGGGTCAGAATTAGAATGCCAGCGGGGAAACCCTCTAGCACCGCCTTCAGGAAAAAGAATTGGGGGCTGATCTGGCGGTCTTGATCACTGGCAGCGTGGGGGGAAAGTAGGGTAGATACGGACTCAGGAGTCATGGGGGCTCTCCACATAACAGTTACAGAAGCTGGGGGCAAAACCAATCTGTAGGATGGTTATGGGGAAAACTTCACCCCTGAGGGGAGGATTTCCGTAATCAGGGACCAGTTAGGCAATTGGCCCACCAGGGCACATTAAGGTCTTGAGCAAAATCTGTAAGTCTAAGTTCTTGGCCCAGGCAAGCCTCAAACCAATCCAACCTGTCTAGATAACGGGGTACTCTTTACTCTCCCACCCTGGGCCAGATTCAAGCCGCGCCAGGCTCAATCCTGCGGATAACGCAGACCCCACCGGTGCCGTAATTCATCCATCAGGGTCAGCAGTTGCAGGGATTCCTGCAGGGGCATAATCGAGCTTTCAGTCTGGCCCTGACGCAGGCAAGTCATGACTTCTTCAGCTTCATAGTTCAAACCATTGCCCACTACAGGCTGCCACTGAATCTGCCCCTTATCCCTGAGTTTCTGTACCAGTTGCTGAGCCAGGCGATTACGTTTAACCCAGCTACTGAGCTGATGTTTGAGGCCAGAGGAGGGGGTGTAGGCCTGGCTGGTGACCACCACCGGATCAGGGGATAGGGGGGTTAGGGTAATTTGATCAGGACGGCAAAAGGGGGGATGGATGACAATTTTGCCGGTGGTGCCGATGATGGTGGCGGTGTTGCTGGTATAAGCCCGCAGGGAAGCAAATAGCTGGGCGATCGCCCCGCCCGGGTAGGAAAGCACCAGGCCACACTGCTCATCTACACCGGTGGAGCCCAGGTGAGCCTGTCCGGTCACCGTCTCGGGATACCCCAGGAGATAAAAGGTCAGGGAAAGGGGGTAGCTGCCTCGATCTAGCAAGGCTCCACCCCCCAACTGGGGGTTAAAGAATCGATTTTCGGAGTCAAACTCCGTCGGATAGCCAAACTCAGCATTTAAGCACAACACCTCCCCGATCGCCCCTTGTTCAATCAGTTGCTTAACCCGTTGAATGAGTGGTACAAACCGCATCCACATGGCCTCCATGCAAAATAACTGTCGCTCTCGGGCCAGGGTGATAATTTCCTGGGCCTGGGCGGCATTCAGGGCCAGAGGTTTTTCACAAAGTACCGCCTTGCCGGCCTGCAAACAGAGCAGGCAATCCTCGCGGTGACGAATGTGAGGGGTGGCAACGTAGACCACATCAATATCCCCATCCTCCACCAGGGCCTGGTAACTCCCATAGGCCCGAGGTACCTGGTAGGCTTGGGCAAACGTCTGAGCCGCCGTCAGGGTGCGAGACCCTACCGCTAGCAGTTGAGCTTCAGGCAGTTGCCTCAAGCCTTCGGCAAACTGGCGGGCAATTCCCCCAGTTCCTAAAATTCCCCAACGAATTGGCGATACTCCCTGCATGGTATTTCCGAGTGTGATCACAGCAAAAGTCTAAACCTTAGCCCCATTGCCGACGGGCTGGGGCTCAACCGCCTTGTACTCAATCAGGACCGGTGTTTGCTTAAGCCAGCGAGAGCGATAATATTTCATCTGGCCTAGCCACTGGGGAAATTTAGAGAGGGTACAAAAGGAAGCATAGAGGCGGGCATCCGCAGGACTATCCTGGTAGACCCGTCGCCGATAGCCAGCGATCTTGATCACCATGACCAGGTAGCCCGACAGAAGCAGCAAACTGATCCCCTTGGTGGGTAGGGCCAACACCAGGGCAGACAGGGGTAGGATCAGTCCCCATAACCAACCACTACGCTCCTCCCGCACCTGATAAGCTTCCGGAGTATGACCATACATAGCTCGACCTTCAGCCACATACCATCCTCCCCGCAAACAACGCTTCCACCACTGGCCAAAGCGGGTCATGGCGGCATCATGCAGGGTCATATCAGCGTCAATCCGATAGATTTTCCAACCCAATTGGCGCAAACGGATACACATTTCCGGTTCTTCACCGCAAATCAAGCTGGGATTAAATCCATTCACCTGACGAATCGCCGCCACCCGGGCCACAAAGTCACCGCCACAGGCGGCGGCCTCTCCCACTGGAGTATTCCACTCCATATCCGCCAAGCGATTGTAGGGAGACGCCTGGGGGAACCGTTCTCGCCGTCGTCCACAGACAATGGCAATATCAGGACTTTGCTGCAGTGCCGTTAACCCCCGCTCTAACCAACCGGGAAGCAGCTCGCAGTCTCCATCTACAAACTGTACAAACTCTAAGTCGGGGTTAATCTCTAGCAGGTAGTTAAACCCAGCATTGCGCCCCCTGGCCATGGTAAAAGGAGTAGACATATCCAACTCAACCACGTGGTGAATCAGACGTCGGGCCTGCTCAACACTGTTGTCGGTGGACCCAGAATCGACATACACCGCCACCAAATTCTGGTCAGAGAGCTGACGACCGAAGGATTGCAAACAACGTACCAGGCGTTCTCCCTCGTTGCGGCCAATCACAACAATCCCCATATTAGCCATATAAATAATCAAATAAATGGATATAAATAATAATGTTGAGCTTACCATGAAAGCCCTAGGCGTCTGGGAATTAGTGCTGCGCTGCATGAAAATTTTATAGTCTTAAGTCAACCCTATGGCCAGTTCATTGCTCTCCTTTAGAGACCGCTTAGATGAAGGACTAGCGCGAATTAGACCTGGAGTTATCAATTCTCTATCTAGACTGCCCTATCCCCCTGTGCCACGGACAAACTAAGTCGTACACTCTTAGTAGGAAGCGCTCAATCTGCAATTCGGATATTTTTTATGGTCGTCAACACCGGTCCTATCCCTGCCCAGCCTCGACCGATCAAATTTGGTACCGATGGTTGGCGAGGTATTATCGCCGCCGATTTCACCTTTGCACGGGTGGCCCAGGTGGCGGCGGTGGCCGCCCATGTGTTAAGTCAAAACTTTGGGGTTGAGACGGGTAGTCGCACCATTGCGGTGGGCTACGATCGCCGCTTTCTCTCCGCCGAATTTGCCCGCACCGCCGCTGAAGCCATCACCGATCAAGGCTTTGACGTGCTGCTGTGCCAATCCTATGCCCCCACCCCCGCCTTTAGCTTCGCCGCCAAGCACCAGGGGTTGCTGGGGGCGATCGTGATTACCGCCAGCCACAACCCCCCCATCTACTCCGGGTTAAAAATTAAGGGAGCCTTTGGCGGCTCCGTGGGGCCGGAGGTAACCCAGCAGGTGGAGGGGCTGTTGCCCACCCCGCCAGCGCCCCTGGGTGGGAAGGGGCAGATGGTCAACTTTGACCCCTGGCCTGACTACTGCGCCGCACTGCAGGCCGCCGTGGATGTGCCGGCTATCCAGACCGCCATTGCCACCGGGCAACTGACCGTATTTGCCGATGTCATGCATGGGGCGGCGGCGGGGGGCCTGCCTCGCCTGCTCGGGGAGGAAAGCACCCACGAACTGCACCACACCGCCGACCCCCTATTTGGCGGTAACCCCCCCGAACCCCTGCCCCAATACCTGGGGGAGCTGCTGCATAGGGTCAAGACCTACCAACCGCCCCAGGCCGGGGTGAAGGTGGGGCTGGTGTTTGATGGCGATAGCGATCGCATCGCCGCCGTGGATGGGGCGGGGGAGTTCCTCAGTTCCCAGGTGTTAATTCCAATTTTGATCGACCACCTCAAGACCCGCCGGGGCTACAGCGGTGAAATTGTCAAAACCATCAGTGGCTCCAACCTGATTCCGGCGGTGGCAGACTTCTACGGCCTGGGGCTACACCAGACCCCGGTGGGCTACAAGTACATCGCCGATCGCATGCAGGTGGCCCAGGTGCTGCTGGGAGGGGAGGAATCGGGGGGGATAGGCTACGGCCACCACATCCCCGAGCGGGATGCCCTCCTGTCGGCCCTCTACGTACTGGAGGCGGTGGTGATGTCAGGCCTGGATCTGAGCGCCTACTACCGCTCCCTGCAGGAGAAAACCGGCTACCAGTCCGCCTACGATCGCATCGACCTACCCCTGGCCAGCATGGCGGTGCAGGCCAAACTCCTGAACCAACTGGCCCACCAACCCCCCAGCCGCATCGCCGACAAGGCGGTCAAAGACTGCCTGGCCATCGACGGCTACAAGTTTACCCTGGCGGATGATAGCTGGCTGCTGATTCGCTTTAGTGGCACTGAACCGGTGCTGCGTCTCTACAGCGAAGCCCAAACCCTCGAGGAAGTGCAAAAGCACCTGGGTTGGGCCCGGGATTGGGCCGAGTCCTTCGTGGCCTAGGGGCAAGTCAAGCCGGTGGCCACTGCAGGTGGATCACCTGGCCCCCCTCCGTCAGATTGAGGCTGAGTTGCAGGGCCGCCGCCATGCGGGCCGCCACCTGATAGTAGAAACCCGGGGAAAACCCCTGGGCAGGTTGGGCGGCCTCCACTGCGGGGGTGGCGGTCGTGGGCCAGGGGCTATCACTGCGCAGGCAGAGGCCCTGGGGCTCACCGTTGATCTCCAGCTGACGGCTACCGGCGGCCAGGGCACCATCCACCAGCAGCACCAGCACCTGGCGTAGCCACTGAGGATCGCTGTACACCGTTCCAGGCTCCGGGGTGGGGCTGACCTGGAGGCGGCAATGGCGGTTGGTGCATTTCATGGTGGTCAGCTGCTCCACCTCCGCCAGCAGTTCCGGGAGCGATATAGGCTGGCGCTGGGGTTGCAGGGCGCCGATCTCCAGCTTAGAGAGCCGGATCAGCAAGTCTAGATTCTGTAGCACCCGGGTGATGGCCTGGTTAGCCTGGGCAATAAACTCCCGCTCCTCGGCGGGGCTTTCGCACAGGTCCTCTAAAATCAGTTGGTGCAAACTGACAATTTGATTAATGGGGGCCCGCAATTCGTGGGAGGCGGTGCCCAGAAAACCCGCCAGAAATTGGTATTGCCCCTGCAGGCGATCGTAGGCTAGGGCAGCGGCAGCGGTGGAGGAAATCGGGTCGGTCATGGCTATTGCTCGAAGTTAAGGGCGCCCTGGCGCAGCACCTGCCAACCCTGGTCTTGCCAGGCCACCACGGTGGAGGGCTGGCCCGAGCCCTGGGGCTGATCGGGGGCGGGGGGCGGGCTAGAAAACCCAGGGTAAAGGGCGGCGATCGCCTGGGGGCTGAGGGTCACCAGTTGGGGAAACTCGGCCTCAATGGCGGCCATGGTCTGCAGGGGGGGCTGGCCCGACCGATTCACACTGGTGGTGGCCAGGGGGCCACTGCGGGCCAGGATGTACTGGGCCAGGGGATGGGCCGGCACCCGCACCCCCAGGCTGGCGGTGCCGGTCAGGTTCATGGCGGGGGGCAGGCGATCGCTGGCGGGCAACACCAGGGTGAGGGCACCGGGCCAGTACCGTTCGATCAGCCGGGTCCAGGCGGTTACCGCCGCCTCGTCACCGGCCAGGTAGGGGCGCAGATCGGCGAAACTGGCGGCCATCAAAATCAGGGGTTTGCTGGTGGATCGCTGCTTCAACTGATAAATGCGATCGCTAGCCTCCGGAGCCGCCGCCAGGGCGGGCACCGTATCGGTGGGGAAACTGACCAGCCGCCCTGCAGAGAGGGCCGCCAGGTAGTCTGCCAGGGCCACTTGCACCATGGGTTGAGAGTCCTATCAGCTCCACCAGCATACCCCGGCGGCCCCCCGGCCGTACAGCTAGGGCCACGGCCAGCCCTAGCCTGGACCGATCCTCCAACGCTACCGGCAGCGGCGGAAACCCCCCCTCACCAACCGCCACCACCGCCGCCAGAATGGAAACTGTTCTCCCCATGGATAGCCAGCACAATGACCAGAATTCACGACCAATCGGTCACCGCCGCAGCCCTCAATGCCCGGGGCTGCACCCTCTGTGAGCAGGCTGAATATACCCAGGCCCTGACGGTCTTCGACCAGGCCCTGGCCCTGGATAGTCGCTACTCGACCGCCTGGAATAACCGCGGCAATGCCCTTTCTGGGCTACAACGCTACGCTGAGGCCCTGGCCGCCTATGACCGGGCCGTGGCCCTCAACCCCCAATATCACCAGGCCTGGTTTAACCGGGGCAAACTCTTAACGGAGATGGGGGCCTACGGCAATGCGGTAGCCTCCTACGATCGGGCCATTGCCCTGGGGGATGATCCGATCTACCACCATGCCCGCTCCTCCATCTGGCTGAAAAAGCAGCTGGTGGAGACGGTGTAGGGAGCTATTCAGAGGTGGAGGGCAGCGGCGATAGGCTGGTCTCCACCAGCACCACCTCCCGAGACTGGGGCTGGGTATGGCGCAGGGCCTCCAGGGCCTGCTTAATCACCACCGAGGCCGGTACCGCCACCACCACCCCTAGCAAGCCCCCCACCCGAGCCCCAGATAGGATGGCAATGAACACCCAGAAGGGATTCAGCCCCGTGACGCTGCCCAGCACCCGGGGGGCCAGGCCATTTTCCACCACCTGCTGGACAATGACGGAGCTAATCAGCATGGGGATAGCAATTTTAATATCCCGGAGGGCCACCAGCAGGGTGGTCAGCACCACCCCCACGGTGCCCCCAAAGGGCACCAGGGCTAGCAGCCCCACGGTCAGGCCAAAGAAGGAACCAAAGGGGACGTTAATCAGACTGTAGACGACGGTGAGGGCGGTCCCCAGGCAGATAGCTAGAATTAACTGCCCCAGGAAATAGTTACGAAAACTTTGCCGTAGGGTTTGGGAAAAAGGCTGTTGAATAGGCCGGGGCAACCAGCCCACCACCCCTCCCCAGACCTCTTCCCCGTGCTGCAGGAGGTAAAAGGTCAGCACCAGGGTGAGCACCACATCCACCAACTTATTGGCGGTAAACACCGCAACGTTAATGGTGAGGTTCAAGGCTTCCCCCGCAATAGACTGAATTTCCCGTTTTAGTCGGTCACTGGTTTGGGTGATTAACCCATCCAGGTTGACCGGCCAGCCCCAGTCGGCAAATTTAGCATCCAGCATCATCAGCTGGGTCTTGCCGGAGTCAAACCACTCTGGCAAACGCACCACCAATTGCTGCCCTTGGTCAATCACAAAGGGCAGGACGGTAATACCCAGGGCGGTCACCCCCACCAGGGCCAGGACCAGCACTAAAATGGCGGCTTGTCCCCGTTTCAGGCCGATTTTCTCCAGACTGGCCATGGGGTAGCTGAGTAAAAAGGCCAGCAGGGCGGCAATCAAGAGGGTGACAAAAATGGAGTGGAAATAACCCACGATTAGGGAAATGGCCCAAACATTCAGGACCACCAGGGGCATCGCCAACATCACCACCAGGGACTGGGCGATGGGGTGGAGGGTCTCCCACCAGCGAGTCAGCCAGCTTTTGCTCAGGGGGCCCCTGAGACCAGGGGAGGTAGGATTATCGGACTGAAGCATAGGGGGTTGGTCCTACAATGGCGATCAGTGCTGAATTTATCGTAGCAGAGATGAAAAATCGACCAGGAATGCCCCCTCCTCTTCCAGCCCTGTCCTCCCTGCCTTCCCTCCATCATAGGACTGAACCAGGGTTAGGGGTGATTGGCGGCCCCACCGCCACAGGTAAGTCAGCCCTGGCCGACCGTCTGCTCGGGACAATTTCCCCATCCCCCCAACTGTCCCAACCCATCACTAAGGAAGGCTAGGGATTGCAGTAGGGGCAGTGGGCCGGATCGGCGCTGGCAGGGCGATCAGGGGGGGGCTGGTGGTGTTGATGCTGGCAGTGCTGACACTGGTAAACCTGGGTCTGGGTGAGCTGGGTAGGGCTACCGCAGAGGGCACAGGGCAGGCCGGGCAACTCCCGCACCAGGGCAAAACCGGGGTACTGACACTGGGGACAACGGCGCCCCAGAGTGGCCATTAACTGTTCTGTTGCCTGGGCGATCACCCCCATGCGGGTGGGGTTGTAGAGGGCCCGCATGTCGGTTTCCAGCCACACCTCCCCCTGGGGGGCCTGGCGGAGGGCGGTGGTCACCGCCTGCACCAGTTGGGTTTCGGTAACAATTCCCTTCACCCAAGGGCCAGCCCCCGACCCCTGGGGTTTGACCACCAGCCCATGGCTGGGGAAGCCCACCGCCTGGGCAAAGGCCAGGGCCGCCTCCAGATCCTGGATGGTTTGGTGGCGGTAGTTGGTGTCGGTGGACAGGTATTCCCCCACGATTTCCAAGTGGTGGCGACGATCTAACAACAGCACCAGCTCCCGATCGCAGGCCAGAAAGGGAATCTGAGGATGGGGACCAAAGCTGCCCTCGCTGGCGATGGCCAGGGTTTCACCGGTGTGATCCAGGGCGGCGGCGGCCTTGAGACGGGCGGTGGCGCGGGCATGATCTGGGCGGTGGATATCGCCGGTGAAGGTGCCGAAGCGATCGGTGTCAAAGTCCTGGGGCACCAAAGCACGCGCCCCCAGGTGGGCTTCCACCAGGGGGGCGATGGCCTCCTCCTTGCGGTGCATGGTGGCGATTACCGCCACCCGCCCGGCAAAGAAGGGATGGGGTTGACCCGGTTCAGTCATCCTCATGGGCAAAGCGATTAAAGTCGAGGTCGTGGTTCCGCAGATCATAGTACTGCGGATCCTCCATGATCTGGTCGCGATCGCGGAGCCGATCAAAGGGAATGGTCATGATCTCTCCTATGGTAGCCGCTGGACCGTTGGTCATCATCTCCACGTAGTACCAGAGGATGGCCCGCTTTTGAGCCTGCGGTTGCTTGGGCCACCCTCGATTCACCGCCAGGTAGACCCCCTCCCTCGGGGTCTACCTGGTATAACCATCCAGACAGTCTAAAATCACCCTGGCGGCGCGGTGGCAAACCCCGGGTTCCCCCAGATTTTGTCGCATGGTCTGGTAGCCGGCTAGCATGGTTTCGCGGCTCTGGGGGTTTTGCAGCAGGTCCAGGGCGGCGGCGGCGATCGCTCCAGGGGTGGCCTGCCATTGCAGAAACTCCGGCACCAGCCCCCGATCCACCGCCAAGTTCACCGGTGATACAAAGGGTACGTCAAATTTCAGTAAGTAGTGGCCAATCCAGGCGCTGAGGGGGTTGAGGCGGTAGGCCACCACCTGGGGCACTTGCATCAGGGCAATTTCCAGGTTGGCGGTGCCCGACTTGGTAATCGCCACATCGGCAGCGGCGATGGCATCGCTAGTGTGATCGGTGACGATGCGGCCCCGCAGCCCTGACTGGGCCAGACCCTGCTCAAAGCTGGGTTGTAGGCTGGGGGAGGAGACCGGCATCAGAAAAAATAGGTCGGGACATTGGCACTGTAATTCCTGAGCGGCGGCCAAAAATACCGGCATCAGGTACTTTACCTCCTGCCGACGGGAGGCGGGTAAGAGGGTGACCACCGCTTGGTCGGGGCTGAGGCCAAGCCGCTGGCGGGCCTGCCCCCGATCCGGGGGGCTGGGGTAGCGGTCTACCAGGGGGTGGCCCACCCAGGTGACCTGGGCGCCAAAGTCGCGGTAGTAGTCGGCCTCTGCCTGGAAAATCGCCACCATGCGATCGCTACAGCGCACCAATCGCCGCGTATCCTTTTCAGAAAAGGCCCACACCCACTGCTGGGGAGCGATATAGTACACCACCGGTAGCTGGGGATGGTGGTGCTTAACGTAGCTGCCCAGCACCATGTTGGGGTTCATGTAGTCGATCAGCACCACCAGATCCGGAGGATACTCCCCCAGCCAACGGCGAGTCTGACGTTGCAACTGTAGGGTGGGCAACAGGTAGGGCAGCGCCTCGAATAGCCCCACCGAGCTAATGGTTAGGGTATTGCCTAGCAGGGTGGCCCCGGCGGCGGCGGTGCGGGGCCCGGCCAGAGCCAGAATTTCCAGGTCTAGATGGCGATCTTGGGCCACCTCCTGCAGGGCGGTGGTCAGCAGGGCCGCCTGCAAATCCCCAGAGACCTCGCCGGTACTGATAAAAATCCGCTTCCTGCCAGAGGACACCATGGCACGCTCCATACCCTGGCCTAGTCTCCCTCTTCGGTGGGATGACCACGGTGGGATCGGGCCGGCAGGGGCCCACGGCGCTGGGGATGCTGGGAGGAGGCTAACAGAAACCCCCGGAAGTGGCTGACTAGCTGGTTATCGGGCCACTGACTTAAGGTCTCCAGGGCATTGGCAAAGGTCTGATCGGAGCGATAGACCAGGCGATAGGCTTGCTTGAGTTGGCGATAATCCTCTCCCTGGTGCTGGGATGCCAACCCAGCCCGCTGTAACCCCACCTGATTTAATCCCCGGATCTGGGCGGGGTTACCGTTCACCATGGTGAAGGGTGGCACATCCCGATCAATGCGACTGAGGCCACCAATATAGGCATAGCGACCGATGTGGACAAATTGGTGCACCCCCACCAATCCGCTAATCCGAGCCCAGGACTCGACCCAGACATGGCCCGCCAGGGCCACGGAATTAGCCAATACCACCTGGTCTTCGATCACGCAATTGTGAGCCACATGGGAGTAGGCCATCAACAGGTTATGGTCACCTAGCCGGGTGGATTCGCCAGCATTGGTGGCCCGGTTAATGGTCACCCCTTCCCGGATCAAGTTGTGATCACCAATATCAACCCGACTAACGGAACCATCGTACTTAAGGTCCTGGGGTTCCAGGCCAATGGCAGTGCCGGGGAAAATGCGATTTTCGGCACCGATGGTGGTCTGACCATCGATCACCACATGGGCACCGATCTGGGTACCCGCCCCAATGGTGACCCGCTCCCCAATGACCGCGTAGGGACCTACCTGAACCGTTGGATGGAGTTGAGCACCGCTGTGGATAACTGCTGTGGGGTGAATCAGAGTAGTAGTCAAGGGGTTGCCTCCGCAAGCCAGGGATGGAAATGGGTGCACAGTGAGTTATGGGGAGCAGGGGGTAAGTCCAGATTTTGGCGGGTCTCTAGCCGGGGGTGGAGGGGGCATCAACCACCGAGAACATCAGATCCCCTTCGCAGACCAGTTGACCCTCTACTTCGGCACGCCCTTGCATTTTGCCGAAGCGCAGCCGTTTAATCGCCAGTAGCTCAACGGTCATGATCAATTGATCACCGGGGACTACGGGGCGACGGAACCGCACCTTATCAATACCGGCAAATACACACAGACCGTTCACCCCGGGGATTTGGCTAAGCACCACCCCACCCACCTGGGCCATGGCCTCCACAATTAAGACTCCGGGCATAATCGGCCGACCGGGGAAGTGGCCCTGAAAGTGAGGTTCGTTAAAACTGACATTTTTTATGCCCGTAGCCCGTTTTCCAGGGATATATTCCGTAATCCGATCCACCAGGGCGAAGGGATAACGATGGGGAAGTAAGCTGTAGATTTGCTCAGCCGAGTAATGGATGGTCTCCGGGGCAGGAGGGGTAAGGACAGGATCCAGATCAGTCGGGTTAGGGCTGACCTCGGAGGTCACGGGATCTGATGAGGTTAGATTAATCACAATCGGCTTATGGCTCCCCTAGGCTAAATCCTGGCTACACGTGAGACAGGAGAAGGTGTGGCGTTGCTCAAAACGCTTATATACTATTCATCGAGTCAACTGATCAAGTCAAAGGCCAATTCAGACTACACCCGCTAACTCACCGTAGCGACGGTTCTTGCCGGCCAGGGCTTGTGACAGTTCAGACTCCATCATCCCTTGGACGGTGGTAGTCCGGGTAAGCAACTAACCCTGCCCATGATCTCGATGTATTGATTGTGCCACTATACAGTCTCCTGGGAGTGGTCGATCATGGTTTGGGCGATTTCTTGGGCCAGGCCGACGTGTAGCCGATGGCTAGCCCGATAGGCCACCACGTGGGCCTGGGGTAGCACCCCCAGCAAACTCAGATCACCGACTAAATCCAAAAGTTTATGGCGCACCGGTTCATTCTCAAAGCGCAGGGGCGGGTTCAGCCAGCCCTTCGGACCACAAACCAGCGCATTTTCGAGGCTACCCCCCCGAATCAACCCCTGGCTACGCAGGTAGTCAATTTGATGGGCCAGGCCAAAGGTACGGGCGGGGGCGAGGGCGGTGGCAAAATCCTCAGGGCTGAGGGGGTTGGGCTGCCAGCTAAACCACTGCTCACCAATGGCGGGCAGGTCAAAGTCAATGCCGTAGGTGAGGCGGCAGCGATCGGCGGGGAAGGCAGCGATCCAGGCATCCTCCCACTGCAGGGAGACCGGTCGTTGCAGGCGCAGGGGCGATCGCGGTTGGGTTTGGGCCTGTACCCCCGCCGCCTGAATGGCCTTCACCCAGCCCGAAGCTGACCCATCCAGAAGGGGAATCTCAGGGCCATCCACCTCCAGGCGAGCGTTATCAATGCCAAAACTGACCAGGGCCGCCAGTAGATGCTCCACCGTCCGGACGGTGGCCTCCTCCTGGCGCAGCTCCGTGGACAAAAGGGTTTGATTCACGGCGGCCAGGGCAGCGGGAATGGCGGGCTGGCCCGATAAATCCGTACGGACAAAATAGCGACCCTGGCCCTCCGGGGCGGGACAAAGCCTCACCCCCACTGCCTCGCCGGAGTGCAGACCAATACCCTGGGCGGTGGCGATCGTGGCTAGGGTTTGTTGCACTGGGGCAGGATCAGGAACCCTCCCTAGGGGGGTGGGCGGATTAGATACTGTAACCGGATGAGTCGTCATTAGAAGCGCTCCCCAATGCCGAAGTGTAGACGTCCTTGCCCTTCATCATTAAACCCATAATCAATCCGCAGGGGGCCCAGGGGGGTTTGCACCCGCACCCCGGCACCGTAGCCAAACCCACTACCAGGTTTACCCCGAGAGGGGCCCGGAGCCCCGGGTACGGCCCCGCCACTACCCAGGTCAGAACCAGCGTCAAAGAAGAGCGCCATACCGAGAAAGGAGAAAATGGGGAAGCGATATTCCGCTGTCAGCTGGGCATAGCTGCGCCCGCTACCAGTTTCCCCTTCATCGTAGCCCCGGATGGAGTTGGTCCCTCCCAGGGAAAAGGCGTCGTAGGGGGGCACATCCCCCAGAATCGTACCTAATTGGACGTTGAAGGCTAAGGCCTGAGGCCCATCGGTAAAGTTAATCAGGCGCAGGGGAATGTAATGGCTGTAACTGGCCCGCAACCGATTCATGAGAATACTACCCCGTCCCACGGGGATCGATTGTTCGGAGGTCAGGCGCAGAATACCGCCGCTGGTGGGGTTAAAGCTGTCGTTTCGCTGGTCCCAGCTGGCACTCAGGGGTATGGTCCACAGATCATCTACGCCGGTGTCACTGGCAGTCAGGGGGTTGCCGGCCGCGTCGGTGGTAAATAGATCCCCACTGCCATCCCGGGCGGAGACATTTTGGGCCAGGGTACCGACGGCGACGGTCCAACCATTATCTAGGGGACGACTGAAGGTGATCCCACCCCCTAAGCGACGAATCCGCACCCGATCGCCGTTACTCAGGTTGATTTCATTGGGCCCCCCATCAAAGTTAAGGTTGATGGCCCGACGGGCAAAGGTGGTGGCGGTGTAGGAGGTGCGGAAGGGATCACCGGCAATCCAGGGATCGGTAAAGGAGACATCAAACAGCAGGTCGCGGGTACTGACCTGGGCCTCGGCGGTCAGTTTTTGGTTATTTCCCCCAAAGTTGTCCTGGCGATAACTGACGGTGCCGAAGATATCGCCAGTAAAGTTAAAGCCCAATCCGGCGGCGACGGACCCCGTACTGCGCTCCGTCACATTGACAATCACCTTCACCTTACGCGGGTTTTGACTGCCCGGTTCCAGTCCGGGGGTGACGTCTTCAAAGATCTGGAGGCCAAACACCCGTTGAAAATCTCGCTCGATCTGGGCTTGATTAAACACATCCCCCGGTTGGGTTTGGAACTCCCGGGTAATGATGTATTCGTGGGTATAGCCCCGCAGAGGTTCGCCCTGCTCGTCAACCGACTCACCCTGATCATTAAAGAAGCGCACCTCGATGGTTTCAATCACGCCCTCCGCCACCTCCAGGGTGACCACGCCATCCTCCGCCACCTGGGGGGAGGCCACTACCTGCCCCAGCACGTAGCCGTTATCCTGGTACCACTGGTTAATCGCCAGGATGCCATTTTGGAAATCCAGCAGGTTGATGATTTTACCCTTTTGATCGGCGAAAATCCGATCCGCCTCCGTCTGGGGGAAGACCTCATTGCCCACCAATCGCACATCCGTCAGCACCGGGTTGGGTTGGACGATGAAGTTAACCTGCACCCCCAGGTCCGTATCTATCGGTTGGGCCTCCACATCGGCAAAGAAGCCGGTGGCAAAAATAGCGTTGATATCCTCCTGTAATTGGCTGCGGGTAGTGGTGCGGCCAGCCCGGGTTTGCACCACGCTATAGACTAAATCCTGTAGATCGGAGGCCAGGTCACCGGCGGGCGCCTTCACCAGGACTTCGGCCACCAACACCCGGGGTTCGGGCTCTGGTTCTGGTTGGGCGGTTGGGGCAGGTTCAGGGGTGGTGGGGGTCGCCTCGGTCTGGGTGGGAACTGGGGGCGGTTCGGGCGTTGCTGATTCAGCTCCCTGCCGACGTTCCACCGCTCGCTGCAGAATTTCCTGGGCTTCCTCCGGAGAAATTTGACGAGGCCCCGGGGTGGATTGGGCGATGGGCTCCTGCTCTGCCTGCGGTTCTAGGGAGGATTGGGATTGGCTAGACTGGAGGCTACCCTCTTCTCGAAGGGGAGTATCAACCTCTAGAAGGGCGGGCTGGTACTGCCGAATCACCGCCTGTAGGTCTGAGGGCAAGGATGGGGATCGGGGGGCCAGGGTGGAAACAGAGCGGACCCCACTCACCAGAGGGCCCTCGGCGATTGGGGTAGCAGAGGCCTGGGGTGAAGCTGGGGTTGAGACCAGAGCCTCTGCTCCGACTGGGGAGACCAGGGCATCCCCCCCGGTTGGTCTGGTCTCACCCGCCTGAGACGGGGGGACTGGAGCCGGATTGGCGCGGGTGGCGGTGGCCCCTGGCCCTAATCCGATTACCCCTGAGGTCGCTAAAATCACTAAAAACTGAGGAGATAGCCGCATCCAAGCCTACCTAAAATTAGTAACACCCACCACGGCCACCCCTGGTACTGACCAGACTAACAGGCTGGCCAGGGAGGTGAACCTGCAACAATTCCGACAAATTCTACCGCATGATCACCTTAATTCTTGCGAGACTGTGCCGCTACCCGTTCTAGCACACGCTGGTAGGCCTGTTCCACCTGGCCTAGATCCTGACGAAAGCGGTCCTTATCCATCACCCGTTGCTGCTCGTTCTGGTTGGTTTGGTCCCAAAGACGACAGGTATCCGGGCTGATTTCATCCCCCAGCAGTATTTCTTGCTGGGCATCCAGGCCAAACTCAAGTTTGAAATCCACCAGGGTAATGGCGCAGTCAGCAAAAAATGCCGTCAGAATTTGGTTGATCTGGCGAGCCTTGTCCTCTAGACAGGCAACCTGGCTGGGGCTGGCCAAGCCCAGCACCCCTAGGCGATCCAGGGTGAGTAGGGGATCCCCCAGATCGTCATTTTTGTAATAAAACTCCACCAGGGGTGGGGCCAGGATTTGCCCCAGGGGTAGGCCGGTCTGGCGACACAGACTGCCCGCGGCCCGATTGCGCACCACCACCTCCAGGGGAATAATGGTGAGGGCCTTGACCACCATCTGGCGATCGCCAGGGGTAGCCAGCCAATGGGTCCCTACTCCGGCTGCCTCTAGGCGTTGAAACAGGTAGGTGGAAATGGCGCAGTTAATTTTCCCCTTATCGGTAATTTGCCCCCGTTTCTGAGCGTTGAAGGCGGTGGCGTCGTCTTTAAAGTAGGTAACTAACACCCCCGGATCATCGGTGCTATAAATAATCTTGGCTTTGCCTTCGTAGAGCTTTTGACGGGGGACGGCGGCGACGGACATCGTAGGGCAGGGTAGGGGGCGTTCCCATCTTAGCGGTAATCCCCAGGTTAGGATATGGCCTGCACCGCCTACGGCCCTAGGCGCCAAACACCTTTTGTAACAACCCCGGTTTGCGCCCTGTCCCCAGCACCAGTTGACAGAGAAGTTGGTACTGCCAGGGGGGCATGGCCCGACCGGGCTCCAGGGCAACCTGGTGCAGTTGGTGAATTTGGGCCAGGTAGGTGGCGGCTTCCCCCTGGGCCCCGATCAACCAGGCCGCCAGGGGATGCTGCCAGGTCTGGAGGAACTCCGCCAAGAGACGACGCTCCTGGTCAGTTACGGGGAGCCCCGGCCTTACCCAGGTGGTGGCGGTCATTTTCTGGCGCAGACCCCGCTGGGGTTGCTGGGGGGCGGCGATCGCCTTGGCGGAAATTGCCTGCCAGGAGTCCTGCAGCCACGGGGGTAGATGGGCTAAGCCAGCGTCTTCCCCCAGGTGGGTGGCCAGGGCCACCAAGTCAGGCTCAGGGTGCTGCTGGATATGGTCCTGTAGTCCGGCGATCAGGGGGTCTAGCACCTCCCGGCGCAGCGCCTCCCCCAGGGCTAGGGCGGCGGAGGAATAGTCGGCCTCGAGGTCACCCCCCTGCAGCTGATGTTGAGACGGCCAGGCCCGATCTAAGGCCGCTTGGGTCTCTGGGCTGAGACAGAACCACACCCGATCCCCCAGGGCGGTGCGAACCTGGGGCGGTAAAGGGGTGGGGGCCGGGGGGGCTGACGGTTTAGCCCTGACTGACCCAGGGGCAGGGGGCTGGTTTGCCGGGGAGCGATCCGCCAGTTGCGCCGTCAAGGTCTGAATCTGGCGTTCCTTGGCGGCCAATTCCACCTCCTTAGCCGCCAGCAAAGTCGTGAGCTGATCCACCTGGAGGGCGGCCAGGGCCGCCTGAATCAGATTGGCGTAGTGGGGTTCGCCCATGTCGATGGGGGTAGCTGGTCCCCCGCCCCCCTCCAGCCAGCCCTGGCCCCCTTCGAGATCAGCCCGTAGGGTCTGCCCCTGGGGGTTACCGATGGTGATCGGATCGCCAGCTTGGGGGGAGCGGCGGCTAACCCAGTAACAGCGCTGGCTATAGGTAAATTCAATGCTGCCGGAGGGCGAGGCGGCAGGTATTTCCGGTGCGGTCTCCCGCACCTCAAAGCTAGGGGCCGGAGGGGGGGTGGGGTTGACCGGATCGGGGCTGACCCCTGGGGGCGCTGGGGCGATCGCCGATCTCACCCCCACCAGTTCCAGCTCCAGACTGGTGGTCCCCTGCCACTCGTTCAGTTTAAGCTTGTAGGCCACATCCACCACCGCCGGTAGGGGGAAGCGGTCCCCCCAGCGCCAGGCGATCGCCTTAATGCTGAGGTGACTCTGCCGATCCTGGAGAACCAATTTCAAGTGGTCACGGTTGCGGCCCACCACCTGTTGCTCCAGCACCTGCAGGTTGGGGGTCCAGAAGACAGGGTCGGGATTTTGGATACCGCAGGGGTGGAGCTGATCAATCTGGTCATAGAGCGCCTGGGTCAGGTCCCCAAGCTGGGCCTGGGCATCGATGGTGATCAGGGGTTTGAGCCAATCAGGGCGGAGCTGCTGACCCGCATAGTTGACCAGGCGGCTGTGCACCTGGCGTAGGTGTTTGGCCCTAAAGGAAAAGCCACCGGCAGCCCGATGGCCACCAAATTTCTCCAGCAGATCGGCACAACTCTGCAGGGCGCCAAAGACGTCAAACTCAGGGATACCCCGGGCGGACCCCCGAATTAACTGGGCCTCGTCATCTTCGTAGGTAGCAATAAACACCGGCACGCCGTAGCGCTCCACCAGGCGAGAGGCCACAATGCCAATCACCCCATGGTGCCAGCGGGGTTTGACGAGCAGCAGGACCCGATCCCGTCCCAGGTCCACCGCCCCGGTTTGCAGCTGCTGTTCACACCAGGCCACCGCCTCCTGTTCAATTTCCAGGCAGAGTTCCTGGCGCTGGGTGTTAATTTGCTCACACTCTAGGGCCCGGCTCAGGGCCCTATCGACGTCATCGGTGGTCAACAGGTCAATCACGATCTGGGGATCGCTGAGCCGACCGACGGCATTGATGCGGGGCCCCAGGCGAAAACCAATGTGTTCAGGCTTGAGGGGTTTGCTTTGATCCGCCAGCCCGGCCACCTCAATCAGGGCCTGAATTCCCAGGATGCGCGATCGGGGTAGCAGGGCCAACCCTCGGCGCACCCAGCGGCGGTTCACCCCAGTCAGGGGGGCCAGGTCAGCAATGGTACCCAGGGTAAAGAGCTCTAACAGGGGAGCGGTGAGATCCTGGGTATGGCCCAGGGCCTGGGCTAAACAGATCGCCAGGATATAGGCGACCCCCACCCCCGCCACCCCATAGTAGGGGGAGCTGGGGGGCAATAACTTGGGATTAAGAATGGCGTTGGCGGGGGGTAACCGGGCCGGCAAATCGTGGTGGTCAGTGATCAGCACGGCCAGCCCCAGCTGCCGGGCCCGTTCAATGGGCTCGTAGGCCGCAATACCGTTATCCACCGTTAGGATTAACCTTACCCCGGCAGCATGACACTCCTCCACCATGCGCAGGTTAAGGCCATACCCCTCCTGCATGCGGCTAGGAATGGTGTAATCCACCTGGCCCCCCAGGGAGCGCAGAGCCCGTAGTAGCAGGGCTGTACTGGTCATACCATCGGCATCGTAGTCACCACAGATGGCGATCTGACCCTGGGTTTGAATCATTTCCACCAAGAGCTCAAGACCACTGGTCAGGTCTGGAAATTCCGTTAGGGGGGAGGGCAGACGTTGCTGTTCGGGATTCAGAAATTGTCCAATCTGGTCTGCACTAGCCATGCCCCGTTGTACTAATACCTGTACGAGTAGGGGAGATAGGCCTGTAAGGGAGACCAATGGGTCAACCACCCCTGGATCAGGGCTGGGGATCTGCCATCGCTGATCAGCAGCACCCCCCTGAACAGAAGGGAGGCCCGTTTTCTGGGTTACCTGGGCTTGGGGATGGCCAGCATAGGTTAAGCCAGACCTTTTAATATTCTCACCACTAGCCGCATCCTCAGATGCATTAAAAAAATGTTGATCAACCGTAGGTGGATAGACCACTGGGTTTCCCTCAAGCATCAGTGGGCAGAGAAGGGTCACTATCAAATTGATATCGGGAAGGATGAATCATTTGGGAAAAAATCCGAAAAGTTGCCAAATCATCTCCATCCAACTCAGTCTGACTAGCCGTGGAGCTAACGCCCTGAACCTTCACTAAGTTGTATTCTATGTTATCGGCACAAATGGCAAAGGTGACTTGAAATACCTCTAGAAAATTAATCACCCACTGGCACTGTTCACGGGGAAAGGCCTCATAGTAGCGAATCAGATCGGCAATCCGCACCTCTAGATAGAGATGGGAATTACGAGAAATCAAGATCAGCTTTAACAAAATGATAGCCAGAGTGAGGCAGTTGCCTTGGGAAAGGACCAGGGTAAAAAGAGGAGAAGGCATCTCCTGGTTTTCTGTCATTAAACAGTCGATCATGCGGTTACAGGTACGTAACAGCAGGGACGGATCCAGGGTATCGGAGTCGTGTTCAAGGTAAAGACCGCTGAGCTTGGCCTCAAGGTAACTCTCAATTTGCTGGGAAATAGGATTACTTCTGACGGTGTAGAGCAGGTACTTAGTCAAGCTCGCCTTAAAGCCCAGGTAGGTACCCCCGTGGGTTTGCTCCAAAAACAGCCGAGACAGATTTCTATAGCTAAAGTCACCTCGTTTTGCCACAATTGCTTTAATCAAACGCAGCACCCCGTCTCCCAGGGTAGTAGGATTTTGCACCAGCTTATGGGAGGGGGAGGGCGAGGAGGACTGGGCGTGAGCCGTATACATGGCTAAGTCAAACTTGAATTTGTCCCTAAGTCGTCGTGATAAGGTCTTGGCGGCTTCCCGTTGCTCAATAGGGTTGGTCTCGTCCACATACTGAGGCACCAGCAGGTAAGACGTGTAGCGACTAGCCCATTCCCCTGGACGATTTAGGGTGCGCTCTTCGGAAAGCCGAGCCGCAAACAACTTTAAATCTTGAAAATCTTGACTCTCGACAAAGTTACATAGCCACTTTCGCAGCCGTTTTAAGGTAGGGGAGAGGGTGCGACGGCGGAGTAATGGATCAGCAAACAGATCCACCAATGTCTGAATAGACTCAAATTGCCGGGCCAACTCCCAGTTGTTTACCAAGATATAGCAGCAACGCTTGAGGGTATTCCGAAACTCGACCTCGTCATTAGCAAATAGAATCAGGTGAAGAGCGGGAATCGTCTGGGAACTAACGGACTCGGTGTGGTGAACAAATAGATGACGAAATTCCTCGAGCACATCCTCGGGCGGCCAAACCTTAACAATATCTAGCAAAAAGTCGTAGACAACATGCTGAGCCTGGGCCAGGTTCATGTCAGGGGGAAAGGCCCTGGGCTTTAACTTGATGGAACGATAGCTGAGGGTACTGTCACCTGTCATAAACCAGTGGCACCTAGGATGTTCTTAACTAGTGAGCAATTTATCCAGGTAAGGGTGAACCTGGGACCGGGACTAGGACTGTTTTTGGACCAGTCTCCAACGTTAGGCCAGACCCAGGTCCATCTGGCAACTGCAAAGGTTGCATAGGTCACAGCCCAATCTGAATTAATCACTTGAATTATTATTAGATTGTAAATATCCCCTGAGTCAGGTCACAAATCACCATATTTGACTTGTCATTATCATTTTAAGTAAGTTAAGTATAAAATAGCACGGGCATGCCGGTCTGACTAGGACGTCTGACTCAGCCAGCATGCTGAATACCTGAGACAGGCAAACTCTGGATTAACCTACAAAGACGAAGGCAAAGGAGTCTATAGGAATTAATAGTTTGGTATGGGGGCGGAGGGACTTGAACCCTCACGACCGCTATGGTCAACGGATTTTCACTCTCCCGCAGCTTTCACTGCAGCTTAAGGCAGCTATAACCTGCCCTTGGCCTTGAGAGTCGGACCCTCCCTTTACCCTCGTCTTAACGTTAGGGTAGCTCCCGTCGGGCCTCTGCACCTTCCGATTAAGAGCACCTAATCGGCTTGGCTCAGGATTGCCTTGTCTAGACCTTAGGGTTGGATCCAGCCCGTATTGGCTAGCCCTAGAGTTAGGTTTCCCTGAGTTTGAGAGCATTCACTTGATAGGTTTCTCCACCAAGGCTCAGTTTTCTAAGTCCGCAGCGTCTACCATTCCGCCACGCCCCCAGATGCCACCCCGATAACCTGTTAGGCTAACGCAGCAGCATGGATTTCCATTCCAGCATTAACCGGGGTTGATTGCAACCGTTTATATAGAATTGTGTGGAAGAATGGGTGCTGAGGGGAGGTCTGCTGGTCACCGGTAACTCTCAGAGCTAGGGTTAAACCTGTGGAGTACTCGACGCCACATCGGGACAAAGTTACAATAATAGGGTTGTTGTTGAAAACAATGGCTGAGAGCAGTCCACGTAAAGGTTGTTTTCTCTCCATTGATTAGTCAACCGATTTTTAGGCGACATCCATGGCCAACCTGGCAATTTCCCAAGACGTCATCATTGTCCTTGGCCTCTACGCGGGGCTGGCGGGGGTATATTTAGTGGCTATACCCCTGGCCCTGTTGCTATATCTACGCAGCCGTTGGCATAGCGCAGGCTCTGTGGAACGCACCCTGCTCTACGCCACCATGTTTGTGTTTTTCCCTGGGGTTCTGGTATTCAGTCCCTTCTTGAACTTTCGCCCCCAATCCCGTTGAGGTGAGTCAGCCATAATGCGACGGATTGATGTTTTAGGATTGGGTCTGGGGGTTTTCCTGGCAGGGGGAGCGCTATTTTTAGTACTTCAGGCCCTGGGGTTAGATGGTATTCAGGCTGGGATTTGGAGTCAGGTAGCCATGGTGGCTGGGCTATTGGCCTGGCTCTTTACCTATTTATTTCGGGTGGTCACCCACAAAATGACCTTGAATGAACAGTTAGAGGCCTACGAGTCAGCGGTGTTAGAAAAGCGGTTAGAGGAACTCAGCCCAGAGGAACTGGCTACCCTGCAGCAACGTTTGGAGACCGATTCTCCATCCTCTTCGAGTTAGTCACCACCCAAGGTTATGGTCAAAGTTTCCCGTAAGTTCCAATCCCTACAGCAACCTGATTTGCCCGCTGGTCAGGGTCAGTCCTGCGCATTAATTCCTTTTATTACCGCCGGCGATCCTGATCTTGAGACTACCGCTGCCGCCCTCCTCACCCTTGATCGCAACGGTGCTGATCTGATTGAGTTGGGTGTACCCTACTCCGATCCCCTGGCGGACGGCCCGGTGATTCAGGCCGCTGCCACCCGGGCCCTGGCCCAGGGGGTCACCTTAGATCGGGTGCTGGACCTGGTTAAGACCGTTAGTCCCCAAATGCAGGCCCCCCTAATTTTATTTACCTATTACAACCCCATTCTCAACCGCGGTATTGACAGTTTTATGGTCGATATTGCGGCGGCAGGGGTAGCGGGGTTAGTGGTGCCCGATCTACCCCTAGAAGAAATTGGTGAGTTGCTGACGGCCGCTAGCCAGGTAGGAGTTGAGGTGATTCTATTGGTAGCTCCTACCTCCTCAAGGCAGCGCCTTGAGGAGATCGCTAGCCAAGCCCAGGGATTTATCTATCTGGTGAGTGTTACCGGTGTCACCGGCATCCGTCAGGAACTGCAGAGCCGGGTCAAGGACCTGTTGACGGAACTCCGACAGACTACTGACAAACCCATTGGGGTTGGCTTTGGTGTTTCTAGTCCTGACCAGGCCGCCCAGCTTAAGCACTGGGGTGCCGATGCGGTGATCGTCGGTAGTGCCTTTGTTAAGCGACTGGCAGAGACTCCAGCCGATCAGGCCCTGGCAGAGGTGGGTGAGTTTTGCCGCCAGTTGAAGGCAGCGATCGCAACTTAGCGGCTAATGGTTCTCCACTGGCTGGTTGTTCGTAGTAGTGAGACATCAAATCGACCCCCAACTCTGTCCCAGGTCTGAATGACTATGCAACCTTTCCGGCGCTCTCGCCCTTGCTTTGCCTCAAGTTTTGCTCAATTTGGGCGGCAGGTCTATCCCCTGCTGATGGCTAGCTTTTTACTGGGGGTGCTGCTCAGCACTGCGCCAGCGGTTCAGGCCCAGTTTGGCTTCTCCCTCCCCACCATTCCCGGATTGGGGACACCGCCAATTCCCGGTTTGGACAGTTTGCTCAAGGAAGCCCCCCCCATCACCACCAGCTTTAGCGATGCCCACAACGAAATCCTACTGCCGGATGACTTTGCCCTAGAACCCGTTATTCCCCTCACCAGCCTGCCCCGCGGAGCCCAGGGCAGCTTTTTGCTTAGTCCAGGCTTCTATGAGGCGGAGTTGCAGAGCTACTGCCTACACGCCGGTACCCATGCCCCTAGCCGTGGCCAGGGGTACCTGTGGGCTCCCTTGAAGGGACCTAGGGAACCGATGATTCGCCATATTCTGCAAAATTCGGTCCAGCATGCCGAAATCGAACAGCAGCAGATTCAGTCCTTGATCTGGTCGATTTTGGCCCGGGTCCGGTTCAGTGACCTGTCCCCCGAAATCCAACGGGTGGCCTCCCAACTGCTTACCCCAGAGGAAATTGCCGAACTCAATGGCGGGGCCCTGGGGTTTGTTCCCCCCGAAGCACTGAATTTGGTGACTGCGAATTTACCAGCCCCGGTGCGTCAGGTCCTGGAGGCGGAGAATCAACTGCGATACCTCCTAACCCAAACCACTGGGGACTTCACGGCCCTGGAGCAAATTGCTGTGCTGGCTGGGGATCCGCCCCCTGGGTCAGGCCCCGAGGTACCCCTAGGGCGCTGGTCCCAGCACCCGGGTGGGTTTTACCTACGCTATTTCCCCTCGGGCTACAGTCGAACCCGGGTTCAGGTCTATGTCCCTGAGGTTATCCCTGGGGTTCAGGGTAATCTGTCAACGCCGAAGGAGTTTGATCCCTCCGGCGATGTCGCGGTGCCCAGCAACACCAGCAGTCAACGCCTAGCCCAGTCGGCTCGACCCCTGTAGGTATGGTGCAAGCTAAAGAGACGAAATTGATATCGGGATGACAGGATTTGAACCTGCGACATCCTGCTCCCAAAGCAGGCGCGCTACCAAGCTGCGCTACATCCCGTAGGATTTTAATCCAATCTTACCATAGGAATTCAGAACCTCCGGGGACTCAAGATCAGTCGATCGAAAGGTTAGCCCTATGCTAAGAATATCTTAGCGTCCCCTAGGCGATCGCCAGCACCGGTTGCCGACCTGGAGTTGCCTGGCAGGTCCCTTGGGGTTCGGACCTGCCAGGGGCGTAGGCTTCTAGCACGCTACCATTTTTCCAACAAATGACCATTAGATAGTCACAGACAGGACACTCGGTCTGGGCAACCTGGTGATCGGGGCAGGCTTGACAAACCAGCGAATCAGAGTCAAAGAAACGGCGTTGAGCCAAGCTGCCACAGTTGGGGCAGTGGACGGTTTGGATGGTATTCATGGTCAGCCTTAAGCATAGGGAGAATCCAGGCGAGAACCTCAGGTTAAAGAGAGTGATCAGAATTTTGTGTAAACCCTGGTTCTGACAAGGAGGAATCAATGGTTTCAGCCTGCTCTAACCTGGTTTCCTGAACACTCCCGGTTAGACGCCGATCAACAACTTCGGTAAACTCTTCGTATTTTTTCACCCCCACCAGGGTCTCAAGTAGTTTTCCCTTTCTAAACAACATCACCGCAGGAATGCTACGAATACCTAGGCGCTTAGCCAAACTCTTATTCTCATCAAGGTCTAACTTGAAGACCTGCAGACGATCGCCATAATCCTTAGCCAATCGATCCATAAGGGGGGCAACCAACTTGCAGGGACCACACCATTGGGCGGTGAAATCCACCACCACTAGACCTTCACTAGCGATCAAACTATCAAACTCGGTTTCACTGTGAATGTAAGTAGCTGTATCCATAACGCTCATCTAAAAAGTAAAGGAAGATGCTTAACCGAAACCCAGTGCCAGCAGCCGGGGCCTACCTTAATCCTAGAACAATAAATATGCCAGGCAAACAGGAAAATCCCTCCCTGGTACAGCGGTTTTCCCCAACCACTAGCCCCCTACTGCTGATGACTGAAATAACGCACCTGGCAAGGTAAGCTAACTACCTGCAGTAGGCTACATTTCTCCAGGAATGGACTGTCTACCTGAAGAGATGGAGTGGGGATTAGCCGAAGGATTTAGAGAAAACCCTGCACTGTTACTTTAAATTATACCATGGGTGAACCTATCTTTTAGGGGGCGGAGCTTTTGGAGAAAAACCTGTTACATCTCTTTCTGATTTATAGCCTTAGGTGGGCATTGCCAAGCTACAAGTCTTGGTCAGGCTGGTCCCTAATTGGTGAGCTCGACCCTAGGGGGCGTGGCTAAAGCCACAAATTTAAGTCTCTGAGGTGGGGGATGGGCTGTTGAAGGCTGGAGTCAGAAAAGCAACTAGGGCGCCAATTAAGAAGCCAGCAACGTTGCGAGTAATGGGCAACCATTCACTGGTGCGGCTAATCACCGGTCCAAGACCAAAGGCAATAAAAAGAATACCCCAGAGAGGAGAAAAAATCAGTACCCATTGCCAGGCCAGGATCTGGCCTGGCTTACGGGGATGGGCAGCAAATCCGCAGACGAGACCACCGACTATGGAGGTGACTAGGGTCAATACCCACTGCTCTTGAGGTAGACCGGGAACCACGTTGCACCCACCCTGACGTAAACAAAGTTTAATAGAGTCAAGAGCACTGAGAATAGAACGATCTTCACCGTTTTCGCGGACAAAAAATTGATTGCCATAGCGGGTTTGCAATTCAATCCAAAAAGTGCGGGGCAAGAGATCGTAGACTGCATCACCGACACTGAAATTGAGCAGGTTTCCACCCCGAGGGTCAGCCACCAACATAACGCTCCGATCATCTAAACCCCAAAAGTCTTTGACGGCACGACCTGGGGTGCGATCGTACTGAGTCAGAACCCGCAGCTTCCATCCGGTTTCGGTTTCGAATTGAATCAGTTGGACGTTGAGGTCTTCCTCCTGTCGGGGGGTCAAGGATTTAGCCAGATCAATAATGACGGTGGCATTCTCGGGTAGTAGCTCTGGATTATCATAGGCCTGAGCAGGAGGTGTAGGCCACCCAACACAAAAAACAGCAAAGGCCAACACCACTAATTGGGTCAATACTCTTTTATAGCCGTAGTGCCCCACGGTGAAGGAGACGTTACTGCCAGTCCCCAGTCGCAAGCGAGAAGGTAAAACCCCTATCCAAAGTGGAATGAAACCGATTAATTGTGCCCTAAGGGTGCTAACTATAGATGCACCAAGGTGTTGAGGGAAAGACGTGCCCGAAGAAGGGTTGAAAACCATGCCGTTAGACGGGAATACTTAAAGAATAGTAATAACTATTTTGAATTATAACTTTGTTTACACTTATTTACATCGATTTAATCTTGATTCATTTTTCCCCTCTCGTTGCTGGATTGCCATGGTCCCTCCGCCCTCCCGGCTTGCCCATCTTGATTAATCCTGTTTTGTCACGCTCGGTTGGAGCCATAATGATCAGATGCCCTGCCGGGCCGCGCTCAAATTTAACCTCAGGATGGGCCCGACAGAAATCGTAGAATTGATCATCGGTAAGGTTTATAGACTGACAAAACATTGCCTCACGGCGGTTCAAACCGCTGCTATACAGACGAAGTCGGCCTTCGCCGACTGGCTCATAACCCGCGTAGGCGGGTTTTGCTTATCTAGGCGCGGCTTCTAGCCGCCAGCGTTGAGAGTTTTGTCAGTCAACCAACCGCCATGTACTTTACTTTGCGGAAATAGACTGGAGAAAATTGCGCAGCAGGGACTTGCCGACGGTGGTGAGGATGCTCTCGGGGTGGAACTGCACCCCCTGCAGGTGGGAATACTGCCGATGCTGCACCCCCATAATGGTGCCGTCCTCCACCCAGGCGGTAACCTCCAGCACCTCAGGGCAGGTGGCCCGATCAATCACCAGACTGTGGTATCGAGTAGCGGGGAAGGGATTCTCCAGGCCAGCAAACACCCCCTTGCCGGTGTGGTAAATAGGCGAAGACTTGCCGTGCATCAGTTCTGCGGCGCGGACGACCTGGCCGCCAAACACCTGGCCAATACTCTGGTGGCCCAGACAAACCCCGAGGATGGGTAGGGTGGGGCTGAGGGCGGCGATCGCCTCCAGGGAAACCCCGGCATCATCGGGAGCCCCAGGCCCTGGGGAGATCACCAGGGCATCGGGCTGGAGGGCCACAATATCGGATACAGTGATCTGGTCATTACGGAAAACCCGGATGTCAGCCGCCTGGGGCAATTCTTGGCCCAATTCCCCCAGGTACTGCACCAGATTATAGGTAAAACTATCGTAGTTATCGATGACCAAAATCATAGGAGTTTGAGCACCTGCCAGATCGGCGGCAACAGCAGACATGTAGCAACAAACAAGGAGATCAGAGCCGATAGTAACACCGCCGCCGCCGCACAGTCCTTAGCGATCTTGGCCAATTCGTGGTAAGTCTGCTGCACCGTCAGATCCACCACGGACTCCAGGGCCGTATTAATCAACTCCATGGTCATCACCGCGCCGCAGGTCAGGCTAATAATGGAGACCTCCATGGGGCTGAGGCGGAGACCAAGGGCCAGGAATATGGCCAGGGTGCCCATTACGGCATGGATGCGAAAGTTACGCTGACTGCGAAAGGCGTAGGACACGCCTTGCCAGGCGTACTTGAAGCTAACGAAGAGATTGCCGGCCACACGCCAGGAGAGCGATCGCCGAATCGATGGAAGATCGGGGTTCGGCAGCGTAGTCAAGGAGTCAGACTTTTCACTGTAAATAGCCATGGATAGAATATAAATCAAAATATTAAGTCTTAGTTGACTAATGGCCCCAGAATACCATTGTCTGTCGGCAACCCATCAACAATGGCCTCAAGGGCCAATTTTGGAAAAGTCATCGTCAAGGGGCAGGGTGCTCCCGAAAATCGAGCTAACCTGAGCCGTTTAAAGCGATCAGATGCTTAGTTCTGGGCCTAGTCAGTCCTAGCAGGTCAAGGTCAATGTACCCTAATCAGGATGGTTACAGATTAAGGTTCACCAGAAGTTCATATTGTTTTTGCATCATGGCCGCCAGGCTGACCTCGTCGGGGTGGTCCCATCCCAGCAGGTGGAGAAAGCCATGGGCCGCTAGCCAGGCCAACTCCCACACCAGGGAGTGACCCGCCTGGGCGGCTTGAGTCTGGGCGGTATCCAGGGAGATGACAATATCTCCCAAATACAGAGGCTCGGTGTTCAACAGGTCAGGGGTGAGGGGAAAGTCCTGCTCGAGGGCGGCGAAGGCTAGCACGTCAGTGGGCTGATCAATATGGCGAAAGGATTGGTTGAGCTCGGCGATCCCAGCGTCGGTGGTCAGCCGTAGGGAGACCTCGTAGGCCTGCAGGGGAGAACCGGTCAGCTCCACCTGGCTGGCCCAGTGCTGAAACCAATGCTGCCAGGTCTCAGGCGCCACGATCGCTGCCTCAGGGTGGTGGTCATCAAGGCTCAGGTCCAGGGTGGGGGAAGGGGGCATCACCATCAACTCGAGGCAGACCGGGCTAGCGGGTGAGGTAGGCCAGGCCCACCATCAGCCCCAGTAGACCGATACTGGTGAGGGAAAAGTGAAAAAGGGACTTGCTGCCTTTGCGAACCATGTTGCGCATGGCCAGCTTGACAAAACTGGGAGCCGCCGCCGGGGCCTGGGGATCGGGTTCACTCATGGAGGGTGGGAAGGTAAAATTACTAATTATTATTAATTGTAACCTAGCCTCAGGCCCAAGCCGTAGCAGTCGGTCCCTGCTGTGGTGGTTCCCTAGTGCTGCTTTTCAGCACCCTAGCCATGGCTAGGGCTAAATTCTTGCTGTAGCAAAACAACCATTTCAGCCAAAGCCATTGCTCCAGAATAGGGATTTTTGTGGGGACCGGTCTGACAACTAGATTTCCTATCTGGGGGGATCGGTAGGGCTGGCCTAAACCCTAGTCAAGACTATTGCCCCTAGTCAATTTTCTGCCAATCTCGCCTAGGGTTCGGCGGGGGATCGCAACCCAGGGGTAACTTGGGCGGCCATCGGTTATTCGGTATAGTAAGTACCCTGAAGTCAATTATGGTTACCCCCTGTCACCTATGAATGTTCTCTGTCGTGCCTTCGCCAGTCCTCTGCTGGCCTCGAGTTTACTAATCGGTTCCCTCCCCCTGGGTCAGGTCCAGGCCCAAACCTCGGTCAGCCCCACCCCTGACCAGGTAGTGCCCTGCGAGGTGCTGATCGTGGGGGGTGGCCTGGCGGGTACGGCGGCCGCCTACGAAGCCTTGCTGCTGGGCCATCAAGTCTGTATGACGGAACTGACCGACTGGGTGGGGGGGCAAATCTCCTCCCAGGGCACCACCGCTCTGGATGAATCGCGGGAGCAGCGCAATCAGTTGTTCTACTCCCGGGGCTATAAGGAACTGCGTGATCGGGTGGAAGCCAAGTATGGTCGACTAAACCCCGGTGACTGCTGGGTCAGCGCATCCTGTTTTATGCCCTACGATGCCCACACCATCCTCATGGAGATGCTGGAGGAGGCGGAAAAGCGGGGGGGTGGAACCCTAAAGTGGTTCCCCAATACGGTGGTAAAACAGGTGGAGCTGAATCAGGGGGGCAACCATATCGACCAGGTGATGGCCATCCAGCATAGTCCGGCTCCGGGCACCGCCCCCCTCAACAGCGAGCCCCTCTCCACCCTGATTGAAGATGTCTACACCTATCAGGATTCCGATCGGCTGGCCAAAACCATTATTGAATTCGTGCCAGCGGGCCTCAACCCCCATATCGCCCAGGCGGGGGTAAGCCAACGGGTGGACTGGTTTGTGGTGGAGGCGACGGAAACCGGAGAAGTTGTCGCCCTGGCCGGGGTGCCCTACCAACTGGGGTTGGACCCGAGATCGCCCCTCAACCCCTCCTCCCCCGTATCCCAGCGGGACCCCTACTGCACCCAGGGGTTCACCTACACCTTCGCCATGGAGCGCACCGCCGAGCCCCAGACCTTTGAGGTTCCAAATTTTTACTCTACCTACGCTCCCTACTACAGTTGGGAGAAAACCCGGGATAGCCTGAAAACCCCCCAGGACCACTTTGACTTTGTCTTTACCTACCGCCGCCTCTGGGGCGCCAATCCGGAGGCCGAGGCCCGCATCTCTGGGGTGTCTCGGCCCCAGGTCGGGGATATTTCCATGCAGAACTGGACCTGGGGCAACGACTATCGCCCTGGCACCCAGCAAGACAACCTGATCCTCACCCAGGACCAGTTACAGGCCTCCGGCCAGCTAGAACCCGGTGGCTGGATGGGGGGGCTGCGCACCGATGCCCTGCGCAAGGGGGAGGAAAACGCCCTGGGCTTTTTCTACTGGCTGACCACCGGCACCACCGACTCCCAGATCGATGACAGTTGGAAACAGCCCGACCCCTACAACGTGCTGCTGCAGGGGCTGGATTCCCCCATGGGAACGGTCCACGGCCTATCTAAGTATCCCTACATTCGGGAAGGGCGCCGGATTATTGGCCGCCCCTCCTTTGGCTACGAGGAGGGCTTCACCATCAGTGAGGTGGACTTTTCCTGGAATGATTTTGCCTCCGAGTACTACCAGCAAACCCTGGACAGCGACACCTACCGATCGATGCGTCGCTTTTTAGCGGGCCTGGCCACCGTCGACACCTTTGCCGAGGATGGTAACCCCAATGACTTCCCGATTCGAGGCCGTTCCCGGATTTACCCCGACTCCGTCGGCATCGCCCAGTACGCCATTGACTTCCACCCCTGCATGGCGGAGTACCCGGCGGAAAAACCAGGCAACATTGAGCGACCCGGGGTGCGTCAAGCCCACGGTCAGGCCTACCCCGCCCAAATTCCCCTGCGGGCCATGATTCCCCAAAAAATCGATAACCTGCTGGTCAGCAGCAAGAGCATCGCCACCAGCTACAGTGCCGCCGCTGCCTACCGGGTCCATTCCTTTGAGTGGTCGGTGGGGGCCGCCGCCGCCCACACCATCGATTTCTCCCTGCGCCAGGGGGTTCTCCCCTACGAACTGGTGGATAACCTACCCCAGCAGGAACCGATGCTAGAGGCCCTGCAGCAGCAAATCCACGCCAGTGGCAATCCGGTGCAGTTTCCCAACACCTCCATCTTCAACGAAGACTGGACCCAGTGGAAACCCTGGTAACCATCCCTGGGGGCTAGGGCTAACCGGTATCGATGTATTGGTTAGCCCCAGGGCCCTGGTTAGGTGGCCAGGGCCGGGATCACCCCCGGTAGGTGATTGTGGTGCTGGCGGGTGACCTCCAGGTAGATATGCTCGAGTTTCACCGGGTGGCGGGCAATGGAGTCTAGGAGGACCCCATCAAAGCGATCGATCAGATCCTTGAGATCCAGTTGATCGGGCACCCAGAAGGCCAAATCGCCGCCGTAGTAGCGGTGGGCGTAGCCCCATTGATCGGCCCGAGCAATGGCCAGATCGGGGCTATCGGTTTCGACGGTGACGATCTCGTAGGCGGGGATGCGAGATCGCAGCTGATCCAGCGTCCCCTCCGCCCGCAGTTGGCCCTGGGTAATAATGCCAATGCGCTGACATAACCGCTCCACCTCATCAAACAGATGGCTGGTGAGCAACACCGTCACCCCCATGGCCTTAAACTGACGAATCAACCGCCAAACCTCATGGCGAGCCTCAATGTCAAGGCCGGTGGTCGGTTCATCTAAGATCACCAGTTTGGGGCGGTGTAGCATCGCCGCCGCCAGACTCAAGCGTCGTTGCATGCCCCCACTGAGCTGCTCTACGGGGGTGTGGCGCTGATCTAGCAGGTCCACCGCCTCCAGGCAAACCGCCACCCGCTGCTGGCAGTACTGGCCAGATAGGCCATAGAGCTGGCCAAAAAAGCGCAGGTTTTGCTGGCAGGTGAGGCTACCGTAGAGCAGGTTAGACTGGGGGACCACCCCAATCCACGATTTAGTCTGGGCACCGGCAGGCTGCCCCTGGATCAGGACCCGCCCCGAGTCAGCCCGCAGTAAGCCACAGATAATATTGATAGTGGTGGTTTTTCCTGCCCCGTTCGGCCCCAGCAAACCGTAGATCTCCCCCGGCTCTAGCGTCAAACTCAAATGCTGTAGAACGGGTTTTGATCCATAGGACTTGCAAAGGTTCTCAAGGATAAGCATAGGGGTGGCAGGGGGTTCAAACTAGGAATGGGATCGCAGCCAGCGGATCAACCAATCCCGTCGGGATGATCAAATCTGCGGCTCAGGGGTCCCCAGACCGGCTTGGGGTTGGTTATCCTCAAAACGGGCCATAGGACAGCGCCCCTGTATCTTATCAGGACAAACACCATGGCAGTTTGGCTATCCCCAACTCTCCTGGCCAGGTACTTGCTAACGGCGGTGCTGGTTTTGGGCCTCACCCTGGGGCTCCACCCCGGCCCTGGGGCCAGACCATTAGCCCCGGCCCTGCCAGTTCAACCCGCCGAGGCCGCCCTACCCAACCCCCTAGGGGGGGCTAACACTGTGCCCCCCCTGGGGGTACAGCGGGTTGGGGTACTGGAGGTTAGCACCGTTACCCTGGATGGCCGGGAGCTATTTGAAATTGCCTCCCCCGCCGTCTTCAACCGCGATCAGCCCGAGCAGCAGGTGCCAGTGGAGGTGCGGGCTAAGCAAATCGAGGTGAACCTGAACCAGGTGATTACCCAGGCCCTCAACTATGCCGAAGCATCCGCTGAGGCAGGGGAGACCAGATCGGCTCCGGAGGACTTTATTAAGGTCACCATTGAGACCGTTAACGATCTACCGGTGTTGTTTGGTACCGTTGGTCCGTTGGCGGAACCTAAGGTGCTGTTAACCGTCACCGATAGCGATGCCCAGTACCACGGCCTATCGGAGGCAGAACTGGCGGAACGCTGGGCAGGGAAGCTGGAGCAGTCTTTTCAACGAGCCTGGGCCAGCCGCCAGCCGGAGGCCCGGCAACAGCAGGGACAGCGCCTGCTGTTAATCCTCCTGGCTAGCCTGTTGATCACCCTGGCCCTGGCGGGGAGTTGGCAGGTGCTGGGCTGGCGAAAGCAAGCCCTGGAGCAACAGCACGCCCAGGAAAGTCAGGATGCCAGCGCCGCCGACTCCTCCAGGTTGCCGTGCCCCCCCTACCGCTATTGGTTCTCCCCAGAACAACGGCTGCAACTGGTGGCATTCTTCCGCTGGCTGATGTTTTGGGGCATCGCCTTTGTCTGGATCGGGGGGCTGGCCGCCAGCCTCAACCTCTTTCCCCAAACCCGGCGCTACGCCAGCAGCCTGTTTACGGTGCCGGTACTGCTGCTAGTCACCTGGTTCATTGCCAGCCTCCTCAACCGCCTGGCCAACATTGGCATTGATAGCATCGCCCAGGCCTGGGAGAAAAATGATCTGGGTACGGTTCAGAATCTGGAACACCGGTCGATGCGGATTTCGACCATTATCAGTGCCGCCAAGGGGGTCAAAACCGTGCTGATCTATGCCCTGGCGCTAGTGTCGCTGCTGCAAGTTCTGCGGTTAGCCCCAGCCTCGGTGCTGGCCTTTAGCGCCCTGGCGGCCCTGGCCCTGACCTTTGCGGCCCAAAACCTGGTGAAGGACCTGGTGAATGGGGTGTTAATTTTGCTAGAGGACCAGTACGCCATTGGAGACCTGATCAGCACCGGCGGCACCACCGGTATTGTGGAAAACCTGAACCTGCGGATTACCCAGATTCGAGGGGAGGATGGCCGCCTGGTCACCCTGCCCAATAGTCTAATTGCCCAGGTGGATAATCTTAGTCGGAACTGGTCTCGGGCGGTGATTACCATTGATGTCGCCTACGGTACCGACGTCGATCAGGCCCTGGCGGTGGTCCACCATACCGCTAACGCCATGGCCGCCGATCCCGCCTGGCGCTCGGCCATCCTCACCCCCACCGAGGTACTGGGGGTGAATGGCATTAGCCATGCCGGCCTTACCCTGGTGCTTTGGATGCGGACCCAGCCCCTCAAACAATACGCCGTAGGACGAGAGCTTCGTCGTCGCCTGCGGTTGGCCCTGGAGCAAGCCCACATTACCATCGGTATACCCCAGCAAAACATTACCAGTGGTCCGGAGAACTACGACCTCACCGCTGACCTGGACCCAGGGGCATTGGAGGGGTAAGGGAAAAAGACCCTGGCCCCTAGCCCGGCGGCACCGCATTGCCGGACTGGCCCGGGGAGTCAGCCGGGAGGGCAGGCTGGGACTCCATCACAGGAGGGGTAGCCCCCTCGACGGGGCTTTCTCCATCGAGGGCGGGCAGGGGTGGCGCTACGGGGTCAGGGGGCCGGCCCACCGGGGACAGGGGTTGATTAATCTCGCTATGGGTAATCTCGGTTAAACGGCGGATTAACTCACTGGCTCGCCCATCATTGTCGGGGCGCTGCACCAGCAGGGCGAGGGCATAGCGATGGCCATAGGCGGTGTCCACCAGGGCCACATCCCCCAACAGGGTGGCGATATCGCCGGTTTTGTTGGCGACGATGGTGCCATCCTGATCGCCAATACCGGTGGGAATCAGACTGCGGTTGGCGGTGCGTTGCATGATGCTGACCAGGCGATCGCGGGAACGGGGAGACAGCAGGCCGCCCTGATCAACCAGGGCCATCAGCATGGCTAAATCCCGGGTGCTGGTGGTATTTGTACCCTCCAGGTCCGGCAGGGGGTTACGCAGAACCGTAGCGGTTAGCCCCCACTCGGCAAATTTCTGATTGAGCACCTCCGTTCCCCCCAGGGCGTCGATGATCATATTGGTGGCGGTGTTATCACTGGTGATGATCATGCGACTGGCCACCTCCAGGGCACTGTACTCAGTTCCAATCACATCATTGGCCAGGGTTCCAGAGCCGCTAGCGATCTGGGTTTCCTGCAGGGCCAAGGTTTGGTTGAGGGCCAGGGTGCCGCCATCCACCTGTTGCAAAAAAGCCACCAGGATCGGCACCTTGATGGTGCTGGCCGCCGGCAAGGCCTGGCTACCCTGAAGGTCAAGGTAGTGGCCAGAGTCCAAATCAAGGGCGAAAATCGAGGGGGTCAGGCCGGGAGTCAGGGTAATGAGTTGTTCGACCTGGGCCTTGAAGCGGGTCAGCTCACTGCTGAGCTGCAGATCCTCCACCTGCTGGGGCAGACGGCCCGCCGCCAGGCCCCGACCCCGATCGGCGGGGGCCTGGGCGGCGGGGAGGGGCTCGGACGTGTGGGTGGCTTGCTTGGCGGGGCTGAGGGCAGCCAGTAGGGTGCCGGCGATGGCGGCTACGCCAACGCCGAGGATTAGCAGGCGCATCAGGTAGAGAACGGATCGAGGGGCCCTGGGTAGGTTAGGGGCACTGACCCGCGATCGCCGCAGCCGACTCTGGTTGGGCCCGGCTAGGGTCGAGGAGGATGCTGGGGTTGGGGTTTCCCGGGAATCGGGCGATCGCAGCGGCAACGGATCACCCGATCGGGCATAGCCGCCCCTAGTCGTCACCTGGGTGCGGGGGGCGGCGGATCTGGAGGGGTTCAGGGGAGTGACCTTACCATAGCTGGGGCCGGAAGGCTGGAGCCGGGGTGGTTGGGGGACAGCCCCATCTGGGTAGGTACCCTGATTGCCCTGAAAACGGGGGGAGGAACTGCGGTAAAACCCCTTAGGTGGAGAAACTTTTTCAGCCCTGTTGGCGGAGGCTGGGACCATATCCACCGGTCCAGAGGGAGGCGCAGGCCTGACCCCTGGGGAACGGGCGGGCAGGCGGGGCATGGTGAGCCTGGGCCTGACCTCGTCGGGGGGAGGGCTAGGGGCGGTAGCGGTAGGTTGGGCGGGGTTAGGGTTGGAGCCCATGTCAAAGGTCATATGCTTATACTGGCGCCACTGGTTACGGCGACGGGACAGCAGGGTCGGGTTAGCCCCATCGGTTTCGGTGGGAGCGGCGGCGGCACCCTCGCCTTGACTACCAGGGGGGGGGGCCTCAGGGGCCTGGACGAATGGGTTACCGTCCTGGGTACCGGATCGGTAGGCCCCAGTCTGGGGGAGAGGACCAGGAGAATCAGGGGCCTTAGCCTGGGGACGCCCCAGAGGATTAGTCCAGCCTCGAAAGGAGGCCGGCTTGCGATCGCCAAACTGTGCCATAGGATGCCTTACCACTCCACTACTAACCCGGGCTCTGTTCTGTGCGGCAGACCTAACCAGGGGTTAGGGACGATCCTGCCCCCTAGCCAGTGCCCAATTAATCTGCCGCAGAACGCCCCTAAGCATAGCCAACTCCTGGGAATTGGGATCACTACGATCTAGCAGTTGCCGTAGTTTAGCCATGCGTGGGGCGGCGGTATGGGGGTAAAGATAACCGATTTTTAGCAAAATGGCTTCTAAATCTTGACAGAATCCCTGCCGTTGTTGCCAATCCGCCGGTGGATCGGCGGGTCTGGTCACCGGGCTGGGGGCTGTCACCGCCAGCCGATGGAGCAGATAGCTACACACCGCCACCGCCTGGGCCAGGTTCAGGGAGGGATAGGTATCACTGGTGGGAATTCTGATCCAACGCTGGGCCTGGATCAATTCCTCGTTACTGAGACCCCGGTCCTCCGGACCAAAGATCAGGGCTGAGCGGAGTTGCTCCTGGGGATTGGTGGGTAATAGCCAGGGCAGGACCACCTCCGGCCACTCTAACCGCTGGGCCTGGGGCTGCTGGCGACCGCTGGTGGCCACCACCCGCTGACAGCCGGTCAGGGCTTCCGCTAAGCTGCCCACCACCCTGGCCTGGTCAAGGATATCGGCCCCATGCACCGCCATTTGCCGGGCCAGGGGGTCCTGCAGGTGACAGCGGGGGTTCACCAAAACCAGTTGGGTCAGCCCCATATTTTTCATCACCCGGGCCACCGATCCCACATTTAAGGGACCGGCCGGTTCCACCAAAATCAGACTAAGCTGCTGCAGCGACCAAGGGGGCATAGGCTAGGCTTCCCTGCTCAAGTGGGCCCCGTAGCCAGGCTTAGGACTGGGGTTTGGAGTGGCTTTCATAGGTTTCGTAGGCCGCCACAATGCGTTGAACCAGAGGATGGCGAATCACATCGGCTTGCCCCAGGCGACAGAAGGCAATCCCCTCCACGGACTGGAGAATTTTCTGGGCCATCGCCAGCCCAGAACTCTGGTAGCTGGGCAGATCGGTTTGGGTGGTGTCGCCGGTGACCACCATGCGAGAGTGGAAGCCCAAGCGGGTCAACACCATCTTCATCTGGGCGGGGGTGGTATTTTGGGCTTCGTCAAGAATCACAAAGGCATTACTCAGGGTGCGCCCCCGCATATAGGCCAGGGGAGCCACCTCAATGATGCCCCGCTCCATCAAGCTAGCGGTTTTTTCCGGATCCACCAACTCGTGGAGGGCATCGTAGAGGGGGCGCAGGTAGGGGTTAACCTTTTGCTGCAGGTCTCCCGGCAAAAACCCCAGGCGTTCCCCCGCCTCCACCGCCGGTCGGGTTAAGATTAAGCGTTCGTATTCATTGTTAAGCAGGGCCTGCATACCCACCAGGGTAGCCAGGAAGGTCTTGCCGGTGCCAGCTGGCCCCGCACAAAAGATCAGGTCTTGGCTGCGCAGGGCCTGCAGGTACTGTTTTTGCCGAAAGGTCTTAGCCCGCACCACCTGACCCCGGCGGGTGCGGGCCACCACGTCCTGGTGGAGATCCTGGAGTTCCACCAGGCGATCGCTATGGAGGGCCTGGCGAGCGGTCATGATATCCGCACTGGTGAGGGTCTGCCCCTGACTCCAGAGGGGGTGCAACGCCTCCACAATCCGCTGAGCCAGTACCGCCCCCGCCTCACTACCAGAAATTACCAGCTCCTGGCCCCGTAACACCAGTTGGGCTCCGGTCTGCTGGGCTAAAAACCTGAGGTTTTCATTGCCGTAGCCCGATAGCGCCATGGCGCTTTCCACACTGGGCATCTCAATCCGCGTGGGGGAAGACATGCAAAGACTAGGGCTTGGGCCGAAGCTGAGGTTTGACAGGCTTAGGCGGAGATCGATGGGGCCGCCCATCGCGGGAACCCTCAGCCCCCTCTGCCGCCGAGGCCCCGTAAACATCAAAGTGGGCTGACCAACCCCAGAGCATGGCGGTAGCCCGCACCACATTGCGAATGGCCTGGACATTGCGCCCACCCCGGCCAAATACCTTACCCCGTTCCTCCCCACTAAAGGCAATGCGAATCCAGACCTTGGCCAGGGAGGGGTGGGTTTCGCAGTCAACCCGCAGAGCTTCAGGGGAGTCTAAAAAGGGCTCCACTAAAAACTTAACCAATCCTGAGAAGTCAGGGGTGCTCATGGTTATAACAGCGGCCCACGGGGCCAGATCGGGAACTGGAAATCGGGGATTCTGGTAGTTGGCGATCCTTCAAGTGGGAGTCAAGAGAAGCAGAACTACTCTACGCCAGGCCAAAATCGATTAGGAGACGGAGGACTGGGCCTTGACCTGCTCAAACACGTTGGCCTTTTCCAGGATATGGCGCACAGTTTTTGTGGGCTGGGCCCCCTGCTGTAAACGACGGACAATGGCGGGTATCTCCAACCGGGTCTCATCGGTGCGGGGGTTATAAAAACCCAGCTCCTCCAGGGGACGACCATCGCGACGGGCATCACTATTAATAGCAACAATCCGGTAGCTAGTCTCTCGCTTCTTACCAAAACGCTTTAATCGCAGCTTAATCATGGGGTCAACAGCACCATTGCCAGGGCAAATTAAAATCACTACCCTATCTGATTGTTTCAGCTAAAGGCAGGGTAGGCCAGTTTTTTATTTTAGCAGCCCGCCGAAACCCTGACAAGAGAACCGATACCATCCTACCGGTCAATGGCTGGGGCTGGGTGGGGGAACTGGGGCAAACCGATGGCAACTAGCCAGGAAGACCATGATGGCCGCCAAGATAGGGCTGGTAACGGTGCCAACCTAATCCTCATGGTCATCAAAGGGATCGGCGAGCTGCTTAGAGGGGGGGCCAAAGGAGAGATAGAGGGCAAAGCCAGTGACGGTCACCAGGACCGCCCCGACGGAAATAATAAGAACTGTTGCAGGTTCCATAAAGTCGAAGAAAATGGGAAACCTCTCCATCCTATAATATTACGAACTATTAAAGTTTTAATTCTGGTAAGGATCCATGGCGCAACGGACTTGGTTAGGAGACATTCTTAAGCCCCTCAACTCCGAATACGGCAAGGTAGTTCCCGGCTGGGGCACTACCCCCCTGATGGCGGTCTTCATTGGCTTGTTTTTTGTTTTCCTGCTGATTCTCCTGCAGCTTTACAACTCCTCCATCATCCTGGACAGTTTTGACGTTGACTGGCGCAGTATCGGCAGCTAAACCCCAACCCTCTAGGGGCATATAGCCGCCAGTGGAGGCCTTGATTGAGGTCCCCACTGGCGGCTAAGGTTTATAACTATTGGCCCTCATCCCCCAGCCCCTTCTCCCCAGCTGGGGAGAGGGGTAGCTAAGGGTCGGAAAAGTCAGGACTCAACCTAGGGTTTTGGATCTTTGGATCTACTGATCCTCCCTGAGCTGCAAGCGCCCGAAAACCGGCAAACCCGTCCCTGACGATCTACACTGGTCAGCAAGCAACGATTACAGGAGTTGGCGATGAACGTTTTTGGTGTGGGTTTGCCAGAGATGGCCTTGATCTTGGTGCTGGCCCTGTTGGTGTTTGGGCCCAAGAAGCTGCCAGAAATTGGCCGCAGTTTAGGTAAGGCCCTAAAGGGCTTCCAACAGGCCTCTAAGGAGTTTGAGGAGGAGTTCAAGAAGGAAGCCCAACAACTGGAGAAAACCCTGACCAGCCCCATGAAGGCCGCCCTGGAGACCGATCCCCCCAAAGCTCTCTCTCCCCAGGACACTAACGCCGATGGGGAGGCGCCTCCCCCCGATGACTCCTCCGATCTGGTGGCAGCCCAACCCCTGGAGCCAGGGGTTGAGTTCCCCAGTTCCCCCTAGCCTGCCCCCCCATGAACTCGTCAACCCCTCCCCTGCCGCCCACCCCCATTAGTCTGGTGGTGGGGCTGGGCAACCCTGGGTCTAAGTATGAGGGGACCCGCCACAACATTGGCTTTGAGGTGGTGGATCGCCTGGCCCAGCGTTGGCTGATCCCCCTCAAGGCCGATCGCCGCTTTCAAGCGGAGTACGGGGTTGGCAGCGGGGGTGCGGGCCAACGCCTCCATCTAATCAAGCCCCAAACCTACATGAACCGCTCCGGCCAATCCCTACGGGCCACCCTGGACTGGTTTAAGCTATCCCCCGCCTGCCTACTGGTGATCTACGACGATATGGATTTACCGGTGGGTCGCCTGCGGCTACGGCTGTCGGGCTCCGCAGGGGGCCATAATGGCATGAAATCCATCATTGACCACCTGAAAACCCAGGAGTTTAGTCGCCTGCGGATTGGCATTGGCGCCGGTCGCCAGCCCGCAGACCGGGATGGGGCGGTGATTTCCCATGTGCTGGGGAACTTTTCTAAGGCCGAACGGCAGATTATGGATGGGGTGGTGGATAGGGCCCTGGAGGCGGTGGAGATCTGTATCAGTGCTGGGGTGGAAAGGGCGATGAACCTCTATAACAGCCTGGATCTTCAACCCTAGTCATCCCTCTACCCCTGGCGATCGCTGCCCAGGGTGGCCAGCATGGCCGCCATCTTCATTTCCACCTCTGCATTTTCCCGGACCGGGTCTGATTCCGCCATCACCCCGGCTCCGGCCTGCACAAACAGGCGGGGACCGTAGCGATACATGCCCCGAATGGTGAGGATGAAGCGGCAATTGCGGTCAGCGATCCAGCCCACGGTGCCGGCAAACAACCCCCGGGGGAAGGGCTCTACCTGCCGCAACAGGGCGATCGCCTGGGACTTGGGCACCCCACTAACCATGGTGCTGGGAAACAGGGCCAGGGCCGCATCCAGGCAGTCTTGATCGGTGCGCAGCTGGCCCCTGATGGTGGAGCTGAGGTGCATAATCTGGTTATGTTGCACCACCTCCAGCAGGCGGTTCACCACCAGGCTGTCGGGTTCGCAGTAGGGGCCTAACTCCCGCAGCATTTGCAGTAGGGCCAGGGTGTGCTCTGCCAGTTCCTTGCGATCGGTGAGTAATTGTTTGGCAATGCGGCTATTTTCCAGGGCATCTTTACCCACGATGCGGGTGCCCGCCAGGGGGTTGGCGGTAATCTGGCCCTGATCGATATTGATAAACAGCTCCGGCGAGGCAATCACCGCCCCCACCTGCCCAAAGTCCATCAAAATGGCATCGGTGTACTTTTGCTTAGCACAATATTCGGAAAATAGGGTAAGCAGGTCGCCATCGTAGTCAAACCCCAGGTAGCGGGATAACACCACCTTGGTAATATCCTCGAATAAATAGGTTTTGGCGGTGGACACCGCCTCAATAAAGGCGGCCTGGGAAAACTCCACATCCGGCGACCTGGGCCGGAAATCAAACTCTGGCAAGCAAGGGGGCGCCTGCCGCACCAGGGGTAGGAGGGTGGCATCCTCGCCAAAGTATTCAACCCTGTCGGCGGTGATCGAGAGCCGGTGGGTGGGGATGAAAAACTGCACCAGGGGAAAGCTAGCACTTTTGTCAGGGGCCAGGCCCTGGGCCCGATCCCAGGCATCAAAGCCGATATAGCCGAATAGTTTATTCCCCTGGGCCGCCGCCAGTTGGCTCAGATCCTTAACTCTGCCCACCCAGTCCTGGTGACCGTCGCCTTCACCGTTGAGACAGACCAGATGCTGCTGGGCCTGCCAGCCAATCTCGACGGTCCCCTGGTGGATATGGAGATAGTAGGGCAGGGTTAATCGGTTTTTTGCCCGTAGCCAATGGAGAATGGAAATTGACCTTAGTCTGCTGGCGTGCTGATCGGGTAAGTCACTGGCATACATCGGTCAAAGGACTGGGGTTTAGGACTGGAGGCTAGGGTATAGTAACCCCTTCCCGGTGCCACAAGCTAGCCTGGGTCAGTCCTGAGAACCCTATCGCCCTAGCCATTGGCAAGGCGGCGGCCACCATTAACCATCATTCACCTGGGTTGGACTATTCGGGTGGAGCTCACCCTCGATAATGGTCACCCCATCACCGCCCGCCTCAACCGCGACCAACAGGATCAGTTAGGGCTGAGGGAGGGACAACGGGTTCATCTGCGAGCGCGGCTGATTCTTAGCTTTCAGGAGGCCCCCGGCCAGACCGTATCCCACGGTTTGGGGATTTAAATCCCTAGCCGACCCTCTAGGATATAACCCCTAGCCTTTCCAGGATATACATAATGGCTGATAAACGATTTTTAACCCGAAATTTCCTGTAAATATGTTGCAGGTGCTTCTTGACGGTGCGATCGCTCATCCCCAGCGCCTCGGCGATCTCCACCGGATTTTTCCTCTGACCCACCAGGAGTAACACCTGGGCCTCCCGCCGGGTTAACCCCAGGCGGCGCAGGTTATCGATGGACAGATCGCGGTTTTCTGTCTCCTCTAGCAGCAGCAAAAACTGACCAGGCTCTGGATGGAGGCTGAGCCGTACCATGAGCTGGTGACGTCCACCATTGTTAATTTGATAACTGGGGGAAGACCGTAACACCTGGTCAGCCTGAGCAGGTTTGATCTGGCCAAGTTGATGACGCACCCAACGCCCCAGGTGATCGGGCAGTTCCCGTCCCTGGACCGTAACGACGGGGAAATAGCTATGAATTAATTCCTCCGCCAGGGTTGACATGCTCTGCACCTGACCCTCAGGGTTTAAGACAATGGCTCCGATCATGACCTCGATGTTACCTAAGAATAGAGTGATGGAACCTGGCGATCTGTATCAGCGTAGTGCGGAAGGGTATCAACTTAAGCCAGGACAGCAGAGGTATGGCACTAAGGTCCACGACTCAATCACATCACTTGAGCATGGCGGTCTCTGTAGTCATTGATGTAGAGACATCAGGAATAGCATATCTATGTTAATAGACAACGAAAATCACTAACAGCTAAAAGAGGAATAATCTCAAGATATTTATTGGAATCGTTACTTAATTACGACGTTTTTGTCATTATAGTCCTAAGACCTAAAAAATATCGACAAAAAAGGGTAAATTAATTTAATGAGTTAGTATTACTGAACTGGACAGTGGGAAGTTCTCCGAGAAAGTGAGATTTCATCAGGGTTTCAGGCTTCGGACTGCCAACAAAGACGGAAACTACTCAAGTGCCTATGGTAGAAGGGTTTCAGGCTTCTTCAAGCCCCGGATTTTGGGAGA
>JBEIGU010000018.1:0-39752 GCA_040381765.1 Leptolyngbya sp.
TAATCCGTGGGCTACTTCTGTAGGGAGGGAAAGTCAGTGGTCAGTAGTCAGGAGGCCTGGCCACCAACTCCCTCACCCCGTCGATAGACTTCTCTATCCGCCTTGCGCCCTGCGCCTGTAGCCCCCTCCCCCAGGTCTACAGGCTGAGAGCAAAGCCAAGCGCGATCGCGGGGGCTGTGGGTGATTAAACAAACCGGTGACACCGTAGTGATCTAATGCCCTTTATATTACCTATCTATCCCTGCCTCATCATCGAAGTGCTATCCCAAAGCACCGAGGCCTACGACCGAGGTAAGAAAATGGAAGCTAAGCCAGGGGTTTAATGCGGTCCCTGGCCTCCTGGCGTAGCTGCCGGGCAATGCGAAACAGTTCTTCACCGATGTGCAGGTAGGACTCCTCGTAGCTGAGGGTAAACCGCTCCATTTCCTCCACGCCATCCTCCAGTTGCCCCAGGCAGTGGTGCAGGTCAGTGGTGACGCCAGCCAGGCCAGGGGGGCTGACCACCGACTCCAGGCGGGTGCGGGCCTGACCGAGCCAATCGCGACAATGCTCCAGGTAGATTTGGAAGGCCGCCATCAGCTCATCGTCGAAGGGGTCGGCGGAGAGCTGGCGAATCTCCCCCCGCAGCGGCGCCAGCACCTTCCCTATCCACCGATCCACCGGCAGGTAAACCTGCTTGAGCCAGTCCTGACGCTGGTAGTCAGCCCCCCGATGGGCCTGGCGTTGTTGTCGGTAGAGGTCCTGCAGGTCAGCGGTGCGTTGGGCGCGTTGACTGGCGGCCACCGCCGCATCCCCAGATCCCCATCCCTGCCGCTGGCGATCGTAGACCTGACGGCGCTGGGGATCCCCAATCACCTCGTAGGCCTGGTTAATACGGGCAATCTGATCGTGGCCGGTGGGTTGGGTCTGACTATCGGGGTGAAACTGCTTGACCAGTCGTCGATAGGCCTGTTTAATTTCCGCCTGGGTGGCGGTTTCCGCCACCTCCAGGACTTGGTAATGGGTCTGTTCTGCCATGGGGGATGACACCGCCAGGGGCACAGTTACCCAGACATTTCCGCCTGGGTAACCCGCCAGCCTACCAACTGCGGGTGGGGGCGAGGGCGTGGCCCCGAATCAGGCTACCCAGGGTTTTGGCGGTGATCTTCATTTGTACCACCGGATTAGCCGGTACGACGGTTTTATAGAGGTAGCTATCGAAGGTGAGCTTCTGCACGTCAATGTCAGAGCACATCTCCACGAAGGCCTCCCGGCTGGCGTCGGAGCGGTAGAACACGGTCTGCAGCAGGTCCAACACCTTGTAGGTGATGCCGTACTGCCGGTCCCAACGCTTTAGGTAGAGCTTCAGGTCGGCTTCGGTGGGAATCCGTTGCCCCTGGTTAGATAGCTCCACAATGGTTTCAGCACACATGCGGGCCGACTTGGCGGCGAAGTAAATGCCCTCCCCTGAGGATTTGGTGACGGTGCCGGCGGCATCCCCCACTAGGGCGACCCGCCCTACCACCCGCCGGGGACGGGGATGCTCGGGGATGGGGTGGGCCTCTACCTTAATAATCTCCCCGCCCTCCAGTCGGTGGGCGGCGCGGGCCCGAATGCCGGCCTGCAGTTGCTTGATTTTGGCCTGGTTGACCCGCATGGTGCCCGTACCCACCGCCACGTGGTCGTACTTGGGGAAGACCCAGGCGTAGAAATCAGGAGATACGTCGTTACCCACGTACATCTCCGCCAGGTCTTCGTAGTAGGCCATTTTGTCGGCGGGCAGGCGGATGCGCTCCTGGAAGGCGATCGCATAGTTGTAGTCGCCGGCGTCAATCGCCTTAGCAATGCGGGAATTGGCCCCATCGGCACCAATCACCACATCCACCTGCAGAGACTGGTTTTCCCCCACCAGGCCATCCTGCCGATGGGCGGTGTAGTGGAGGGTGTAGGGCTGGTTGTCCCCCTGGGGTATTTCCAGGGTGTGGACGGTGCCGTTGATTAACCGGGCCCCCTGACGGGCGGCACGATCGCGCAAAAATCCGTCCAGCACCTCTCGGCGGCACATACCGATGTATTCTTCCTCCTTTAGGGTGCTACCGATGTTGACCTCCACGTTAGACGGGGAGATCATTTTCATCTTCCGCACCCGCCGGTCAATGATGTTGGCGGGCAGATCAAACTCATCCACCATACAGAGGGGAATAGCACCACCGCAGGGCTTGGCGTTGTCTAGCTTACGCTCGAATAAATAGGTCTCAATCCCGGCCTTAACCAGGGTCTCAGCGGCTGAGGAGCCCGCTGGACCCGATCCTACTACGGCTACCCGAATGGACACGGATAGGTATCCCCCATCAATAAAACGCTACGAAAGGCATCCTATCATGCCAATTTTCTGCTGGTGGGCTGAGCCCCCAGGATGTAACCCGATTGCAACAGTCATTAACAATAGGACATTGAATCCTGGGGTTACTCTATTCTTTTGGTAGAGAAATTTCTATCTACTGACCTAGGGACTGGTACAGGTTAGTACCCCCTCCGTCTGCCCCGGGTTGCCCCCCATTGGCCGTACCCGTAGCTGGGGGGTATAACCCGGATAGCAGCGCACCAGTACGGTGTCCTGGCTACGGGTGACGTACAACACATGGATTGGTTGTCCATTTAGCACCGCCGGCTCCAGGCTAGGGGGCAGGGCCGCGGTGGCCATGGTAACCGCCGCCATGGCCCGGTTCAGCCCCCCGGTATGGCCTAGCCCTACCCCCACCAGAGCCACTAAGGTTATGGCGGCTAAAACCAGATATTTCCGCATGATTAATCGTGATCCTTAAATTCAGCCCAACCAGTTTAAGTCCTGTCGGGTGCCCGACCTCAGTTCTTTTGAGGATTTTTCAGGTTTTCTGTTACCCCTTTTCCCAGGGGGGGAATGTTGACTACCATAGAAACCAGTCCATTTCTCTCCGCTATGGCCCTGTCTCCGTTGCGTTCCAGCCCCCCTGGCGATCGGGCCTTCTCCCTGACGGCTGAACAACAGCGGGCCCTGCAGGCCCTCGATGCCTTTGTGCAGGGGGGTGAAAAGCTCCACCTGCTGACCGGCTATGCGGGGACCGGCAAAACCACCCTGCTGCAGGTGTTTATCCAGGGGCTGCGGCAACGGGGGGACGATCGTCCCATCGTCCTCACCGCCTTTAGTAACAAGGCCACCAAGGTGCTGACCCTGATGGCGGCCCAGTGGCGGTTGCCGATCGAGGCCATGACCTGCTGCAAGCTGCTGGGCCTGCGACCGGAGATCAACGAGGAAACTGGTAAGCAGGTGTTTCAGAGCGATCGGCGCCAGGCTAGCCAACTGGATCGCTACCGCCTGGTGATTGTGGATGAATGCTCCATGATTAACCAGGAACTTTGGGAACTCCTGGTGAACGCGGTGGCCAATCTCTACCACCGCACCCAGATTCTATTTGTCGGTGACCCAGCCCAATTGCCTCCGGTGAATGAACCAGAATCCCCCTGTTTCCGCCAAATTCTGCAGCGCAGCGAACTCACGGAAGTGGTGCGCTACGGCGGTGCCATCGGAGTGGTTGCCGAGGATCTACGCCGTCATCTGGATCGGCCCCAACTGCCCCGCTTTTGCAGTGACACCAACTCCACCTACACCGAGGGCTGTTTTGTCCTGCCCCGAGCAACCTGGGAGACCCTACTGGTGCGGGCCTTTAGCAGTGAAGCCTACCAACAAAACCCTGATCAGGTCAGGGCCCTGGCCTACACCAATAACCGGGTACAACAGCTCAATCGGATCATCCGGCGAGCCATCTATGGTCCTAACACCCTACGCTTTGTGCCGGGGGAACGGTTGATTGCCCTAAATCCCTGTCTGCAGGAGGAATCAATTATTTTGCCCACCTCCGCCGAGTGCGAGGTATTGGAGGTAGCCCGTGGTCGAGAGGGGGAATGGCCGGTATGGCTCCTAGAGGTGGAAACGGAGGAGTGGGAGTACCGGACTCTGCGGGTGTTACACGAGTCGGGCCAGGGGGAATTTCAATCCCGGCTGAATTTCCTGGCCCAGGAAAGGCGCTGGATGGAATTTTGGGACCTGCAGCAGCAATTCCATGCCGTTGACTATGCCTACAGCCTCACCATTCACAAAAGTCAGGGATCAACCTTTCAAGATGTATTCGTAGATATCCCCTCCATGGCCGCTAACCGCAATATTGTAGAGCGCAACCAGCTTTGCTACGTGGCTTTTACCCGGGCAGCCAAACGTGTGTTCGTGCATCAGTAGGGCAATCCCAATACCAACTAACCGCCGTAAAGGGTTCCCAGCCCGAGGCTAGAGGCGATTACAATTGATCACCTCTACCTGGCCATTGGGGGTTGTCTCAATTTTTGGTTGGGGAGGGGCCCCATAGTGATCCCCTGCACACACCAGGGAGGCCAGGGTGAAATTCTGCTCGCCATCCCGGTCTACAAAGACTACGCCGGTGTACCCCAGCAGGGTACTATCGGCGGGATTGGCCACAATGGTAGTGGTTCTGGAGTCAACTGGGGTAACGCTGTACTGGTAGTCAGTATCCGACTGGTTCAGGTAACTAAAACCCAGCTCATCAATACTGCCGGAAAAGCGCGACTGCTCATGGAAGAAGCTGTGTTGGGCCCGGCTCATTGCCCCAATGGCATGGAGGGCTCGGGCCTGTTTGGAACGGGCTACCTGATTTAAGATCGTTGGCCAGGCCATGCCACCCAGGATACCGAGGATTAATATCACTACTACCAGTTCAATCAGGGAGAAGCCAGCCTGTTCAGTTGAACTGCCGCGTCTGGGGCGAACCAGGGCCGCCAGGGTGAGTGGGCGATACGGATACATACCTTAGGGACTTGTATAATTATTTACTACATTTAGTTATACTGACTTGTCATGGGATAGATACGGTAATTTAAGGGGTTTTAATCAGAATTTCACCAATCTAAAAAGTTTCACCAGGGGTTTCTGTGGAATTTCTTGATAGGGGAATGAACTCGAAAATAGACCGGATCCCTTGGATTGAAACCGCAATCAGGGCAAAATAGGGGGGCTAACCCAATCCCTTGAGATGGCAAGCCTTGGACAACACCACCCTAAGCTCATCAACCACACCACGTCAGCGGGTTTTTATAACCGGCGCTAGCGGCTGCATTGGCCATTACATTTTGGAGCAGCTGCTAGCGAGCGATCGCTATGACCTATTTCTACTGCTCCGTCATCCTGACAAACTGCAGCTGCCGGTGAGGGAAGATCCTCGGGTCCAGATTCTGCCGGGGGGGCTAGGGGATGTTCAGCAGTACGCTGACCTGCTGCGCACCATGGATCTGGCGATCTTAACGGCGGCGGCCTGGGGGGGAGATTCTGACTACGTCTTTGCCACCAACGTGGATAACAACCTCGCCCTGATCGGCCTGCTTGATCCCCAACGCTGTCAGCAAGTGATTTACTTCTCCACCGCCAGTATCCTTGACCCCCAATCCCAGCCTCTGGAGGCCGCTGATCAGTTCGGCACCGATTATATTCGCAGTAAGTACGCCTGCCACCGTCGCTTACTGGAGTTGGCGTTATACCCTAAAATCACCACCGTCTTCCCCACCCTGGTGTTTGGCGGTGATACCGATAAACCCTATTCCTTTATCTCCGCCGGCCTAGCCGATGTGACCCGTTGGGTGGGGCTGATTCGGTTCTTTCGGGCCGAAGCCGGTTTCCACTTTGCCCACGCCCAGGACATTGCCACCGTGGTGTACTACCTGCTCCAGCACCCCTCCACCACGGGTTACCGGGAATACGTCCTGGGGAACTCTCCCCTGTCGGTGGACCAGGCGGTGGAGCAGACCTGTGCCTACCTGGGGCAACCGATTTGGTTTCGCATTCCCCTATCCCTGTGGCTTGCCGATCGCCTGATCACTGTGTTTCGGGTGCAGATGGCCCCCTGGGACTACTATTGCTTGAGACATCCCCAATTTGTTTACCAGGGTGCCGTCAGCCCCGCTAGCTTTGGTCTGCCGCCCTACTGTGCCGACCTGGCGGACCTGTTGCGGGCCCATGGTTTACCCCAGCGGAGCAGCAACCTATCCCAACCCCAGTTGCCCAGCCGGTTGCCCCAACCGGCGCCAGTTAAGGGAAAACCTTAAATCAGTTGGGGGAATCAGGGGGGCTGGCCAAGGCTGTAGGCCTAAAATAAAGAGTCAAACTGTTTCATAACTAACAGACTGTTGTATCATCCAGTTTTGTGTCTTTAGACGACCTGTCTCCAGACAACTATGGTGGTTATATAGCTTGGGTCAGAACACTTAGGACAGGGCTGGTCCGTCAGAGCTTAGCCTGGTTTAGGCCCTCTGACTCGATTCCGTCCTATCCCACCTGGCTGCAGCTATGACTTTTGATTGGTCGTTAACGATAAAAGGGTGATGGTGGAGGACTCCCCTGCTACCCGGCACTGTAGTGATTCTTCGGTGCGATGCTTTGGCATGAGTTATTTAGGAAAGCTGACCATGACTTTGTTAACGAATTTTAAAGCCGCAATGTTAGCCACAGCTACCCTGGGGCTGGTGGGTGTTAGCGTCCCGGCTGGGGCGGTGACATCCCAAGCACCCATCCAACCCATGGGACCACGGGCGGGTGCCTTACTGGCTCAAAACTTTGGCAATGTGGCCATTAACGCGGCCAACTTTTTAGTGGTGGCGGTGCCAGGCACCACCGTGCAACCCTACCGGTTAGTCGTGGTAGAACAAATCAAGTCTACCCCGGCCTGCTGGAGCCTGGTTAACTCCAGTGCCCGACCCACCCAGGTGAATGACCTGTGGAACACCTTTGACTATAGCGGTACCTGCCGAGTCCAGAAGGATAGCAACGGCTACAGTGTGCGGCTCAACGGCCAGGATGTGGCCAGCCCCCGCTTTGAGGTTAACGAGCTCAACGGTGAACTCCTGCTACAGTTTGCCCCCAGTACCTCCTCTCGCGATCGCATCACCATTGGTCGCACCGGTGGCATCAGCCCCACCCGTTTTACCCAAATTCACCTGGATCCGGGTTGGTACCTGACCAAGCGCACCTTCGAAGGGCAGGTGGTGAGCTCTAACCTGGTGTACTTTACCAACGATCTGAGCCTGGCCCAGCTCCAGAGCGGCACCACCACCGGTGGCGGCGGCACCACGCCACCCCCCACTCCCCCCACGCCACCCCCTGTCACTGCTAGATTTAGGGATATTGCCGGGAACCGCTACGCCGCTGACATTGAGCGAGCCGCCGATCTGGGGGTAATGTCCGGCTTTGCTGAGGATGGCACCTTCCGCCCCTCCAACCCCCTCACCCGGGAAGCCGCAGTCTCGGTGGTGATGGAAACCGCCAGGCGGGTTCTGTCGACCTCCATCCTGGCTGGCCTGCCCCAGTCGGTCTATAGTGCCCCCTTCCCGGATGTGGCGGCGAATCGCTGGAGCGCAGTGAAAATTGCCCAAGCCAAGCAGTTGGGGTTAATCACTGGCGACTTTGAAACCGGTAACTTCCGGCCTGGGGATAACGTCACCCGGGCCCAGTTGATGGCGATGTTCCAGAAGCTGGCCCTGGCCCGGGTCAATTCTGTTACCCCTGACCCCAACGCTCCGGCTAACCAACCAGGTACCACAGTGGTCCCCCCCAATATTAGTAACCCAGTGATGTTTTCGGATATCAGTGGCCACTGGGGAGCCAATGCCATTCAACAGATGGCGGGCTATTGCGCCATTGCTAGCCCCTTAAATGAGATGGGGAGCAGCTTTGCTCCTGACAGTAATGCCCTGCGGGACTATACCGCCGCCGCTGCGGTTCGGCTGATTGACTGTCCGGCCGGTCGGCCCCGATAGACCAGGGATACAGAGCAGCTCTAAACTCAGGGACTGTTTTTAAGGTGATGCAGGGCCAGTCAGAGAGGTAAGGTTTTACCTCTCTGACTGGCCTCAACGTATCATCCCTAGTTATGCCATAGCCACCGGTAAGGGGACGGAGGCCCGCCAGAACCCTTACCCAGTCTTAGTTTTAACCTACATGCCGCAGGTTGACAGGGGATAACATCTGACGACTGACTTCTGACCCCGCTTGCCTACCCCTGAGGAGGCTCTATTCTACCGTTACCGATTTAGCCAGATTGCGGGGCTGATCCACGTCTAGGCCCCGTCGTGCCGCAATATGGTAGGCCAGTAGCTGCAGGGGAATCACCGCCACAATCGGGGAAAGCAGCTCCTCCACCTGGGGCACCGGCAATAGTTTGTCAAAGATTTCGGCAGCGTCCTGATCGGTGCTAGACACCACCCCGATCAGTAGGGCATCCCGGGCCTTTGCCTCCTGGGCATTGGAGAGTACCTTGTCGTAGACCCCCCCAGGCATGGCCACCGCCACCACTGGCACCCGGGCGTCCAACAGGGCGATGGGGCCATGCTTCATTTCTCCGGCGGGGTAACCCTCCGCGTGGATATAGCTGATTTCCTTCAGTTTCAAGGCCCCCTCCAGGGCGATCGGGAAGTTGATACCCCGGCCCAGATAAATAAAGTCCTGGGTATCACTGAACTCGTGGGCCAGTTCCTCAATATAACGCTCCTGACTTTCCAGCACCTGCTCAATCTGGCCCGGTAGCTCGTACATACCGTTGAGCAGGGTTTCCAGGGTTTCCAGGGGGATGGTCTGGCGACGATAGGCCAGATCCAGGGCCAGAAAGTAAAAGGCCATGACCTGGGCGGTGAAGGTTTTGGTGGCGGCCACGCCAATTTCCAGGCCAGCATGGGTGTCAATGATGGCGGGCACCAGGCGGGCCAGGGAGCTCTCTGGGCGATTGGTAATGCCTAAAAGCCGGGGGGCAAAAGCGGAGTCAGCCTGAGATCGACGGCGGTCCTGCTCCATTTCCAGGGCCGCCAGGGTATCGGCGGTTTCCCCGGACTGGGTCACCCCGATCATCAGGGTGCGGGGAGTCAGGGGGGTAGGGGAGTAGCGAAACTCAGAGGCGTACTGCACCAGGGTGGGCAGCCCCGCCAGTTGTTCAATCAGGTACTTACCTATCAAACCAGCATGCCAACTGGTTCCACAGGCAACAATTTGCACCTGATCAAGCCCCTCCAGCAGTTCAGGAGGCAGGTTGAGCCGCACCGGGCTACCAGGATTGGCGGCGGCGGTCCAGCCATTGTCGATGTAGGTCTCTAAAGCGGTACGCACCACCCCTGGCTGTTCGTAGATTTCCTTGAGCATGAAATGGCGGAACCCTTGTTTTTCCACCATGATGGGGTTCCAGTTGAGGGTAATCGGGTGTTTGCGGAGGCGATCGCCCGCCAGGTTGTAGACCTCTACCCCCAGGGGGGTCAAGCTAGCCAATTCTCCATTTTCCAGGGGCAGCACCGCCCGAGTATAGGGCACAATCGCCGGGGTATCGGAGGCACAGAAAAACTCCCCCTGCCCAAACCCAATCACCAGGGGGGCTTGCTGACGCACCACCACCAACTCATCGGGGAAATCGGCGCTGATCACCGCCAGGGCAAAGGCTCCCTGTAGATCATGGGCCGCTACACGCACGGCCTCTAATAAATAGGATCGGCCAGAATTCTGATTGCTAACCTGACGCAATTGCTCAAGATAGGATGAGATTAGATGGGGTACGACCTCCGTGTCGGTGTCAGAGACAAACTGATGGCCCTGGGCCTTGAGCCGCTCCCGCAGTTCTCGATAGTTTTCAATAATCCCGTTTTGCACCACCGCTACCCGTCCATGGGTATCGCGGTGGGGATGGGCGTTATATTCCTCCGGTTTACCATGGGTGGCCCAGCGAGTATGGCCAATGCCTAGACGCGCTGGATTATCTAGGCCATCCAGCTTGTCTTGCAGGTTTTGCAACTTGCCCTTGGCCCGTACACACTGCAACTCTGCCTCGAGTACCGTGGCGACACCGGCTGAGTCGTAGCCGCGGTACTCGAGTTTGCGCAAACCCTCCATGAGAATGTCTAGCGCTGGTCGAGTTCCTATATATCCAACGATGCCACACATACCCCTGCCTCCTTGCACTAAATAATTCAAAATACAACTTTGGTCAGATTTGGTCAGAACGTTTAGAACCCAGTTCGGCAATGCATTTTGGTGCAGGGCAGAGGCGAGCCGGAGTGATCCCCTAGAACGTCGGTACAGAACGCTCAAAACAGTTCAAGCGAACTACTTGAGTCGGACTAGCGATCAGGTCTTTCAGATTTTGATTAAGCAGAGAAAAAAGATACTGAATCCGGTGCTTTAGGATTAGCTCTGTCTGATCAACCATGTCTTAAAGCGTTCTGACCAAAGTTACGTTTTCTAGGCTAACATGGCTTCTAAACAGGATCGTAGGTTAGATTTATCCACTGGTTGACCTAGTATAGGGGATAGACTCTGCCATAGGTTAGCGGCTACCTTCTTCAGGTAAGTCGGGGAAACCTGGGCTTCCTGAGCAATTTGGCGGTAGCTCCGACCCTCCAGGACGCCCGACAAAATCCGCAGCTGGTGATTATTTAAGGACACACCGGTTTGAGTCAACACCAGATCATTAAGCTGGTGCAGCATCAATGATTTTGCAGGGGTTGGGCAATCCCCATTTGTTGGACCATCCTCCAGAGGAGTAGCATTGTCCTCCGCCATCAGGCGATTAAGCAGCTGGTGGGCTCGGGCTTGATACCGCTGCTGCAGGTAGTGCTGCAGGGGCATACCGGTGGTCTGGTGAAACCCCCGGTCTAGCTCCAGGGGGCTGAGCCCCACCAACTCGGCTAGAGCGCTCAACTGCAGGGGCTCATAGAGGTAGGTCTCGATATAATCCGTCAGTTGTTTCAGCTGGAGCTGACCCAGGGTGCTTGGCGCCGGCAGGGGTTTTACCCGACAGCAGGCATAGCGCTGTAACAGATACCCCGCCAGGGCCAGCCCCAGGCGTTCCTGATAGAGGGCGCTGGTTTGCTGGGGGCTGGGGTGTTGGAGTTCCTGCTGCAGGGCCGCGACTAGATGGTACAAATACTGATCATCCCAGCAGGGACTGGGCACTAGCTCCAGGGTGTTGCCCACCACCCGATCCAGGGCCACCCCCTGGACAAAGGCGGTTTTGACAAACAACAGCCTGGGGGAAATCGGTTGATCCCAGGCGGTCTGGTGGGTGACCCCGGCGGGAATCAGGGCGATTGCGCCATCCCGGCAGCCTTGATAGAAGCGGCCATCTAACCGTTCCCTGAAGGTGGCTGGACCCTGGCTGAGATAGAGGCCGTGGTAGCCGGTCAGACTGTAATCGGTGGACTGGCCAGGGGGCAGGTGATCGTAACCAAGCAACACCAGCTCCCCCTTAGCCGCCAGCCCCTGACTAATCACCTGGGGGGGATGGGGCAGGGCCGGCAGCAAGGTGGCGGGTTGGCCAGGGTTAATCTGAATTGGATCGGGGGGAAGGTTGACCATAGCCGTTCATTGTACCCACAGGCACGGGTTTAGGAACGGTGCCCAGGGTGACCATTGTCAAGCTCCGGCACCGGATCGTAGCCGCCGGGGTGGAGGGGGTGACAGCGGCTGATCCGCCGTAGGGCCAGCCAACTGCCCTGCAGGGGGCCAAAGCGCTCCACCGCCGTCAGGGCATACTGGGAGCAGGTGGGGGTAAACCGACAGGTGGGGGGCAGCAGGGGGGAAATCACCCGCCGGTAGGCCTGGATCAGGGTTAGCAATAAGCACTTCATAGCCTTAGCATAGCCCATCCCTGATCCAGGGATGGCCCCATAGCGCTCTGCCCATCCCCCCTAATTCGCCACCACAAAGTTCACCAACTTACCCGGCACCACAATCACCTTTTTGACCGTCTTGCCCGCCAGGTAGCGCTGGGCGATCTCCGAGTCCCGGGCGTACTGCTCCAGGGCGTTGCGATCAGAATCGGCGGGCACGGTCAGGGTACCGCGGGTTTTGCCCATCACCTGAATCACCAGGGTGATCTCATCCGCCACCATCGCCGTTGGATCATAGCGGGGCCAACGGGCCTGATGCACCGACCCGGCTTGGCCCAGGCGGTGCCAGAGCTCCTCCGCCAGGTGGGGGGCGAAGGGGGCCAGCAGCAACACCAGGGTGTGGATGCCTTCGCCGTAGACCGGAGAGGTTTTGCAGGGGGCATCCCCCAGGGCATTGCTCAGCTTCATCAACTCGGAGACGGCGGTGTTGAACTGGTAGTCGCCGTCGATGTCTTCGGTGACTGCCTGGATGGCGGTGTGGATGGCCCGATTCAGGGTTTTCTCCTCCCGGCTGAGGGGGGCGGCGGGGCTGGGGGGGGAGCCTTCGCTAAACTCCCTCACCAGCCGCCATACCCGGTTGAGGAAGCGAAACTGCCCCTCCACATCGGCATCGTCCCATTCCAGGTCCTTTTCTGGCGGAGCCTTAAAGAGAATGAACATACGGGCGGTGTCGGCGCCGTAGCGGGCCAGCACCGTCTGGGGGTCGACGCCATTGTACTTAGACTTGGACATTTTCTCGTAGAACCCCTCCAGCCGATCGCCGGTCTCCGGGTCCATGGGCTGGCTGGGGTCGGCGATCGCCGCCACCGGCACGTACCTACCGGTCTTGGGGTTCTTGTAGGTGAGGTTCTGCACCATCCCCTGGGTGAGCAACCGCTGAAAGGGTTCGTCGCAAGTGAGCAGTTGGCGATCGCGCAGCACCTTGGTTAAAAACCGGGAATAGAGCAGGTGCAGGATGGCATGCTCAATCCCCCCCACGTACTGGTCCACCGGCATCCAGCCCTTCACCCGATCGGCGGCAAAGGGTTGATCGGCATTTTGGGCATCGGTGTAGCGTAGAAAGTACCAGGAGGAATCAATAAAGGTATCCATGGTGTCGGTTTCCCGGCGGGCCGGGGTGCCACAGGTGGGGCAGGGTACTTGCACCCAGGTCTCTAACTGGGCCAGGGGAGAGGCCCCCCGCCCGGAAAACTCCACATCCTCTGGCAGGGTCACCGGCAGATCCGCCTCCGGCACCGGCACCACCCCACAGGTGGGGCAGTGGATCACCGGAATCGGCACCCCCCAGTAGCGCTGGCGGGAAATCAGCCAATCCCGCAGGCGATAGTTGGCTTCCCCCTGGCCCTGGCCCTGCTGCTCAAGCCACTGAATCGCCGTCGCCACGCTCTGGCCGGGGGCTTTGCCGGCGGGCAACCCATCCAGGGGGCCGGAATTCACCATCACCCCCTCGCCGGGCCAGGCGGCGGTGAGGCGATCCCCCTGTAGGGTTTCCCCCGGGGGCTGCACCACCAGCCGCACCGGCAACTGAAAGCGGCGGGCAAACTCAAAGTCGCGCTGGTCGTGGGCCGGCACCGCCATAATGGCGCCGGTGCCGTAGCCCATCAGCACGTAGTCCGCCAACCAGATGGGCAGGGCCTCGCCATTGACGGGGTTGAGGCCGTAGCTACCGGTCCACACCCCGGTTTTTTCCCGGCCCTCGGCGGTGCGGTCCTGATCGCTCTGGGCCGCCGCCCGCTGGCAGTAGTCCCTCACCCCGGCGCGGCGATCGGGGGTGGTGAGGGGCTCCACCAGGGGATGCTCTGGTGAGAGTACTAAAAAGGTGGTCCCCCAGAGGGTGTCGGGGCGGGTGGTAAACACCGGCAGATCCTCCCCCTGGGCGGTTTTAAACACCACCCGGGCGCCGGTGGATTTGCCAATCCAGTTGGCCTGCATCAGTTTGACCCGCTCTGGCCAACCGGTGAGTTGATCCAGGGAGGTGAGTAGTTCTTCGGCGTAGGCGGTGATTTTCAGGAACCACTGGCGTAGCAGCTTTTTCTCCACCAGGGCACCCGATCGCCAGGACCTGCCCTCACTATCCACCTGCTCGTTGGCCAGCACGGTTTGGTCCACCGGGTCCCAATTCACCGCCGCCTCCCGCTGGTAGGCCAGCCCCATGGCCAGCATCTGCAGAAAGATCCACTGGGTCCAGCGATAGTAGTCGGGGGCACAGGTGGTCACCTCCCGGCTCCAGTCGTAGGACAGCCCCAATTGCTGCAACTGCTGCTTCATCTGGGCAATGTTCTGCTGGGTCCACTGGGCGGGGTGAATGCCGCGATCGATGGCGGCGTTTTCCGCCGGCAACCCAAAGGCATCCCACCCCATGGGGTGCAGCACCCGATAGCCCTGCATCCGGCGTACCCGGGCCACCACATCGGTGATGGTGTAGTTGCGCACATGGCCCATGTGCAGATTACCCGACGGGTAGGGAAACATGGAAAGGGCGTAGAACTTAGGCTGTTCGGCCCTTTCCTGAGCTTGATCTAGACCTTGATCAGCCCAGATCCGTTGCCACTTAGGCTCAATTTCCCCGGGGGTATACTTGGACTCTACAGGCTTCTCCATTACAGTTGCACCTCATCGGCAAAGCTGACCCGGCGCTGAAACTGGAAGGGGCCGGCCAGGGCCCCCCAGATATGTTCGTGGGTAGCCGGATCGCGACCCCGGTCCCAACTGATAAATTGGTGTTGATCAATCTCAAACTCACTATCCAGGTAGGTAAGCCGACCATTGCGTTCGACCATGCAGGCTTGGCCGGGTTCCACCGATCCTTTAAAGCTATGGCCGGTCCAGTGCACAACCATGTCGCAACCAGGGGTTTTTTCAAACTGATCGGGGGTCAGTTGGGCCAGCCGATCGCGATCGCGGGCGGCCCCGTAGAACGCCTCCCCGTTCCTGAGGGTATAGTTCTCAATGCAAATGTGGTCACCCTGAGGCAACAATCGCATTCCCCGGGATCGATAGGGCCGCTGCAATTGAAAGTCGTAGGCCTGCTCTAGGTAGAACCCTACCCCCGCCAACAGCTCCACCGGCAGAGGCCGCATACACACCCGAATGTGGGCAAACAGAGGGGGGTTATCAAAGGCCTGCTGCTGATTGCTAAAGTCAGCCGCCATCCAGGCCGCCAGAGTGGCGATATCGGTGGGGTGGGACATGGGTCAAAGGGGCAGAGTAAAAACTAAATACCTAGAATTCTAAAGGAAGCAGACCGCTGTCGATCATCGGACTAGGGCTGGAGAGTAGGGGAAGGGGAGTAGAGACTCAATCAGGGCGGGAAAAGAGTTTGAAGTAGACCCTCTGCCCCCATTCCTTTAGGGGAAATAGCAGATAGGTAAGGGGGTTAATGGTGACAATAATGCTATGCACATTGCGTTTAGCCAGGGCCACCACGGCCCAGGCCACCCAGTCCGCCGAGAGGATACCAATGGGATTGAGCTGACTTTTAAAGGGCCCTAAAATCACCCTACGCACCACACAGGGAGCATCTAATTGACCGAGGGTAACCAGATCCCCCAACAAACGCTTGGAGATTTCGTAGAGGGGGCTAAAGGCGGGGCTCACCTCCGCCTCTGAGGTGTTCACCCAAACCTCCTTATTGGCCCGATGGGGAGAGGTTTGCACCGTACTAAAAAAGACCTGCATCAACCGCCAACTGGAGAGGGCATTTACCTCCAGGGAGGTGTCTACCGCTCCAGGGTTGCGGCAGCCGTGCACATTAACACCATGGTTGATCACCAAAATATCTACCCCCTTGAGGCGTTCCTCCAGGTCCATCTCTGCCCCGGGTTGCCAGGACCAAACCGGTATGTCACCACTGAACTGATCGGGGGAGGCGGTGGTCAGGGCAATGGGTTTGACCTTTTGCCGCTGCAACTCCCGCAGCAACGACTGTCCTAGGGCACCGGAAGCACCGGTGACTGCTACGGTTTTTCCCTTGAGGGAGACTGCGGTACCCAGAATCTTGTCCACCAGGGTGATGGATCCAGAAAAATAGGCATTGGTGTCATCAAAATGGTGACGCCAGTGATAGGTACGGTTTACCCACCAGTTGCTGGGGGGAGTGGTCAGTTCCCCAGGTTCGTGGGTCAGATCGGTGGTGATTAACCAACCCCGAGAGCGGGCGATCGCCGTAGTCAAAAAGGTAAAACTATAGATTACTCCAGCCCACAGACCCCATAGCCCCGTAACCAGGGCGATGACCGCCAAAATGGCGATCATCACCAGGGCTTCTGGCACATCGTTAACCAGGTGGGCCTGGCGGTAGAGGCTGTCGCTCACCGGCGTAAAATCCTTTCTATAGACCCGGTGATGCCAGTTATGAAGACGCATTAGGGGGCCATAGTAATGGCCCAAAACGTGATAGCCATCGCGCACTAGCTCTGCCAGCAAAATCGCAGCTAAACCCCATAACCCATGAAAAATCACCGTTGTTAACGGCATAGGTGACGGCCTCACACCAAATCTATACTGTACTGTCATTCTGCCATGGGGTCAGGGCTACCGCGGCATAATTGACACCCTTAGGCGTTGAGAGTCGGTGTTAAACCTGCGACGCTGGTCCGACGAAACGAGGAACTTCCCTACCCTTTTCCTCTAAAACCACAATGGGCTCCTGGCCTTTAATCTCAATTCTTTTCACCAGAATCTGGTTGCCTTCACCAAACCGTTGGCCAACCTGAATATACTGACCACCGGGCTGCTCCGGCGACTGCACAATGGCATAGCGGTAGCCTCCCAGGGCAATTACCCCAGTCACCTGAACCTGCTCTGCCTGCAGGGGCAGGCTAGGCTGGGGAGTACCGGTGCCGCTAGTGGTTCCTGACGGTGCTCCAGGAGAGGGGGTTGAGGTACCGATTGTGGTGGGTTTTGATCCTGCTCCAGAGGGCATACCAGGTGATCCTGGGCGCTGACCCGAAGGCACTGATGGCGAGATGGTTACTGGAGCCTTAACCGGTCCGGGGGGGAGCGTTGAGACCTGATTAAGCGTCCCCAATGGGGGAGGAGGAATGGGTACCGTCGCAAAGGGATCGGGGCGGCTACTATTCACCAAACGGCGACGTTCATCGGCATCGGTGGACTGGATTAGGTTAGCCTGAGCGATAGCGGCAAAACCCGGAGCTGCTGGCACCAGTGGCTCGGCAAAAATTTTGTCTTCTGCCTTGACCTCAGAGGCGGGCACCTGTTCCACGGGAAAGGTCTGGGCAGGTTGATCGCCACTGGCCACCCGCCGGTTTAGCAAACCCTGCAGAAAGGGCATGCCAATCACCATAGACAATAACCCCAGCAGCCCCAAAACCAAACTATTGCGGGCCCAACGGCGTCTTTCCCAGAACTTTATACAAAAAACCAGAAGGGCAAAGGGAATCAGTAGGGTTAACAAGCCCCAGACTGGACTGACCTTAAAAGCATCGATGATGCCGATCACGCCTCCTAGGAGGGAGAGTATAACTCCCAGCAAAAACAAGAGTAAAAAGAGACTAGACCCCATTCCGACGGAACTCCTCAATTGCCCCAGGATAACTGCCCTAGGATAACGCTCCCACAATAGCTCATTTTTCAGGAACTGAACCGCCCCTCAGCATTCCTGCTATGTAGAGTCTTGATTAGAATCCTCGGGACATAGGCAATCAGCCAATTTTATGGTGGGCTAGCCTCCACCATGGGTCATCAGGGACTTGAGGTGATGTAGCCCCTGCTTTACCCGTCGTGAAACTGTAACCACGCTAATACCGAGACGCTCAGCGGTCTCCTTTTGGGTCAGGTCGTAGAGAAAGACAAACTCTAAAATCTCACGGGTGCGCCGTTCTAGCTGCTCCATCGCCTGTTGCAAACGGATTTGATCCTCCTGGGCCAGTTGAAAGCTTTTGTAGCGTGGATCCGGCAGTGACTCCATTAGTGAGATTGAATCATCCCCCTGCAGGGGGGAATCAAGGCTAATCAGGTGGCGATTTTGACCAGCTAGTTTTACCTCTTGCCATTCCCCCAGGGAAACACCCAGGGCAGTGGCAATTTCCCGATCGTGGGGGGGACGCTCTAGCTGCTGTTGAAGACGGCGTACCACCTCGGTAGATCGGGTCTCTAAGGTTTGCCAACGACGAGGAATTCGCATTGGCAAACTCCGATCTCGCAGGTAATGCCGAATCTCCCCCCGAATGTAGGGAACGGCAAAAGAACTAAACGCATAGCCTTGATTCAGATCAAATCGTTCGATCGCTCGTATCAAACCCATACTACCTACCTGGATCAGCTCATCGCTGCTCTCGTGACAGCGGCCTAGCCATCGATGGGCCTCCTGTCGTACCAAGCCAATGTGGATCTGCACCAATTGGTTGCGCAGCTCATGATCGGGCCGATCCTGGTACTGCTGTAGTAGTTTTTGGCTTTGTTCGTAGAGGGAGGGAGAAAACTTGGCTGGCATAGGCGGAAAGAACCCCAACTAAAGGAAAAGGCCCTGATCGACAATGCCCAGGCTGAGGCTAAAAGACTTGATTCCATTCATAGACAGTGTAATCCGTCCAGATACCGTGTTGCCAGTAGGGATCAGCCTCCACCAATTGCCGCACCGTTGCCTCCGCAGGGGCCTCGTAGATGCCAAACACCTTGGTATTGTCAAGGGTGGGACCCAAGGCCAACAAGACGCCCTGTTCCTTCTGGGATCGCAAACCCTCTAGGTGGGCTTGGCGATAGGGGATGCGCCTTTCCAGTGCATTGTCGCAGTAAGTGCCCCAAAGTACGTACTTAGGCATCACCAAGTTAGGCAAATAAATACAATAAATGTATTATACCGGGTGAAAGATTTAAATAGTTGAGGTACACTTCGTCAGATTACCGAAGATTGCCCAAGGTAGTTCGGTGTTTCGGTGTATTGACTTTAGTGAATTACCCTATTGTCAGTTAGGATGTCATTTCCATGAGCCAGGACAAAATTCTCCCCACGGCCAGCCTAGCCAGTCGTAACGATGCCCCTGGACCTAGCAGCCATGGGGTTATCAACCTAGAGGAGGCTCTAGACGCCAATCCGGAAGCCCTGGTCAGGACCTATGCCGATACCCTGATCAATTCGTTGTTTGAGGAGGTGGATAAGCTCCTGGAGGGTGACAACGATACCCTGGAACGGGTCAATGCCAGCTTAGCCCTGACGCCCTCCGTGGAGAAGGATCTATCGGTCAACGCCGAGCCTATCCCAGCTAGTTCCTCCCCTACCCTAGATAGCGGTAGTGAGGCCCTGGCTTTGTTAGCGGCAGAGACCGAAACTCAGGACTCAGCCCTTACCCTAGCCCCACCCCAGGGCAGAACTTCCTTGGGACGCCTGTTGGATCGCCTACTGCTTTTATCCACAGGTCTTTCCCTAACCGGTTTGGCGGCGGTGCTATGGATTAATCATCATCAGCCGGTGACGGTGCCAACCAATACCAGCGATGCTGCTAATGCTGAATTTTTGCAATACCTGCAGCGATCGCTGCAGGTGATCGAGAAGAAAACCAATCTGGCTGCTCAGATCCCTGCTCTGCCTACTCAAGGCGGGGGCGAACCCCCTTCCTTAACCTTGCTTCCCATGCCCTCCAGCCCTGGTAGCAGTGGCGACCCCGGCGGTCCTATCAACGTGATTGAGCGGGTTTATATCCCCTACCAAACCGCGCAGCCTGCCTTACCCCAACCTGCCAGGCCCGCTGGTTCGCCCCTGGTCCAAGCCGATCCAGCCCCCATCCCAAGCCCTACCCCTGGGGTGGTCCACCGGCTGGTGGGGGTGCTGGAATTGGGCGAACGTTCCGCTGCCCTCTTTGAGGTTAACGGGGTGCCCCAGCGGGTTTATATCGGTGAACGGATTGGTACCGCCGGATGGACTCTAGTATCCGTTACCCATCAGGAGGTGGTGGTCCGGCGTAACGGTGATGTGCGATCGCTGTACATTGGCCAGCAATTTTAGCTGGGGGTGACATGGGGTTATTTGAAGATCTAAGTCGCTTTCTGGAAACCCGCCTGGATGAGTTTCTCAAGGCAAACCCCCATTTAGAGTTGCTAGGCTTAGAGGACCAACTGCGCGGTCAGGAACAGGATGCGATTAACCTACTGGGGGATCTAAAGCGACGCCAAAGGCAATTGGAGGAGAGCATCCTCAGTACTGCCCAGGAAATTCAGAAGTGGCACGGTCGCATCGATCGAGCCGGGCTCGCCCAGCGCCCCGATCTGGTTAAGTTGGCGGAGGAACGGGAGGCTAGCCTGTTGCGCCAGGGCAACCAGTATTGGGGGCAGATGCAGGGGGTGAATCAGCAGATTGACCAGACCCGGTCCCTCCAACAACAGATCCACCAGCGTCGCCGTGAGCTGAAGTTGAAGATCGCCCAGGTGGAAGCAGAACGGGCATCCCAGCGCTCTGCCACCAGCTGGGATGCGGGCTGGTATGGTTCTGCCTTCGAGGGCGCTAACTCCACCCCCCTGGACCCGGTGGAAGAATCCTTTCAAAGATGGGAAACCGAACAGGAGTTGGAGGACTTAAAGCGGCAGATGGGTCGTTAACCCTCTATATCAAACCCGGGCTTTGGCCTTGGGCTTAGCAATCTCAAAGGAAATGGAAGATCGTCCGGACCTGGAGGGGGGGTCGATTACCCGCTGCGGTGAGGGCGGGGAAACCGCCTGGGAGGATGGGGCAGGGGGTGGGATTGATCGAGGCCAGGACTGGGAGGCGATCGCTAAGCCAATGCCCCCAATCAGCACCAGGGGTAGGGACAGATCGACATGGCTCAAACGCTGCCAGCCTTCGGTGGCAATAAACAAAATTAAACAGCAGACCAACCAGAGCTGCATGGCAATGCTCCATTCCTTGGCGTCATTATGGCCCAGCTTTAGCGATTTGTTCCATAGTTATGGCCATTGGATCGCTGCAAAATCATCAACCCATGGAAATATAGAAGGGCTACTACAGGAAAGGGAGCCAGATCGATGCCAATGACCGTACCTAGAACCATCTGTCTGGGGTTTTTGGTGGTAATTAGCCTTGGTAGCCTGCTCTTAATGCTCCCGTTTGCCGTCACCGGTGGAAGTTGGGGAAGCCCCCTGGTAGCCTTATTTACCTCCACCTCAGCGGTCTGTGTGACGGGCCTGGTGGTGGTGGATACGGGCACCTACTTCTCCTCCTTTGGTCAGGCCGTCATTGTTACTTTAATTCAAATTGGTGGCCTGGGCTATATGACCGCCACCACCCTACTGTTGCTACTGCTGGGCCAGCGCCTCAAACTCAAGGATCGGGTAGCCATTCAACAATCGATGGATCAAACAGAATTAGCCGCTGGTAAGGCCCTGCTGCCCTCTGTCATTGCCATGACCATGGTTTTTGAAATTGCCGGTGTGTTCTGTTTCTATCCCGCCTTTAGGGGCGAATACGGTGCTGGTCAAAGCCTGTGGTTATCGGTTTTCCATAGCGTTAGCGCCTTTAATAATGCCGGCTTCAGCCTATTTTTTGACAATATCATCGGCTATCAAGATCACCTCTGGATTAATCTAATCATCTCCCTGCTAATTATTTTTGGCGGTCTGGGTTACGAGGTGATTGTGGAAATGTTTATGGGGCTGCGGGCCTATCTGAAGGGTAACCCTAGGCGCCTGAATTTCTCCCTTAACTATAAAATTGTTACCAGTACGACCCTGGTACTATTAATCCTGGGTACCTTTGCCCTGTTTGCCACTGAGTTCAATAATCCTGATACCCTGGGCAACTTACCGGTACCGGTTAAGTTACTGGCGGCCTGGTTCCAGTCGGTGGTCGCCCGAACCGCTGGGTTTAACAGTATCGACATTGGCGCCATGGGCAATGCTTCCCTTTTTACCATGATTGCCCTGATGTTTATTGGCGCCAGTCCAGGCGGCACGGGGGGCGGCATCAAGACCACCACCTTTCGCATCCTGCTGGTTTGTACCCTGGCGGTGCTGCAGGGTAAGGAGAAGGTGCTGTGCTACCGACGGCAGATTCCCCCCATCCGGGTCTTAAAGACCGTAGCGGTGGTGGTGGGCTCCGGGTTAGTAGTGATTTTAGCCACCATGCTGATTTCCATCAGTAACCCCGAGCTCAACTTTATTGCCGTGCTCTTCGAAACCGTGTCGGCCTTCGCCACCGTGGGCTTAAGCACAGGAATTACCGCTAAACTATCCGCCTTTAGCCAGGTGGTGATCGTTATCACGATGTACCTGGGCCGGGTTGGAGTGCTGTTATTTATGGCAGCTCTCCTGGGGGACCCCAGGCCTACGGCGGTGCAATACCCCGAGGAAGACTTGCTGATTGGCTAGGTCTGCTCGCCATCGTTAATGGAGATAGAGGCAACCTGGATTGCTAAAACCATGGATCGGTAGGGGGGACCAGGGGAATCGATGGAGGACGCTCCCCTTGACCAGGGTGAGCTCCTGGGGACGGAGCCTTAGGGGAAAGGAGAGATTGCTTTTCTGGTGCAGGCTCCGGTGGGGAGGAGGTCGATCGCCGTTCCCACTCCGGCAGGTTAGAACGGCGATGCCCCAGTCTCTTAGGGCGGGGCTGCTGGCTGACCTGGGGCTGACTCCGCCACACCTGCCAGGCAGCCCTTACCCCAACCCACACACTGCGGCGGCCCCGTTCCACCCGTTCCACCTGTTGGCGAGCCAGGTTCAAGCCTTCATCCACCTGCCTGACCACCTCTGCCGCCCGCCGTACCCCGGTCTCCACATCTTCGCCCAGCTCAGCGAGTTCCCGGCCAGTCAGTCGCAGTGCCTCCAGGGTGGGGGGCAGTTCCCGATGCAGGGTGTCAAATAGTTTCTCCGCCGTACGGGCAGCTCTGCCCAACTCCTGGAGAGCGGGTACCGCCACCAGTAAAACCGTCGTCAGGCTGACAGTTAGGAGCAGCAGGGACAGCGTTAACCACAACAATGGATTGGTCAAGGTCGCTTCCCTTTAGTTTGGTTAGGGCTGTCCGGGATGCTGGGGCGATCGCGCCGTGGCCATCTGACTGAGGTGGCTATACTCCTGACGGGTGGCATCCTGGCCAGCGGCGATCGCCAGGCGCAACCGTTCCAGGGTATGGTCCCAGTTCACCAGGGCGGTGGCGGAGAGGCGATCGGATTGGATCTGCAGGGTGCTGGCCAGATCCTCCACCAAATCGGGCAGAGCATCGGCGGATTTCTTCAGAATTTGGCGGGTTTCCCGCCCAGGGCGAGGGGCAACCAGCAGGCCCGCGATCGCTCCTAGGGCGGCTCCTACCAACAGCCCACCCATGAACCCATTGGACTGACGATCATCCATAGCCCTCATTCTCCACTACTAACGGGTTGAAATCCACCGGTTAGACTGCAATCCCTATGGTCATCCTAGCGCTTTTCGTGGCGGCGGGAATGCCAAGGCTGGAGACCTTTTGCCCTAGCCCGGGTAGATCGTCGCCACCCCCGCCCTAGCCGCCAGGCTAAACTCACCCAGGTGAGGATTTGACCGCCTCTCTGGATCTGTTGAGAGACCCGGCCATAGGTTTGTTTCAGGTGGGTTAGCTTACCCAGGGTTGGCTCGATCAGGACAGGGTTAACCCCCTGGAGCAATTGCCCCTGCCAGTAATCGAGTTGGGCCCTGAGGGTGATCAGGGCTTGGCGCCATCGCCAAATTCTCCAGGCCAGGTAGAAACCGGCCACCGCCAGGGTGATGTTTGCCAGAACCGGCAGGACAATCCACCAGGACTCCGGCATAGATAAGGCCTTGTTCACCTACCCGCCGTAGTTCCAGCCCGTACTCTCTAGGAGCAGGGGTTCTCCCTGTCGATGCAGCCCCGCCCCCACCACTTCCCCCACAAAGACCGTGTGGTCGCCGTGCTCTAGGGTGCCCACCAGACGACACTCAACGTAGCCCAGGCTGTCCTTAATCACCGGACAACCGGTTTCCGGCGCGGGATAGAACTCCACGTCGGCAAACTTATTGCCGACCCGGTGCAATGGCTTGAAAAAGTTTTGAGCCAGGTCCTTCTGGCCAGCCTCTAGAAAGCTTAGGGCAAAGGTACCACTCGCCTTGATCATGGCGTGGGAGGTGGAGTCCTGCTTGACGCAATTGACCACCAGGGGCGGGCTAAAGGAGGCCTGCATCACCCAGCTGGCGGTAAACCCATTCATCTCCTCCCCATCCTTAACACCACAGATATAAAGACCGTGGGGAATTTTACGCAGTAATGTCTTTTTAGCCTGTTCGTCTAGCACCACACACCTGCTGAATGCATCACTCAATGAGTATGGCATAGTCGTGTCTGGAGCGTCCTCGCCCTCTGGTAGAGTATTGAATGCTGAATTAATCGAGTGGATCCCGCCAATCGCTGTGGTTACCGTCAACGACACGACCTTTTTGCGTAACATTTGGTACCATGTTATGCCCGGTCACCGCCTCAAGCCAGGTCAGGTGGTGGCTAAAACCCTGCTGGATGAGCCGATTCTGCTGGGCCGCACCAACCAGGGCCAGGCCTTTGCCCTGCGGGATATCTGTCCCCACCGAGCGGTGCCCCTAAGCTGTGGGCGGTACGACGGGGAAACGGTGCAGTGCTGCTATCACGGCTGGCGCTTTGATCACCAGGGCCATTGTGTGGAGATTCCCTCCCTGCTGCCGGATCAGCTGATGGACCTGGGTCGGTTTAATGTGAAGCATTACGATCTCCAGGAGGTACAGGGTAACCTCTGGATCTACATGGCCGATCCCCGTCCGGGGAAAGCCCTGCCTGCGGCCTTCGACATTCCCAGAGTGCCTGGATTTGCCGATCAAGCCCAACCCAACTTCACCTACACCGTGCGCTTTCCCTGCTACATTGACCACGCTGTAGTCGGCCTCATGGATCCTGCCCATTCTCCCTTTGTCCATCGAGCCTGGTGGTGGCGGGGTGGCCGCTTAAATGAAGAGGTGAAGTGGTTTGATCCTTCCCCCTACGGTTTCACCATGCGCAGGCACCACATGGTCAACATGGGTCGGGGCTACTGGCTGGTGGGGGGCATACCCGATAACGAAATTATTTTTTATCTGCCTGGTATTCGCACCGAGGAAATTACTACGAGCCGCCACCGGGTGGTGAATTTGACCACCGTTACCCCCCTTGCCCCTGATCAAACCGATGTCACCTTTGAGCTCTATTGGGACTTACCCTGGGGGAATTTGCTTCAACCCCTGCTGCCCTGGTTAGTGCAAACCTTTTTGGGGCAAGATCGGGATGTGGTGATCAAACAACAGCAGGGGCTGAAGTACGAATCGGTGCTACGGCTAATTAAGGACTCCGATACCCTGGCACGGTGGTACTACCAATTAAAAAAAGAATACCAACGCAGCCAGGAGGAAAACCGGGAATTTATCACTCCAGTTAAAACTCAACAACTTAAGTGGCGAGCCTAAAGGATTAGCAAAGCTCAATGCCCTTAGCTTTGCACAACTCAGCCCACAGGCTATACTTTTACATTAAGTAATGTAACTTTTTCTCCAAGGAATAATTATCCCTCCTGTCAAATCTCTCTTACATGCCATCGATGCCTATCTGGCTTGTTGGTCAACCTCACCCCCTGTCTACGGTTCTCCCCACCCCCGGGATTGACCGTTATTACCTAAAGTAATGTTAAGTCAAGAATTAATTTATACTCCTATTCCCCTGTGTAAGGGTTACGGATTTTGGCTAGTTTTCTCTGACTGTAGTTTTATATGCCCTCTGGTTAAGGTTTTTGGTTAAGGTTTAACGTTCCACCGCTGGTTACTCTATAAAAAACGCCATGTTTGAACATTTTACGAATACGGCCATCGCTGTCATCATGAAGGCCCAAGAGGAGGCCCGGCGGCTACGTCATAATTTTGTGGGTACTGAGCAACTCTTGCTGGGACTGATCAAAGAGGGCTCCACTATGGCGGCTCAGGTGCTGAATGAACTGGGGGTTAACCTCGATGATGCCCGCGCTGAGGTGGAGGCGATTATCGGTCGCGGCAGCGGCAGCGTTCCCCCCGAGATTCCCTTTACGCCTAAGGTTAAGCAGGTGTTTGAACAGGCCTTCCAGGAGGCTCGCAAGATGGATGCCGCTTACATAGAGCCGGAGCACCTGTTGCTTAGTTTGACCCACAATAGCGAGAGTGTAGCCTATCGAGTGCTGACCAACCTGGGGGTTGATCCGGTCAAGGTGCGGACCCGAGTGATTCAGGAGTTGGGAGAGGTGGCGGCCCTCCCCCAGGGGCGACCTAACGGGGCTCCTGGTCGGGAGAACGGCCGTAAGGGTAATAAGGTTCTGAAGGAATTTGGTACCGATCTGACTAACTTGGCGGCCCAGGGTAAGATCGATCCGGTGGTGGGTCGGGCCCAGGAAATTGAACGAGTAGTGCAAATCCTAGGGAGACGCACTAAAAATAATCCGATCCTGCTCGGGGAGCCAGGGGTTGGTAAGACGGCGATCGCTGAAGGTCTGGCCCAGCGCATCGTTAATCAGGCTGTACCCGACGTCCTGTTGAATAGGCGGGTGATTAGCCTGAGTATGGGGTCGCTGGTGTCAGGCACTCGGTTCCGCGGTGACTTCGAGGAGCGCCTTACCCAGCTGGTGGAGGAGGTGCGCCAGGATCCGAGCGTAATTTTGGTGATCGATGAAATTCATACCCTGATTGGGGCTGGATCCCTGGAAGGTGGCATGGATGCCGCTAACCTGCTGAAGCCAGCCCTGGCCCGGGGGGAAATGCAGTGTATTGGGGCTACCACCCTGGATGAGTTTCGCCAGCACATAGAGCGGGATGCCGCCCTGGAGCGCCGTTTCCAACCGGTTATGGTGAATCCTCCCTCCGTGGAGGAAACCCTGGAAATTTTGCAGGGCTTGCGTAGTCGTTACGAACAATTCCACCAGGTCACGATTACCGATGGCGCTCTGGTGGCGGCGGCCCGGCTTGCCGATCGCTACATTAGCGATCGGCACTTGCCTGATAAGGCCATTGATCTGATCGATGAAGCTGGCTCCCAGGTGAAGCTGCGGTTTATGCCTCGCCACCTCAGCAAAGCAGTGAAACAACAACTGCACCAGTTAAATACCGAGCTAGATGACGCTATCCAACGGCAGGACTTTGATAAGGCTAAGGTCCTACTTCAGGAGCAACAGAACCTACGGCAACAGGTCCTGGTCGACCTGCCGGAGGGTGTTGCCAACCTGTCCCCCCAGCTCAGCCTGCCGGTGGTTGATACTGAGAACATTGCTGACATAGTGGCGGCCTGGACTGGGGTGCCCGTCAACCGCATGACTGAAACCGATGCTGCTCGCCTCATGCACATGGAGGAGGTGCTACACCAACGGGTGGTGGGGCAGCAGGAGGCGGTAGTGGCGGTGGCCCGTGCCATTCGCCGATCCCGGTCGGGGCTGGCCAACCCTGAACGGCCTATTGCTAGCCTGGTGTTTTCTGGCCCTACCGGGGTGGGTAAAACGGAATTAGCTAAAGCCCTGGCCGTCGCCCTGTTTAGCTCAGCAGAGGCAATGATTCGCTTGGATATGTCGGAATTTATGGAAAGTCATACCGTTTCCAAGCTGATCGGTGCTCCCCCTGGCTTTGTCGGCTACAACGAGGGGGGGCAACTGACCGAGGCGGTACGCCGGCGGCCCTACAGTGTGATTCTGCTGGATGAGATCGAAAAGGCCCACCCTGAAATCTTTAATTTGCTGTTGCAGGTGTTGGAGGATGGCCGCTTGACCGATTCCAAGGGGCGATCGGTGAGCTTCAGGAACACCCTGATAATTATGACCTCCAACATCGGTTCCCAGGTGATTGAAAAGGGGGGGCAGAGCTTGGGGTTTGAGTTTGCGGGTGAGGGGGCAGACCGCCAGTACCATAACCTCCGTAACCTGGTGAACGAAGAGATGAAGCAGTATTTCCGGCCAGAGCTCCTGAACCGATTGGATGAGATCATCGTCTTCCGTCAACTGAGTCGCGATCAAGTCAACCAGGTGGCGGATCTGATGTTAGACCAGGTCAATCAACAGCTAGCCCAACGTCAAATCACCCTGACCTTCTCCCTCGCCTTCCGTAATCACCTGGCGGATCAGGGCTACGACCAGCGCTACGGTGCTCGGCCGATGCGACGGGCGATCGCCCGTCTGGTCGAGGATCCCCTGGCGGAGGCCATCCTGGCCGGTACCCTACAGGATGGCGACACCGCTCGTCTGGATTTGAATGACGCTGGTCTGGTGGTGGTGGAGCCAGTACAGGTTCCAGCTCTGGCGGTTTCCCACTGCTAGGGGCCGAGTGGGACGGCAGTTAGATGAGCGATGGTTAATCTATCCTGGATAGAATTGACCATCGCTACTGCTATGGCGGTTTTCGATAGTGTGAGATATACACTTGCTAAGTTTTAAATCCCCCAGTACTTGGCTGTAGGAGTTTCACACTGTACCCCCCTTGATAAGGATGGCAGGGGGGCGTTCACACCACACTTCACCCGAGTGGAATTCGTTATATTGTTTTAGACTAGATAACGACTGCGGCTAAGGATTAGAAAGGTAGCTTTTTCTTACTGGCCTTATCGCGGTCATAGTCCAGTTCCTTCAACTTTTTCATAATTCGACTGAAGTATTCCTGCAGGTAATCCTCGAGGGTGGTAATCTCTGTAGGATCAATGCTAAAAACCGGATACACCTCCTCCATGGGGGCATCTAAGGGCTGACTGCCAGCGATCACCTCGACAAAAGCCAGGCGATCGGCAAAGTTCCAACCCCATTGAAAGAAGTAGGCGACTCGGCGAATGCCCCGTAACAGCCCCAGGGAAACCCTGGAAACCTTGGCCTCCTGGCCACACTTGCGCTCACAGAGGCGGATAATTTCGTAGGCACCCCAGGCCCGGGGGCCCGCCAGGGGAAAGCTTCGCTTACTGGTGGCGGGCAGGGTAAGGGCCCGGATGGCAAATTTAGCAATGTCCTGGGTATCCATGTAGGCGATGGGAGCGGCCTCCCCCATCACCCAAATGGCTTGTTTTTCTAAAATGGGAATTGCGTACTGGCCGATCAACCCCTGCAAAAAGCCACAGGGCTGCAGAATGGTGTAATCTAACCCCGACTCAACCAAAAGCTTCTCTGTAGAGTGCTTGATTTTCATCAGGGGGACGTGGGGAAAGCGATCGGAATTCAAAATGGAAATGAAAATAAACCGCTGAATACCAGCGGCTTTAGTGGCCTCAATCAAGTTAACCTTGCCCTGCCCATCAACCTCTAGGACCGATTCTGAGGGGCGAGCGGTGGCAGCATCGATCACGGCCTCCACCCCCTCTAAAGCGGGGGGCAGGGTATCGGGCTTGGTCAAACTACCCCGAATCAGCTCCACCCCCCACTCTCGCAAAAAACTGGCTCGTTGAGCGCTCCGAACCAAACATCGGACATCGTGACCTTCGTCCAGGGCGCGACGAACGATTTGCCGTCCCAGGGTGCCCGTAGCGCCAACCACCAATAGTTTCATGAGGGGATGATACAAAACTTAACTTCATTCAAGAATATCAGATCTATCCCCCCTGCTAGCCTGCGGTGAGGAAACAAGCTTTACTCTTCTCCGCCCTGGAGGCGCAGCATAACAAAACCTAGCCCTAGCCCCACCAGGGTAAGGACGAAAATGATAACGCTGGTGTTGAAAATTTCCGCAGCCATGGCTTCTCCTAGGACAGGACTATAATGTCAGTATTAAATCAGCTGTATCAATTCAATCAGCCCTATTTTAGACTAATTTGGTGCCTCCCCTGACTGACTCTCTAGCCTCCAACTCTCTGCCTCGCCTGGCCTTAACCCTGGGAGACCCTGCCGGCATTGGGCCGGAGGTTATCTTGAAGGCTTTGGCGGTTCAGGACTGGCAGAATCAAGCAGCCATTACCGTGTTTGGCACCGCCGATCTGATGGCTCAGTCCCTGCAGGCACTACGCCGATGCCCCCGGGTGGGGCCCTTGGCGGATCTGGGGGCTATAGACTGGTGGGAAGTCCCCCCTCCCCTGCCCCTGGCGGATCTGGAATTGGGTAAACCCAGTGCCGCCACCGGAGCAGCTAGCTTTGCCTACCTGAATGCGGCGATCGCCCAGACCACCGCCGGTCATTTTGATGCCATTGTCACCGGTCCGATTGCCAAATCCGCCTGGCATGCCGCTGGCCATCCCTATCCCGGGCAAACGGAGCGCCTGGCGGAGGGGGCGGGTGTGGATCGGGTGGCCATGGCCTTTGTGGCCCGATCTCCCCACACCGGATGGTCCCTACGCACCCTGCTGGCCACCACCCATATTCCGTTGCAGCAGGTTCCTGCCACCCTGACGCCGGCCCTGCTCACGGAGAAGCTAGATTTACTGCTCACCAGTCTCCAGCAGGACTTTGGCCTCAGCCATCCCCGGGTAGCGGTGGCGGGCCTCAACCCCCACAGCGGAGAAGGAGGGCAGCTGGGCCAGGAGGAGGCAGCCTATCTCATTCCCTGGTTGGAGGCCCAGCGACGGCGCTATCCCCAGGTTCAGATTGATGGCCCCGTGCCCGCCGATACCCTCTGGGTTGCCCCTGGGCAGGCCTGGTTTGGCCCCTTACCCAAAGCGACGGCTCACGATGCCTACCTGGCTTTGTACCATGATCAGGGGTTAATTCCCGTCAAGCTGATGGCCTTTGATCGGGCGGTGAATGTCACCCTAGGCCTACCCTGGGTACGCACCTCCCCTGACCATGGCACTGCCTTCGACATTGCTGGCCGGGGCCTGGCTAACCCCAGCAGTTTCCTCGCGTCTCTGGATCTGGCCCATGAGCTGACCCGGTCACGATTAGTAGCCAGGACAGGCTAACCCCAGAGGATCTAGCCCCCTAGTCTGAGGGCCTGAATATTGCAGACTGGTGACACAAATGATGGTGAAGCTCTAGAAAATAAAATGTTAGTTAATGTTTCTGAACTCAGATTAAGGGGAGAATAAGCTGTAGCTTAGTAGCCAAATATCAAAAAATATCAGTAAACTAGGATACGGAATTCAAAAATATAGCTTTGGCCAGCATGCTTAGGATAGGGTTAATCGATCGGTCAAAGCCAATACTAGGGGGGCGTTCTGGTACGCCTCTGTCACCTTGCGGGTGGCTACAGCTATAGTTCAAGAATTGTTTGGCTTTTGCAAGCGTTCCTTCATCGTTACTAGGTTTAACCATGCTACAGTCCCTCCACTACACCATTGATTTGATTCGCGATGAGGCTCGCCAGCTGGTACTAAAGGGTACCGTTGATCGCCATCAGCCCATCTATACCCTGTGTCGCCACATTCCGGCTCGGGAGTGGATCTATGTAGAATCAGAGCTGGAGTCATCAGGATTTTTACTGCGTGACCGGATCGCGGATTTGATGGGTCGAGAAGATTGGGATAACGACTAAGGTCTGTTTTTTGCTAGTCGATTGACGATTCGCAGGATTTGCCCGGCTAGCATGGCGGCACCAAAACCGTTATCAATATTAACGACGCCAATCCCCGTGGCACAGGAGTTAAGCATGGTTAGCAGGGCAGCCAAGCCTTGAAAACTGGCCCCGTAACCGATGCTGGTGGGGACCGCAATGATTGGACTGCCCACCAATCCGGCTACTACGCTGGGTAGGGCTCCCTCCATGCCGGCTACAACAATCAGGACATCCATCTGCCCTAGCAGTTGTTGGTGATGCAAGATTCGATGTAAGCCGGCTACCCCCACATCCCAAAGACGCTTAACATGGAAACCTGATAACTCAGCGGTCACGGCCGCCTCCTCCGCCACCGGCAGGTCGGCGGTGCCCGCCGTCAATACGCCAATGGTGCCGGGCTGGTGGGGGGTGAGGTTGAGGGGCACCAGGGCACAGATTCGGGCTGGGCTGTAGTACATAGCCATGGGTAGATCCTGGCGAATCTGCTCGTAAACCCCCGGCTCAATCCGGGTGGCCATCACCACTGGATGGTACTGGTGCAAACTCCGCATAATTTCGACGATTTGGCCGGGGGTTTTACCTGGTCCCCAAATCACCTCCGGAAAGCCCGTGCGCAAAGCCCGGTGGTGATCCACCTTGGCAAATTCCTGAATTGGCTCAAATTCAAGGTATTTCAGTTGTTCAAAGGCCTGATCAGGGGCTAGGTGCCCCTGGGCGACAGCATTGAGCAGGGTGCGCAGAGCGGCGGGCTGGGTCACGGCGCTGGAGTTGCAGAGTCTAGGACAGATGCCGACTGAGGAACACCTAAGTCGGGACGGCTATAGTATAGCTTTGCTCAGAACTCTAAGACACCGTTAATCGGTCAATTTGATCTCTGATCACTACCCCCCTTCCTGGTACCACTATGAGGTGGATACCAGGGCCTAGGCCTCGCCGTAGGCCTCCATGCCAGCGCAGGAGCAGACCAGGTGGCGATCGCCGTAGGCTTGGTCAATTCGATTCACCGCTGGCCAGAACTTGTGCTGACGGGTGAAGGGGGTAGGAAAGACGGCGGTTTGGCGATCGTAGGGACGCTGCCAATCTGACACCAGATCCACCGTGGTATGGGGAGCCTGGGTTAGGAGGTTAACCTGGGGATCCGCCGCTCCGGTCTCAATGGCCCGAATTTCCTCTCGGATTGCGATCATGGCCTGGCAGAACCGATCCAACTCCGCCAGGGACTCACTCTCGGTGGGTTCCACCATCAGGGTGCCGGCCACCGGCCAGGACATGGTGGGGGGATGGAAGCCATAATCAATCAGCCGCTTGGCAATATCTTCAACCCCGACGTTGGCAGACTGTTTAAAGGGGCGGACATCCACAATACATTCGTGGGCCACCCGGCCATTCTGGCCGGTATAGAGAATGTCGTAGTGCCCCTCCAGCCGTTTAGCAATATAGTTGGCGTTGAGAATGGCGACCTCGGTGGCCCGTTTGAGCCCATCGCCCCCCATCATGGCGATGTACATCCAGGAAATTGGCAGGATGCTGGCACTGCCCCAGGGGGCTGCACTGACCGCCCCGATCGCCTGATCGCCGCCGACCCCAGCTACCAGGCTGTGGCCTGGCAGGTAGGGCACCAGGTGGGCTTGAACTCCAATCGGCCCCACCCCAGGACCGCCACCACCGTGGGGAATACAGAAGGTCTTGTGGAGGTTGAGGTGGCAAACATCGGCGCCAAAGTCAGCGGGGCGGCATAAACCCACCTGGGCGTTCATATTGGCCCCATCCATGTAGACCTGACCACCATAGCGGTGCACGATATCGCAGAGGGTGATGATTTCCGTCTCAAACACCCCATGGGTGGAGGGGTAGGTGACCATCAGGGCGGCCAGGTTAGCCTGGTGCTGTTCGGCCTTAGCCTGGAGATCCGTAAGGTCGATGTTGCCTTCACCGTCGCAGGCCACCGCCACCACCGTCATACCAGCCATAACGGCGCTGGCGGGATTGGTGCCGTGGGCGGATTGGGGAATCAGGCAGACGGTGCGGTGAGCCTCTCCCCGTTGCCGGTGGTATTCTCGAATTACCAGGAGGCCGGCGTATTCTCCCTGGGCGCCGGCGTTGGGCTGCAGGGAAATACCGGCAAAACCCGTCACCTCCGCCAGCCAGGTTTCCAGGTCATTAAACAATTGGCGGTAACCCTGGGTCTGACTAGCTGGGGCAAAGGGATGGATCTGCCCAAACTCCGGCCAGGTCACAGGCACCATTTCCGCCGTAGCATTCAACTTCATGGTGCAGGACCCCAGGGGAATCATGGCGGTGGCCAGGGACAGATCCTTACTCTGGAGGCGGGTGATATAGCGCAGCATCTCGGTTTCCGAGTGGTAGCGGTTAAACACCCCGTGGGTGAGGTATGGGGAGGTGCGCTTCAGATCAGCTGGCAGGGCATCCTCCACCGTCGGATCCTGCAGGAGAAAGGCCAAACCCTGAGGAGCCTCAGGTCCGCCAAAGACCCTCCACAGGTCAATGATGTCCTCGGAGGTGGTGGCCTCATCCAGGGCTATGCCCAGGTGGGTGGGGCTAAACTGGCGGAGATTAATCCGGTGGGCAGCGGCGCGCTCTAAAATGGCAACGGTTTGATCGCCGGTCTCGATCCGTAGGGTATCAAAGTAGGGGGCATCCCCCAGGGTAAACCCAAGCTGGGTAAGGCCCCGGCCGAGAATCACCGTCAGTTGGTGAATACGTTGGGCAATCTGGCGTAGCCCCTGGGGGCCATGGTAAATCGCATACATGCTGGCCATAATTGCCAACAGCACCTGGGCGGTACAAATGTTGCTGGTGGCGGTATCGCGGCGGATGTGCTGTTCCCGGGTTTGCAGGGTGAGGCGGAGGGCGGGGTTACCCTGGGCATCCCTGGAGAGGCCGACTAACCGACCCGGTAGTTTGCGAGCGTAGCTCTGGCGGGTAGCAAAGAAGGCGGCATGGGGGCCACCAAAGCCCAGGGGCACCCCAAAGCGCTGGCTATTGCCTACCACAATGTCTGCCCCAAATTCCCGCGGGGGCCGCAGTAGGGTGAGACTAAGCAGGTCAGCCGCCACAATCACCAGGGCACCAGCGGCGTGGGCCTGGTTAACGAGGCCGTCGTAGTCATAGAGGACGCCGTCGGTGGCGGGGTACTGCAGCAACAGGCCAAACACTGGGGCGGTAAGACTCAGATCCCGATGGTCCCCCACCACCACCTCGATCCCCAAGGGTTGGGCCCGGGTTTGCACCACCTCAAGGGTTTGGGGATGGCAGTCGGCGGCGACCCAAAAGGTCTTGCAGGATTTCTGCTGGCGGGCATTGAAGGCCAGGGCCATGGCCTCCGCCGCCGCGGTCCCTTCATCCAGCAGGGAGGCATTGGCAATCTCCATGCCGGTGAGGTCGGTGATCAGGGTCTGAAAGTTCAGCAGGGCCTCCAGGCGACCCTGGGCAATTTCGGGTTGGTAAGGGGTGTATTGGGTGTACCAACCAGGGTTTTCCAGGATGTTGCGCTGGATCACCAGGGGGGTGAGGGTGTTGGCATAGCCCAGCCCGATAAAGGAGCGCCACACCTGGTTGCGATCGGCGATCTGGCGTAGCCTGGCCAGGGCTGCCGCTTCGTCCAATCCCTGGGGTAGCTGCAGATCCTGCTGGAGGCGAATGCTTCCTGGTAAGGTGGCCGCTACTAACGCCTCCAGAGAGGAATAGCCCAAAACCTCCAGCATGGTGTGAATCTGAGCGCCGGTGGGGCCCAGGTGTCGGGCAACAAAGCTGCTGCCAGGCTCTGTGACCTGCTGCAAAGGATTAGGGCTGCTGAGGGATGGAGGAACTAGATCGGCCAAGGAGGCGGGGGCGACAGCGGTGGGCTCGGAGAAGGGCGGGGTCATAGCCATTTGCCAGAAACGTCAAAATAATGCGTTAGGGATAGATATCACATCTAACTTCATATTTTGAAAGGAAACTTACAAATTGGCTACCATAATATTTTCATTTACACAGAGACTAAACATAGGTTCGCGAAGATAGTAGAAGTGAGCCAGGCAGCCTACCCAGCCTTAGCATTAGTCGATCAACTCTCTCCTAGGTGTTTTGGCCAAAACCATATCGGGGATACCCTCCCCAGAAGATTTTCCCCCCGGCCTATCCCTGGACCTGGTCCTTATATTCCTCCGCAGACATGGCATCCTCCAGGTCTTCCAGGTTTTCCACCTGTACCTTAATCAGCCAGCCATCACCGTAGGGATCATCGCCGATTTGCTCTGGGGCCTCTACCAGGGCGTCATTACGTTCCACCACGGCACCAGTGACGGGAGATTTGAGGCTTTCCACCGCCTTCACCGACTCGATATTGCCAAAGGCCTCCCCCTTTTCTACGCTATCACCCACCTCGGGTAGTTCCAGGAAGACAATTTCCCCCAGTTGATCGATCGCAAAGGCCGTAATCCCCACGGTAACCTGGCCTTCCTCCTCATCAATGCGAGCGTACTCATGGGTGTCTAGATACTTTAGGTTCTCGGGATACTCAAAGGCCATAATCTGGTTTCTTCCCTAGTGCAGATGATGTGTTTAGTGGTTGGGGTGCTAGACCCCGATATCGAGGCTGGAAGTATTGCTTCGGTGAGAAGGCTTGGAACAGGGTGGATAGGGGACCTCAAACGGCGAAGCCTGGGTAGATCTTCTGACTCACCTGGTTCGACTAGGGCTACGGCGGTGAGCTCAGCTGAACCGCGCTCACGCCGAGGTCTAGAGGACTCCAGCCATAACTCAATTCAGTGCCCAGTTTGCCACGATCGGGCAAAGTTGGCACAGTCTTTCTGAATTTTCTTAGTCAGTGAGGGGGATCAGTCAGGGGAGGGGATCCGTTTCTCAGGTCTCCTCTAGGCTGGATTACGGCGATAGAAGGGTCGTTTTACCACCTGGGCGGGTCGGTTCTGGCCCCGGATCGCCACCTCCAGGTTCTGCCCTGGCTGAGCCAGGCCAGTGGGAACGTAGGCTAGGGCAATGGGAATCTTGAGGCTGGGGGAGAGGGTGCCACTGGTAACCACCCCCACGGCCTCCCCCTGATGGATGATCGGGTAGTCGTGGCGGGCAATGTGGCGATCGGCCATGGTTAGCCCCACCAGGCGGCGTTGGGGACCCTGCTGTTTTTGCTGTTCTAGGGCCGATCTGCCGATAAATTCCCCTTTCTCCTCCAGGTGAACCACCCAACCTAACCCCGCTTCCCAGGGAGTAGTGGTGGCGTCGATGTCTTGCCCGTAGAGGGCCATGGCCGCCTCTAGCCGTAGGGTATCGCGGGCACCCAAGCCACAGGGGGTGGCCCCAGCTTCTAGCAAGGCATCCCAAAGGGCGATACCGGTGGGGGCATCGGTCATGATCTCAAATCCGTCTTCCCCAGTGTAGCCAGTCCTGGCTAGGAAGGCGGGAGACTCCAACAGGGTACTCTCTAGATGGCCAAACCGAGCTACCTGGGAAAGATCAGCCGGGGTTAGGCGCTGGAGCAAACCGGTAGCCAGGGGACCTTGCAAGGAAAGGAGGGCCTGATCACGGAAACCATCCTCCAACTCCAGCCCCTGGCCCTGCAGGTGATCGACCAACCAGGCCTTATCCGTATCGGTGGTGGCAGCGTTGACAATCATCATCCACCGGTCCTCACCCGTGGGCCCAAGGTCCTGACGATAGAGGATTAGATCGTCAATAATGCCGCCCTCAGGGTTAAGTAGCAGGGTGTACTGGGCCTGACCCGGTTGCAGCCGTTCCAGGTTAGAGGGCACCAGGGACTGTAGGGCGGCGATCACCCCCGCCCCTCGCAACCCAAATTTACCCATGTGGGAAATATCAAAGAGACCGGCTTGGGTCCGCACCGCCTCGTGTTCAGTGCCGATCCCCTTAAACTGGACGGGCATTTGCCAACCAGCGAACTCAGTCATCCGTCCCTGTAGGGCTAGACAGCGGGGATAAAAGGGGGTTTGCCGCAAACTCATAGAGCTACCATCTTAATAATTTTTAATCCCTAGCTAGCCCTTCCAGTGTACCCCTAGTCGGCTGGAGGGCGCTGAAAGCGCCTGGGCGGATTCCAATGACAAGAATTCGGGGCAACTGCCAAGATCACCAAGGTCTACGGTTATACTCAAGCCAGCGTGGATATTGCTCCTCATGCACTACCTGGCTAGAGTACAGAAAAAAGCTTTCTTAGGCGGCGCTGAGCTAACCCTACTGGCGGTGCAAAATAGTGACACCGTCTGGGAGCGATTAGCCAAGCAGCGCCTGGTTGAAACCCCTCGCCTATTGGCCTTCCCCGAGGGTAGCTTGGTGTTGGTGGAGGTGGATGGGGCAAATCAGGTGGTGGCAGTCGAAGATGCCATCCCCTGGGTACTCACCCTAGTAGAGCAGTACCTGGCCTACGGCATTACCCCAGCTGCCCTGGAACAGGAAATTCAGCGGGCCGAACGCTGGCGCCAATCTCTCACCCTGAAAAGCCAGGAAGTGGATCGGCGGGCCCTAGAAACAGCGGCCCGCCGGGACGAAATTCAAGAACTGGAACGTAGCCTGAAACAGGAACGGGAAGAATTGGAGCGTCGCTGGCAAGACTTTCCCAAGCCTGACAATCCTGACCACCTGTCGTAGCGCATTTCTATGAGCTAGGGCTGGAAGTGAACCCGACTATTGCTAATACCTGCATCACGGTAGAAATTATTCCAGCGATTAGCCAAATCCCGATCGACGAAGGGACCAATAGCAAGGTGGGGACCTCGAGGACTGGTGCGCTGCTGAACCCGGTCTGCTGGAGTGCCGAGTTGTACTACCTGGGCACTGAGCTGAGGGAGACTAGCCTGGCTGGTAGGAATCACCACGTAGTAGGGAGCACTAGAGGCACCAGTGGGGGGAACTACCGCCGTGGTACTAGGCGGCGGTACATTTACCGGATAGGTGCTGGGACTGGTGGGCGATGCGTAGCTAAGTTGTTGGCCAAACTCCACCTGGGTCGGAGGAGCTGTCTGGGTGGGGGGCGGCAAGGCTGGTAGGGTGGTCGCACCAGCAGTGGTGGTACCCACCGCCGGTAGGGGTGGCAGTTCCCCTGTGCTGGCGTAGACATTGACAGGCAGCTGGGCGTAGCTGGGCTGGGCCGACGCTGTCGTGATCATCTCCGCCATTACCCCCTGGGCCGCCAAGTCCACCCCCCGTTGTTGAGCATTGCCGGCGAGGTTAAATCGACCAGCTTGAATCACCGACCGGCCCTCAATGGTGGTGCGAAAGGCAGTGGGTTCAATTAATCGAACCTGGTTGAGCAAGAGATCGCTGCTACCATTCACTAGCACTACGAACTGTTGCGCACTGGTGGGTGGGATCGCCAAGCTACTGGTAGAAGCAGGAATGGCGCCCGCTGGGACGGCGGGCACCAGTTCGTAGTCTTGGGCTAGCGCCGGACCACCTAACCCAGCAGTCAGGCTTAAGGCAGCTACAAGCCTGGCGATAGTTTTGATGCTGCGGGGAGATCGCCCCATCCGCCGAAAAGAGTAACCTTGCATGTCCGTACCACTCCTAAACCTATAGTCATTAACGTCGCATCCTGGCCAAGAAGGCCGATTCAGTCAGCTTGGGCCTGGGCCCAGCCCCTCCGGGCCACTTGCCCAGGGTAGCTGACCATCTTAGATCATGTGGATGTTAGCGCAGGTTTCTGACTTTGCATCACCCTTCTCCTGGCAATCCCGCCATCCTGACCAGGTGAAACAATCCGGTGACCCTACCGTAGTTGAGCACTAGGATAGGGTCTCCCTATTGAAGTGGTAAATCAAAAATCTACCCCTCGCTTTAGGTCGATGCCCTTCTCGGCGTAGTGCTTGTGGTTAAACACCTCGGAGTGGGCGCTGGCTAGCTCAAAGTAGGCGGGGGGATGGTTACACCGACCGGTAATAATTACCTCCGTATCCCGGGGTTTACGCAGCAGGGCCTGGACAATCGGCTCCTCCGGCAGCAACTCCAGGTCAACGGTAGGGTTGAGTTCATCGAGAATAATGGTTTTATAAAGACCAGAGGCAATCGCCGTACGGGCGATTTCCCAGCCGCGCTCCGCCTCCACGTAGTCAATCTCCTGCTGTTGCCCCCGCCAGACAATGGCATCCCGGCCGCAGCGTTGATGATCCACCAGGTTAGGGTAGCTCCTGCGTAGGGCAGCAATGGCGTCGTCCTCGGTGTAGCCGTTGCCCCCCTTCAGCCACTGGATAATCAGCACCCGGTGGGATAGGTCTTGACTGATGCCCCGGCCGATGGCCTGTAGGGCCTTACCCAGGGCGCTGGTGGACTTACCCTTGCCCGCCCCGGTATAGATTTCAATACCCTCCAGCCCGGGAATGGTATTGGCATGGAGCTGGGGTTTCATTTCCGAATGCAGGTCGGCAATGTGCAGCAGGGCCTGGGGCGCCCCTCGTCCCGTGGCAATGATTTCCAGGTGATCGGGTTTTTGGGCTAGGGTTTTGACCACCTCCTCCATCGGCAAGAGGCCCAGATCCAGTACCGGGTTGATTTCATCCAACACCACCACGGAGTAGAGCCCCGAGGCGATCGCCCCCTTGGCTACATCCCACCCTCGCTGGGCCTCTTGCTTGTCAAATTTGGTTATGGCCTCCGGGCCAAA
>JBEIGU010000019.1:0-38130 GCA_040381765.1 Leptolyngbya sp.
GGGTCGGGTGATTGGCACCTGGGCTGATGTAATCAACCGGGCGAACCTGGGTATGGAAGTGATGCACGAGCGCAATGCTCACAACTTCCCCCTGGACCTGGCTGCGGCTCAGGCTCCTGAAATCATCGGCTAGTCGATAGGCTGATATCTAGTAAGTATCTTATTCTTAGGAAAGCGCTCTCTTCGGGGAGCGCTTTATTTCGGGCCCTAATCTAAGGGAATATCTAGATGATCGCCATCCATACCCTCACAGCCGAAGTGCATCGAATTGCCGAACAGCATACGCAAATCCTACAAATCCTTGAGGCGCGACAGCAATGAAATCCGAGCCTGAAAAGAGCAAGCCCAGTGCAAACAGAGTCTCCCTGGACTGGGCTGTCTGGCTTCAAGGGGTGGTCGCTATTGAGGAAAATCCGTAAATATATAGCTATCTATAGCTGTGGCCAGGGTGCGTAGCACAGCTATAGGTCAGCATCAAAATGTCAGCCTCTACGCCACCCTGCTAGGCGAAGGGGTTTGCGTTGAGTATAGCTGCGCCCCTGGTCGCCTGGCTTGGGTGCAGGTCGCCCGGGGTTCCCTCAAACTTAACAAGTATGTCCTCTCCGCCGGAGATGGGGCCGCTTTGACCGATCCAGGACAACTATTCCTCACCGGAATGGCGATGGAGTCGGAGCTGCTGCTGTTTGATAGGGCGGGATTAGGCGGAGGCCCAACGGTCTAGGGCCCGTTTCCCTCCCCAGCGGGCGACAATCTCGTCATCGTAGGTATCGGCAATGCGGATGACGGTGGTGACGGAATGGTTGAGGGCGACGCGATCGCAGGCGGTACCCACTAAACTATGCTCAAACACAATATCATCCTCGGCATCGTAGGCGAAACGACCAAAGTAGATACTATTATTTTCCCGGAGTAAATAGTAGCTCAGCTCGGCGGTGATCTCCACATTGGTAACCACGTAGGAGCGGGTGGTAATCAGGGTTTGCCCCTCGTGCCAGGGTACAACTCGGGTTGAGGCCACCGCCGACCCCAGGTTAACAATCAGCAAGGGCTCATCATCAAAAACCACCAGGGATTCCCCGAATAACTCATGCATCCAGGGCAAAATCCGATAGTAAATTTCCTCCTGGCCTGGTGTTTTAAACTCCATAGGTAGTGGTTGAAAAAGGGGACGATGAACCCTGGTCGCTACCGCTGCTACTGACAAGGGTAAGGGAAGGGCCAACGACCATTACTAGGGCATTGTCTCATCCATCCCCCCCTAGCTACAGCTTTTTATCATTTAATTCCGGTTATTCCCCCCCGCCCCCGCCCTCTATGGTTTCAGTCCCCTGGTTATCCTTAAAGGGCGATGCCGTTTTACCCTGGCAACCGATGACTGACGAACCCTCCCCTAAGATCAATGGCCAGGATGATGACCTGATCCTTTGGGCTGAGGTAGAAGCCTCCCTTAGTCTGGATCATCCCCTGGTGGTGACCAGCCCCGGGGCTGGGGCGGAACTCTCCTGGGAAGAGGTAGAACAGGACCTGGAGCGGGTGGTGGGGGAGGTTCAAAACCTCCAGACCGAACAGGGCTACCGTCAGGCCCAGGCAGCCCTGGGGGACCTGGTCCGGCGGCTCTCCCTCAGCCCCCGGGAACGCAGTGGACTGGAAAAATCCCTGCAGCGGTTGGCGGGCCTGGTGGACAAGTTAGAGCACACTGTGGTCCACATCGCCGTGGTGGGGTTGGCCGGTCGGGGTAAGTCTTCCCTGCTGAATGCCCTGGTGGGGCAGGCGGTATTCGCCACCGGCCCCCTCCACGGAGTCACCCGCCAGGTGGAGGGGGTGTCCTGGCCCCTGCCGGAGGCCGAGGCTGGTAGCCGCCTCTGCTTGCCAGGGCTGGGGCAGTCTCGGGTGGAGCTGATTGACACCCCTGGCTTGGAGGAGGTGGCTGGAGCAGACCGTCAGGCCCTCACCCAGCGCCTGGCAGCCCAGGTCGATTTAGTCCTATTTATAATTGCCGGTGATATTACCCGGGCCGAGTATGAGGCTCTGACCGCCTTGCGCCAGGCCGGTAAGCCCATCCTGCTGGTGTTTAATAAGGTGGATCAGTACCCTGAGGTGGATCGTCAGCAGATCTACGCCACCCTACGGGATTACCGCCTCCAGGATTTAATTTCCCCCAACGAAATCGTCATGGCCGCCGCCGATCCCCTGGTGGTGAGGGCCTCTGGGCAGGGTGACGGCCGGCTCGATTACCGGGTGGAGCGGGGGGACCCCCAGGTGGAGGCGGTCAAGCTGAAACTGCTAGAGATTCTGCAGCGGGATGGTAAGGCCCTGATAGCTCTGAATACCCTGATCTACGCCCAGGGGGTGAATTCCGAAATTCTGGAGCGAAAGCGGCAGATTTGCGATCGCAGCGCCGCCGATACCATCTGGAATGCCGCCATGATTAAGGCGGTGGCGGTGGCCCTCAACCCGGTTATGGTGGCGGACCTGTGCAGTGGGGTGGTGATTGATGTGGCACTGATTCTGGCCCTATCGCGGATCTATGGTCTGCCCATGGGCCAGACCGGAGCGGTTAAGCTGTTGCAGCGGATCGCCCTGGGGCTGGGGGGCATTACCCTGAGTGAACGGCTGGTGACCCTGGGGCTGGGATCCCTGAAGAGTCTACTGGGAGCTTCCGCGATCGCCACCGGGGGCCTTAGCCTGGCCCCCTACCTACCGGTGGCCCTGACCCAGGCGGGGGTAGCGGGGTTTTCCACCTACGGGATTGGTCAGGTGGTGAAGACCTACCTGGCCAACGGGGCTGACTGGGGCCCTGAGGGCCCCCAGGTGGTGGTGCAGGAAATTTTAGCGAACCTGGATGAGGCCTCCATCGTGCAACGGATTAAAACCGAACTAATCGGTCAGTTAGGTAACCGCTGGCCGGGCAAGGGCTAGGAACAGGGTAAGCTAGAGATAACCGATTAATTCTGGCTAAAGCCTTAATAATCCATGGTTTCACCGGCTGCTTCGCGCCCACCTTACCCCTGGTTTGGGCCCCTTTCCCTTTTGATCCTGGGGGGGCTGCTATACCGTGCCTTGGTGGCCCTTTGGTTATTCCCGGGGTTTGATGAAGCCTACTACTACCTCTATAGCCGCCACCTGAACTGGAGCTACTTTGATCATCCTCCCCTGGTGGCCCTGACCGCCGGTGTGGGCTGGTGGCTAACTGGCCAGGTATCCCCCTTTACCATCCGATTAGGGGCACTGGTCCTCTATACCCTCAGCCTGGTGCTGCTTTACCGAGCCGCCAGTCACCTCTACGGCCTGGCCGCCGGCCAGATGACCCTGGCGATTGTTACCCTGATTCCCCTGTTTGCCATTGGCTTTGGCATCCTCACCTCCCCTGATAATGGGTTAATCTTCGCCTGGAGCGCCACCCTGGTGGTGGCCATTGAAGAATTTTTTCCCCCTGCTGCCAAGACCTACCGCCCCAGTTGGCGGTTGGCCCTACTAGGACTCCTGGTGGGGCTCGCCTGTTTAAGTAAGTACCACGGCTTTGTTCTGGGCTTGGGGTTGGTGGGTTTCTGTTTAGCCAATCGGCCCTACCGGCCTGCCCTCACCTCCCCCTGGACCCTGGCGGCCCTGGGGCTATTTGTCCTGATCCTATTTCCCCTCTGGTATTGGAACAGCCAGCACCAGTGGATCTCCTTCCGCTTCCAGTTAGGCCTCCGCTTTGAGGATAGCGCCGAAAACAGCCCCTTCCGGTGGGGGCAGATGGTGGGCTACTGGTTGCTGTCTAACCTCTACCTGTTTCCCCTGTTTGGCTTTCCCCTCTGGTGGGTGCTAGGCCGCCGGACGGTGGGAGCGATCGTCGGCCTTGCCTCTCCAGGGCCGTCACCGTCGGGCCAGTCTCCCTACCCCCTGGCCTTGATACTCTGGCTATCCTGGCCAGTGGTGGTCTTGTTTACTGTACTGGGGGGAAAACAGCAAATTTTCCCAGCCTGGCCAGCTCCCGGCTACTGGTCAGCGGTGATCCTGCTTGGGGTACAGGCGGTCAGCTGGCGACGCCAGCACCCCACCTGGGTACGGCGCTGGCTCTGGGGTTCCGGTTGGTTTTTGGCTACCCTCTCGATTCTGGCCCTGTTGCACCTACAGTTGGGGGTGTTCCAGCAACCCAACCACCATACCCCCTGGGCCGGGATAATACCGGTGGATCAGGACGGATCGACGGAACTGATCGACACCCAGCAGCTGCGCCGGTTGTTGGCAGCCGATGCCAAGGTGCAAGGGATGTTGCCGGAAACGGCGTTTATTTTCACCAATGAGTACTACCTGGGGGGCTATATCGCCATGGCCCTGCCCGCCGCCACAGATCCACCGGTGACCGCCTTTAGCCAGGACCCCCGGGGGTTTGCCTTTTGGTTTGATCAAGGTGAGTGGTTGGGTAAAGATGCCCTATGGGTTACCCTGGAACGGTTTGTCGCCGATCCGGAGATCCTCAATCAATATCGACCGTTATTTAAAACCATTACCCCCCTCACCACCCTGGACCTGAAACGGGGGGGGGCCGTAACGGAAACCTTCCATGTGTTCCGATGTCAGGAATTTCTCCAAATTTACCCCTATCCCTACGGACCTGCCGCTAGGGGCTAACGGGCTTGCTGGCGTAGCCGCCAGCCGGCATAGCTGAGCAGGGCCGTGGCCCCAAGGGCGTAGGCGACGCCGCTGGGGATCCCCGAGAAGGCCAGGGCCAGACTACCTACCCACAGGGTCAAAATATAAATAAATACCACCGTCACCCGGTGGGATAGCCCCGCGTTCAGCAGGCGGTGGTGGAGGTGGCGTTTGTCTGCCACAAAGGGGGATTTCCCTGATCGCAACCGATCCAGAATCACCGCCGACATGTCTAGGATCGGGACCGCCAGAATCAGGTAGGGCAGTAGTACAGCGGCGGTGGTGACGGTTTTTACCAGACCAATTACCCCTACGGCCGCCAGGGTAAAACCCATAAAATAGGCGCCCCCATCCCCCATGAAAATGTTGGCGGGGTTAAAGTTATAGCGTAAAAACCCCAGAGCTCCCCCCGCCAGGGCGGCGGCGATGATGGCGGCGGCGGGTTGGTCCATAAATAGGCACACCACCAGCATAATGGTGGCGGCGATGCCTGAAACCCCGGCGGCTAAGCCGTCTAACCCATCAATCCAATTGATGGCATTAGCCATGCCCACCAACCAAATCACGGTGATGGGGAGGCTGACCAGATCCGGTAGGGAGACGAGACCATGAAAGGGAACAGTCAGAAAGGTAATGCTCACCCCCACCTGCCAGGCGATCGCCGCCACCACTGCCTGCATAATTAATCGACTGATAGGGGATAGCCCGATCAAATCGTCCGCCAGGCCAATCAGGAAAAACGCTAGCCCCCCCAGGGTTACCCCCCAGATTTGAAATTCCTCCGGTGGAGCCAGGGGTTGCCCGCTACTATCGATAAACCCCCCGATCATCCAAACCACCAGGAGGGCCACCAGGGTGCCTAAAAAGATAGACACTCCCCCCAGCCGCACCATGGGCTTTTGGTGCACCTTTCGGGTTCCTGGCATATCCACCCGGCCACTCTGCAGGCCCATGCGCCGTACAATGGGCGTAGTCACTAAGACCACGCTGGCGGCAATGGTAAACGCTAAGAAGTGGTACAGCTGGAACGGCATCGGAACTGCCCTGGAAAGACACCCTGAAACACCAACTGGGATTCTAGGCCATCGCCTTGGCTAGAGTACCTGGCAACTAACACGATGGCCATCTTTTCAGTGACTAGACTTACTGAACTGGCAAAACCCCATGCTGATTATGACAGATGATCAGGAGGCTGAACCCTTCAGTTTTGGCTTGGCCAGGGCTAGTTAGGCGATCGCCGGCACCCGTCCCCCCAGGTGGGGATAGAGGGGAAAGCGCTCGCAGAGGGAAGCTACCCGCCGGCGGCACTGGTTTTCCACCGTTTCATTGTCGGGATCGAGGAGGCGATCGGCAATGATGTTGGCGATCTCGGCGAACTCCGCCGCCCCCATGCCCCGGGTGGTCATGGCGGGGGAGCCCAACCGTAGACCACTGGTGACAAAGGGGGACTCGGGATCGTAGGGAACGGTGTTCTTATTAGCGGTGATATTAACGGTGCTGACCAGTTGATCCGCCCGTTTACCGGTGATACCGATGGAGCGCAGATCCACCAGCACCAGGTGGTTGTCAGTACCGTTGGATACTACCTTAAAACCGCGCTCCTGGAGTTGGGCCGCCAGGCTCTGGGCGTTGGTAATCACCTGGGCCGAGTAGGCGCGGAATTCCGGTCGCAGGGCTTCGCCAAAGGCCACCGCCTTGGCGGCAATCACATGCTCCAGGGGCCCCCCCTGGGTGCCGGGGAAAACCGCCTTATCAAACTGCTTACCCAGCTCCGGGTCACGGGTGAGGATTAATCCACCCCGAGGCCCGCGCAGGGTTTTGTGGGTGGTGGTGGTGACCACATCACAGAGGGGCACCGGGTTGGGGTGTAGACCCGCAGCCACCAGACCGGCGATGTGGGCGATGTCCGCCATCAGGTAGGCCCCCACCTCGTCAGAGATCGCCCGAAACTGTTCAAAGTCAATAGTCCGAGGATAGGCAGAGTAACCACAGATGATCAGCTTGGGGCGATGCTGCTGGGCCAGGGCGCGAATTTGATCAAAGTCCAGCTGTTCGGTTTCGCGGCTCACCCCGTACTGGCAAACCTTAAACCACTTGCCGGAGACATTCACCGGTGAACCATGGGTGAGGTGGCCACCGTGGGATAGATCCATACCCATAATGGTGTCACCGGGCTGGAGCAGGGCCAGGAAAACCGCAAAGTTGGCCTGAGCTCCGGAGTGGGGTTGGACATTGGCATGGGCCGCTCCAAATAATTGCTTCACCCGATCAATGGCCAGTTGTTCCGCCTCATCCACAAAGGCGCAGCCGCCGTAGTAACGCTTGTGGGGCAAACCCTCAGCATACTTATTGGTAAGCACCGAGCCCTGGGCCGCCATCACGGCGGCGGAGGTGAAATTTTCGCTGGCAATTAACTCCAGGTGATCACGCTGCCGTTCCAGTTCCTGCTGCAAAATCTTAGCCAGCCGGGGATCGGACTCGGCCAAAAGGTCAAAGTTGGTTTGAGGCACAGTTCACTCCTAGATGTCGTTAAAGAATAGGTTGATTAGGCTAAAAATTAAACAGGTCCTAGGGACCCAGACAAAGCACAACTAATACCAAAACATTCCCTGCCTAAGAGATTAGGCTGGTTGACTGACAAAACATTGACTTACGGCGGTTCAAACCGCTGCTATCCAGGGTCAGTCGGCCTTCGCAGACTGACCCATAACCCGCGTAGGCGGGTTTTGCCTGTCTAGGCGCGGCTTCTAGCCGCCAGCGTTGAGAGTTTTGTCAGTCAACCAAGAGATTAGGGAAGGGGTCAAGCGTAAAAATAAAGACCAATGCTCCCTAGCCACCTATTTTATCCAGCTCAGCCCCCTAAGGGTAGGTCTATCCCCCTTAACCTTAATGATGGGCCGACAATAGTTTCAGTGTGCCGATAAGTGTTACGGTTTGCAACATATAATGATCGGCAGGATTACTCTAATCGCTTAATCGTTTTAGACGATCTCATGCCCCTGTGGTCGGTTTGAGGTTTACCTTCTCCAATTTGGGATATTAATGCTGCAGCTGACTGATCTTTCCCCTAGCCAGTCCCTATCCTCGGTTGAGGCCGCCTACGAACTCTGTCGGCAGGTCACCGCGAAGTACTCCAAGACCTTCTACATGGGTACCTTACTCATGGCCCCCCCCAAGCGTCGGGCGATCTGGGCTATTTACCTCTGGTGTCGCCGTACCGACGAGTTGGTGGATGGTCCCCAGGCCCAATTTACCAATGAGAAAACCCTGGACCGGTGGGAAGCCCAGCTAGAGTCAGTGTTTTCCGGCTGTCCAATCGGGGATGAAGATGTGGCTCTGGTGGATACCCTGGAGCGGTTTCCCCTGGATATTCAACCCTTCAAGGATATGATTGCCGGCCAGCGCATGGATCTGCGCCGGTCTCGCTACGATACCTTCGAGGAGTTAGAGCTCTACTGCTATCGGGTGGCGGGCACGGTGGGTCTGATGTCCACCACCATCATGGGGGTAGACTCCCAACTGGAAACCGCTCCCTGGCGCCAGCATACCCCCCTTGATCCCACCCCCCAGGCGATCGCCCTAGGGATTGCCAATCAACTCACCAATATCCTGCGGGACGTGGGGGAGGACACCCGGCGGGGGCGGATTTATTTGCCCCTGGAGGACTTGCAACGGTTTAACTACAGTGAAGCCGACCTGATCGCCGGGGTGATTGACGATCGCTGGCGCCGGCTGATGGCCTTCCAGATCGATCGGGCCCGCGGCTTCTATCGAGAGGCGGAGGCCGGCATTAGCCTGCTCAGCCCCGATGCCCGCTGGCCGGTCTGGGCTGCCCTGGAGCTTTACCAACAAATCCTGGATGTGATCGAAGAAAACGACTACGATGTGTTTAGTCGTCGGGCCTACGTACCCTCCTGGCGCAAGTTCCTCACCCTACCAGGCGCCCTGGTTAAGGCTAAGGTGCGTTAACTGATCCTCCCCTATTGCCCCCCACCCCCCATGGTCACCTCCCCCACCCCCCTGTACGTGATTGGCGGCGGCCTGGCTGGTACGGAGGCGGCCTGGCAAATTGCCCGGGCCGGTCTACCGGTTGTGTTGCAGGAAATGCGGCCCCTACAGCAGTCCCCCGCCCACCACAGCGATCAACTAGCAGAGTTGGTCTGCAGTAATTCCTTTGGCGCCCAGGCCAGCGATCGGGCTGCCGGTCTACTCCACCAGGAACTCCGCTGCCTGGGGTCGGTGGTGATGGCCAAGGCGGATCAGCACCAGGTGCCGGCGGGGGGCGCTCTGGCGGTAGATCGGGCGGTCTTTAGTCAGGACCTCACCACCACCCTGGCCCAACACCCCCGCATTGAGCTGCGGCGCCAGGAGGTCAGCCGCATCCCCCCCGATGGAATTGGGGTTTTAGCCACCGGCCCCCTCACCAGTACGGCCTTGGCAGCAGACCTGCAGACCTTCACCGGCCAGACCTACCTGAGCTTTTTTGATGCCGCCAGCCCCATCGTGGTGGGGGACAGTATTGATCAGTCCATCGCTTTCAGAGCCTCCCGCTATGATCGGGGGGAGGCCGCCTACCTAAATTGCCCCCTAGATCAGGAGCAATACCGGCAGTTTTGGAGCGCCCTCTGTGGGGCGGAACAGGCGGATTTAAAGGATTTTGAGCGGGACTCCGCCAGGTTTTTCGAGGCCTGCCTGCCGATTGAGGAAATGGCCCGCCGGGGGGAGGACACCATGCGCTATGGCCCCCTTAAACCGGTGGGGTTGTTTGATGCCCGCCTGGGGGACTTTAAGGATCCGGCCAATCGTCACCACCGCCCCTACGCGGTGGTCCAACTGCGACAGGAAGATCGTCATGGCCAGCTTTGGAATATGGTGGGGTTCCAAACCAATCTGCGCTGGGGTGAACAGCAACGGGTCTTTCGCCTGATTCCCGGTTTAGAGCAGGCGGAGTTTGTGCGCATGGGGGTGATGCACCGGAACACCTTCCTCAATGCCCCAGAGTTGCTCGCCCCCACCCTACAGTTTCACCGTCGCCCCCACCTGCTGGCGGCGGGCCAGTTGACCGGCACCGAGGGCTATGCAGCGGCGGTGGCGGGGGGCTGGCTAGCGGGCACTAATGCGGCCCGGCTGGCCCTGGGGCTGCCTCCCCTGGCCCTACCCCCCACCACCATGATGGGGGCCCTGTTTCAGTTCATTAGCAGCGCGGCTGCCGATCATTTCCAACCGATGCCCCCTAACTTTGGGATTTTGCCCCCCCTGGCCCAACCGCTGCGTAACAAACGCCAGCGCTACGCCCAGTACCGCGATCGCAGCCTCACCGACCTGCAAACCTGGGCCACCGCCCAGGCCCTTCCCCTGGTGCCCCAGGCCCAGCCCGCCATTGCCTGAGCGGACCCGGCTATCCGGCCCGGGGTATTCACCTGTCGCCGCCCTAACCCATGGAACAACGTTTTCGCTTTGCCATTATCAGCGACCCCCACGTTGCTCGCCCCGAAACCATTCCAGACCATCCCCATCGGTTTCACCTGGTGGAGGTCAGTATTCCGGGCCTGGAACAGATCTTTGCCCACCTGGGCAGCCTCGATCTAGACTTTCTGTTACTGCCGGGGGATCTTACCCAGCATGGGGAATGGGCCAACCATGGCTGGTTAATTGAGCGCCTGGGCCAGCTCCCCTTTCCCACCTACGTGGTCCCCGGTAACCATGACGTGATTGCCCGGCAGCCCAGTGATCGGGCCATTGGCTTCGTAGATTTCCCCCGGCTTTACCAGAACTTTGGCTACGATCGGCAAGACCAGCCCTACTACCACCGGGAAATTTTACCGGGGGTACACCTGATTGGGTTAAATTCCAATGCCTTTGATGCCCAGGGGGAACAGTGGCGGGTGGGCTACGTGGATTGCGCCCAGTTGCAGTGGTTAGACCAAACCCTGGAGCAGCTGCGGGGGGATCTGGTGCTGGTCATGCTCCACCATAATGTTTTAGAACATTTACCGGGTCAGGCCCAGAGCCAGCTAGGGCAGCGTTATATGGTGAGTAACTACGGGGTGCTGCGCGATCGCCTGCAGGCGGCCGGGGTGCCCTTGATGTTTACGGGGCACCTGCACCTCCAGGATGTGGCCCGCTGGGGAAACCTTTGGGAAATCCTCACCGGATCGATTGTCAGCTACCCCCACCCCTACCGGGTGCTGGAGGTGACCCACCAGGGGGGCCGACTACGGCGGCTGGAGGTGGAGTCCCACCGGCTGCTGTCGGTGCCCCCCTGGGATGATCTGCAGGCCATGTCCTACCAGTGGATGTGCGATCGGGCCGGGGGGTTTATGACTAAATTTCTGGTCAGTCCCCCCATCAACCTATCGGAGGCGGAGGCCGCCGCCATTGCCCCCGGCCTGCGCCATTTCTGGCCCACCCTGGCGGCGGGGGATGCCGCCTTTGACTTTTCCCACCTGCCGGAGTCCATCCAACGGCGGCTGTACCCCTTTAACGCCCTGGATGAGTGGGGCCGGCCCCAGCACCTGGATAATCGGGCCAGCCTGGTGTGGTAGGCCAACTGCCTTGGCTACCGGGCCAAACCCGGATTTTTTATACTGGAAATACCCTGTTTGACGACTCCTTGGACCGATCCGTGATCCAACACGAAACCCTTACCCTGCTGGAGTGGCCCCGGCTCTGCCAGCACCTGTCCACCTTTGCGGCCACCAAGTTGGGCTGCCAGGCGGCTCTGGGGTTGGTGATCCCCTCGCAACAGCAGATCAGTGAGGCCCTCCTGGCCCAAACCCAGGAGACCTACTGGCTGGATAACCAGAGTCAGGGTTTGAGCTTTGCGGGGGTGCGGGACATTAGCGCCAGCCTGGAGCGGGTGCAGCACCAGGGCCTGCTCAACGGCCAGGAGTTGTTGGATATCGCCACCACCCTGAATGGGGCTCGCCAGCTGCGGCGCCTGATTGAGGCCCAGGGGGCGGAGCACCTACCGGTGTTACAGGGGCTGGTGGCGGACCTGCGCACCTATCCAGAGCTGGAGCAGCAGATTCACCACTGTATCGACGATCGCGGTGAGGTGATGGACCGGGCCAGCCCCAAACTGGCCAGCCTGCGGGAACGCCTGCGCCAGAGCCGCCAGGATATTCAGCAGCGCCTGCAGCGGATTATGCAACGCCAGGGGGGGGCCCTGCAGGAGGCCCTGATTACCCAACGGGGCGATCGCTTTGTTTTGCCGGTGAAGGCCATCCAACGGGAGGCCATCCCTGGCCTGGTCCATGATGCCTCCGCCAGCGGCGCCACCCTCTATATCGAGCCCCATGCCATTGTGGACCTGGGCAACCAACTCCGGCAGGTGCTGCGGCAGGAACAAACGGAAATCGAGGCAATTTTAGGTCAGCTCAGTCAGGCGATAGCGGCGGTCTGGGAGGATCTGGAGCAGTTGCTAGCTACCCTCACCACCCTGGACCTGGCCCAGGCCCGGGCCCGCTATTCCCTCTGGCTAGAGGCTAACCCGCCCCGCTTCGTCCCACCGGACCAGCCCATCACCCTGCGCCAGCTGCGCCACCCCCTGTTGGTGTGGCAACACCAACAGGAACAGGGGCCGGCGGTGGTCCCCATTGATCTGCTGATGCCGGCCCAGCTCCGGGTGGTGGCCATTACCGGCCCCAACACCGGCGGTAAAACCGTCACCCTCAAGACCCTGGGCCTGGCGGCCCTGATGGCCAAGGTGGGGCTGTTTGTGCCGGCGCGCGAGCCGGTGGAACTGCCCTGGTTTGATCAGGTGCTGGCGGACATTGGCGATGAGCAGTCCCTGGAGCAAAGCCTGTCCACCTTCTCGGGCCATATTCGCCGCATCGGTCGGATTCTGGCTGCCCTGGATACTCCGGAGGGCCTCGATCAGGCCCCCGCCAATGCCCTGATTTTGCTGGATGAGGTGGGGGCGGGCACCGATCCCACCGAGGGCACCGCCCTGGCCCTGGCCCTGCTGCGCTACCTGGCGGACCAGACCCGGCTGACCCTGGCCACCACCCACTACGGCGAGCTGAAGGCCCTCAAATACCAGGACCACCGCTTTGAAAATGCCTCGGTGGAGTTTGATGAGACCAGCCTGGCCCCCACCTACCGCCTGCTATGGGGGATTCCGGGCCGATCCAATGCCCTGGCCATTGCTCGCCGCCTGGGGCTGAAGCCAGCGGTGGTAGACCAGGCGGTGGCGGCCCTGGCCCAGGATACCCAGGCGGGGGATGTGAATCAGGTGATTGCTGGCCTGGAGGCCCAGCGTCGCCAGCAGGAACAGCAATCCCAGGCGACGGCCTCCCTGCTGGCGGAGACGGAGCAGCTGCACGAGGAGGTGCGGCAGCGGGCGGAGATGCTGCGGCAACGGGAGCAGGACCTCAAGGTGCAACAACAGGTTGCCATTGAGCAGGCGATCGCCGCCGCCAAGGGGGAGATCGCCCAGGTGATTCGTCAGCTCCAGCAGGGGGAACCGACGGCCCAGGCCGCCCACCAGGCCAGCCAGGCGATCTACACCCTGGCCCTGGCCCACCGCCCCCCTGCCCCGCCGCCCCCACCAAAGCCGGGCTTCAGACCCCAGGTGGGGGATCGGGTGCGGCTGGTTAGTTTGGGGCAAACCGCCGAGGTGATTACCCCCCCTGACGCAGACCAGAAATTAACAGTGCGCTTTGGCCTGCTGAAAACCACTGTCAGCCTCAAGGATATTGAATCCCTCCAGGGGGAAAAGGCGGAACTACCCCCCAAACCGCCGCCGGCCCCCAGCCTGGCGCCGGCCCCCAGCCTGGCGCCGGTGACGGTGCGGACGGAGAGGAATACCCTGGACCTGCGGGGTATGCGGGTGACGGAGGCGGAGGTGGCCCTGGAGGCGGCGATCGCCCAAACCCAGGGCTGCCTTTGGGTAATTCACGGCCACGGCACCGGCAAACTCCGTCAGGGCGTCCAGGACTATCTCAGCCGTCACCCTCAAGTGCAGCGCTTCACCGCCGCCGATCAGAGCGAGGGGGGCACGGGGGTGACCCTGGTTTACCTCACCTAGAAGGCCCGGGCCAACCAGAGATGAGAGCTACATTGAACTATAGCCATTTAGTTCAGAACACCGAGCAAAACTATAGGTCTCAGCCCGTAGAAGTAGCAGGGGTGATCGTTACTAGCTATAGTCTGGATTCTATGGTGTGGTTAAGCTTGGCTAAAGGTAGAGGCGATCGCTAAAATTTCCCCTGGCCCGTCTACCCGATGGGCCTGGATGCCAAGGCCTCTAGCCGCCTCCACGTTGCGGGCACCATCGTCAAAGAAGGCAACCTTTTCGGGGGGGGTGCCGAGGGTGGTGATCACATGCTCAAAGATGGTGGGGTTGGGCTTCATCATCCCCAGCTCGTAGGACAGGAAAAGCTGATCAAAGTAGTCAAAGAAATCGTAGTGGCGACGTAGCTTTTCGTAGTGGGCCACATTGGTGTTAGAAAGCAGGGACAGATGGTAGTTCGTCTGCAGGGTGGCTAGCATGGCCTCACAGTTGGGCAGGGGACCCTGGACAATCTCCAAAAACTCCGCCTTGAGCTGATCGGGGGTGCTATCCAGGGCAAACTCCTGCAGAAAGGCCTGGACAAATTGATCGAAGTCGGTGCGACCAGACTCGAAATCCACCGTACTCAGGGCGGTGACCCAGAGGTGATGGAGTTGATCCATGGGCAGCGATCGCTGCAGCAACCTTTCTATACGCTGCTGCCATTGCAGCTCCACCAGTACCCCGCCCATATCCAGAACAATATGCGTAATCATGGCCCTGCCCAACCCTAAACCCACCAGGTCTACTGTAGCGAGCAATGGTTCTGATGTCAGGATGTTAATCAATTTTACGTTTTATGACCCGGTGAATTCCTGAGGGATGCCGTCGGCAGCGGCCAAACCCTTTGACCTGAGAAGGTTTTACCCCCTGGGCCGGGGCTGGAATTTGGCTGACCTAAAGGAATAATTCACAGTGGGGAACCAAAAAGTCGGATAGGCTGGAGGTATTGATAACCCTGGCCTGGGGCAGATTCTCTGGCTGCGTCGGCCATCTGCATTCCCCATTATCCGCTGGACAACAGCAAGTCATGATGAATAGCCTATCTTTCTCCCCCGTTAAAGCCACCAACTGGGTCGCCGTGGTCCTGGTTGCCCTGATGTTCTGGTTGAGCAGCAGCCTGCTGCTGGATGTTGTGATCATGCCCGCGCTATTTGTCGGTGGCATGATCAGCCAGCCCGGGTTCGGCCCCGCTGGCTATGGTCTATTTTGGGTATTTAACCGCCTGGAGCTGCTTTGCGCCGCCCTCATCCTCACCGGCCTACTGGTCCATCGCCAGGGTGGCGCTGGGGATAGGGTAGCTGTCAGCGGTTTGCGCAGCCGTTGGGCGGTGGAGGTGGCCCTGGGTCTGTTAGCCATTGGCCTGGTGTTCACCTACCTGCTGACTCCCGCCATGGGGGCCCTGGGGGCGGACCTGAACCCCTTCGCCCCCCGCCTGGCTCTACCGGTGGGGATGGATCAACTCCACGCCCTCTACTTTGGCCTGGAGGGGTTGAAATTGTTGGGCTGTGGTTTATTGCTTAAGTTCTACTTTCAAGACACCAGCCCGATCAAGGCCTAGGGCCTATCCCCCGCCATGGAAACCTTTGACGCGATCGTCCTGGGCAACGGCTTGGCGGGGGCCGCCATCAGCTATGAGCTGGCGGGTCGGGGGCTGTCAGTACTGCTGATCGATGGTCGCCCCCCCGGTGATGCCCCCAGCGCCACCCGCTATAGCTATGGCGTGGTCACCTACTGGGCTGGGGGCAATGATTTGACCCGCCCGCTCTGGGAAGCTGGCCTTGCCAAGCAGCGTCAGCTCCCCGAGGAGCTGGGGGCGGACACCCAGTTTCGGGAGATGGATTTCCTCCTGACCATCCCGCCGGAGTTCGATAGGGTGGCAATCCAGGCGGAGTACCAGGCCCTGGGAGCAAGGCCAGAATGGCTCACCCCCCGCCAGGCCCAAGCCCTGGAGCCCCTGCTTAACCCCCAGGAGATCGGGGCTGCCCTGTTATTACGCCAGGGCCATGTTTCACCGCCCCATTTGATCAGGGCCTATAACCAGGCCTTCCAACGGCTTGGGGGCAGCCATCTGGTGGCGACGGTGACCGATCTGGTCAGGGTGAAGCACCGGGTGACTGGTGTGCTGACCGCGGTCCAGGCCTACCCGGCCCGGCAGGTGGTACTAGCGGCGGGGGCCTGTAGTCGGCCCCTGTTAAGGTCCCTGGGGGTGGTTCTGCCCTTATACCATACCCAGGCCGAGCTGATCGAGACGGGGCCCAGTTCCCTAACCCTACGTACCCAGGTGATGGCGGCAGTGAACCAGCGCGTTGCCCTGGAGGCCCAGGCTAGTCAGCCTCACCAGCAACCCCTGTGGGATCGTCCCGATCAAGAGGTGGTGCCTCCAATTCTGGATAGTGCGGCGATCCAGTTCCAGGATGGCCACTTTTGCTTGGGCCAGATCAGTCGCACCCTCACCAGCTTAGACTCGCCGGTCAGCGCCTGGGATCAGCAGCAGAGCGATCTCCGCCTGCGGGCTGCCCTGGCTCCCCTGCTGCCGGAGGTAGCCACCCTGCCCGGTACCTGGCACCGTTGTTTAGTTAGCTTTACCGCCGACGGCCTACCCCTGGTGGGGGCCCTACCCACCCTGGCGGGGCTAAGCCTATTTACCGGCTTCACCGCCCCCTTTGTGTTGGTGCCGCCCCTGGCCCAACGCCTGGCGGAGGCCCTGGTGGATGGGGCTGATCCTGGCTTGGCGGCACTGCAACCGGGACGATTTCCCCTGGCTAATTCCCTACCTGGGTGCTAAGGGAAGTGGGGGTATCGACGCTAGGCCCTACTAGCAAGATGCCATGGAACCGTAGATCGCCCCCGGCAGCGTTGCTGAACTGATGCGGTGAAGTACCAGGGTATTGGCCTGGGCGATCGCATTCCGGCTACAATCCAGCTTGTCTGTGCAGTCCTATCCCCCTGTTTTTTAAGTATCCTCCCCATGTCCCAGGATCCCCAAGTCTGCCCTAGCAACGAGGACCTTGCCGAGTCTACCCCGGCTCCCTCTGACCTTGAACCCACCCCCGCCTTTGGTTGGACGGCCTACGCTGAACGACTGAACGGTCGCTTTGCCATGGTGGGTTTTGTGCTGCTGCTACTGCTAGAACTGGTAACAGGACAGGACTTTTTTACCTGGCTGGGGCTGCGCTAGGCTGGGGGGCATCCCTTCCGGGGGCTCCCCCCCAGCCCTGGGTAGGTTTTTCCAGTAGGGATCAAACTCTTCAAGCATGTGCCCTCCGGGGGGTAAAATGAGGTGCCAAAGGTCGATAGCCCCAGCCCCCTATAAGGGGGTGGCGGCTAGCCGGGGCATCTGTCGGGGCTAGGGTCTGACCGATCAACCGCGCCCTCCGCCGCCTAGCAGAGCTATTACCGTTCCCTGTCCTACCTACCCGTCTACTCAAGCCAGCATTATGATTTCCAGCAATGACCTCCGCCCCGGCACCACCATCGTCCTCGATGGTTCAGTTTGGCGGGTGATCGAGTTTTTGCACGTCAAGCCCGGTAAGGGGTCTGCCTTTGTTCGCACTAAGATCAAAAATGTTGAGACCGGTAACACCATTGAAAAAACCTTTCGGGCTGGGGAAACGGTTCCCCAGGCGGTGATCGAGAAGCGGGAGATGCAGCACACCTACCGGGATGGGGAGGACCTGGTGTTTATGGACATGGAGAGCTTCGAGGAATCTCGACTACGGGCTGAGGAAATTGGCGATCGGGTCAAATATTTGATGGAGGGGATGGCGGTCACCGTCTTGAGTTGGACCGACACCAACAGTAAGCCCCCTAAAATTAAGGTGTTGGATGTAGAGCTACCCAACTCCATCGTGGTGAAGGTGACCAAGACCGATCCAGGGCTGAAGGGAGACACGGCTACAGGGGGAACCAAACCTGCTACCCTGGAAACCGGTGCGGAGGTGATGGTGCCCTTGTTTATCACAGAAGGCGAGACGATCAAGGTGGATACTCGCACCGATACCTATCTGGGGCGGGCCTAGTCAAATCATGCCAGGTAATTGGGCAGATGGCCCAAACCGCTAAAATTAATCGTTTGAATATCAGGCATTTCGCAGATAAGGGTAGCTCCGTGGACATAACAGCAAGTGAACTCAAGGATTTGGTGGCTGCCCTCAGCCAAAGCGAGATTGCAGAGCTGACCTTAAAGAGCGCCAGCTTTGAGTTGACCCTGCGCAAGCAGGGTATGGTTGCCGCCCTTTCCCCACTGCCCACCGCCGGGTCTGCAGGGCTGCCACCGGTGGCCACTGCTGCGGTGGTGGCGGAGCCGGGGGGTGAGCCACTCTCCCTGCCCTCACCCCCGGCCCCCACTCCCCCGCCCGGCAAGGCCTCCGACCTGACCCCCATTACCTGCCCCATGGTGGGCACCTTTTATCGGGCCCCAGCCCCCGATGAGTCTGCCTTTGTCGAGGTGGGTGAGCGGATTCGCGCGGGTCAAACCGTTTGTATCATCGAAGCCATGAAGCTAATGAATGAGCTGGAGGCTGAGGTGGCGGGAGAGGTTGTTGAAATTCTGGTTAATAACGGTGAGCCGGTGGAGTTTGGCCAAACCCTGATGCTGGTTCGGGCCAGTTAGCCAGGATGATCCCCATCCACCAACGGATCATCGTTCCCCTGGACGTTGACTCCCCCAGTACTGCCCTGGCGATGGTTGACCAACTGCCCCAGGTGAGCTTCTGGAAGGTGGGCTTAGAGCTATTTGTCAGTAGTGGCCCCGCCATCATCCAGGAGCTTAAGGCTCGGCAGAAGCGGATTTTTTTAGATTTAAAGCTGCACGATATCCCTAATACCATGGCTGGGGCCTGTGCCGCCGCCACCCGCTACGGCATCGACCTGCTGACCCTCCATGGGGTGGCTGGCCAGGTAGCCCTGGAAACCGCCCGCCTGGCGGCCCAGGCGGAGGCAGAACGCCAGCACCTGCCCCTACCCGGGTTACTGGCGGTGACCCTGCTCACCAGTATTTCTCCCCCCGCCCTGGCCAATGACCTGCAGGTTGCCCTTTCGGTGGCGGACTACACCCTCCACCTGGCTCGCCTGGCCCACCGCTGTGGCCTGGGGGGGGTGGTATGTTCTCCCCAGGAGGTGGCGGTCCTGCGAAGTCAGCTGCCTGAAGATTTTGTCATGGTCTGTCCGGGGGTGCGCCCTAGCTGGGCCAGTCGCCATGACCAGCAGCGGGTGCTGACCCCCGCTGAGGCCCTCCAGGCTGGGGCCACCTACCTGGTGGTGGGGCGGCCGATTACCGCCAGTGCCGATCCAGCAGCGGCGTTTCAGCGGATCTGTGATGACTGTGCTGAAGGCGGTGACTAAGGGGAACAGTGGCCAAACGCAGCGGTGGATCGGCATTAGTTGGGGCCAGCCTGGTCTGGGCCCTGGTGCCCTTACCCCTGGCCCCAGTAGCCCCTCGTTCCCTGCCCTCTGCCCAGGGTTTAGGGGCTACGCCAGTTTCCCCAGACTCCAGCTATATACGCCCCGCTACCGCCTGTCCGGCCGAGTTGCCCCAGCTGCTCCAGGCCCTGTTGCGGGACCTGCCGGGCTATGCCAATCGGGTTGCCAGTCGCAGTCTGGAGACCCCCAGCAGTACGGTGTTAATAGCTAGCCCTCCGGAACTCGAACCCCTGGAGTTGACCAACCAGCCCTGGAGTTCTGAAGCTAGCCTGGATCCCCGGGTTCGCCAGGTGTTTTTCACCACCCTGGAACGGCAGTACCTGAGCGATCGCATTCTGGCCCTGCAGCAATACCACTGGCTATTTTTAGCCCCAGACTCAGAGGGCTGGCGGTTGGTCTTGCTCTACTCCAGTTGGGGGGGCTACCCCCGGGACGATCGCCCCACCACCCCGCCCCAGGACAGCCGCCAGGGCATCATTGGTCAAGCGATCAGTCTCTGGTTGCGGGATTGCCGCGCTGGGGCGGTATCATCACCGCCGGGGGTCACCGGCGAGTAGAGGGTGTGGCGTTGTTGGGCGGGGCGCTGCAGGGTGGCGATCGCCCGCTGCAGATCCGCCACCGTCATGGCCGTCCCCCCCTGGGCTCCGGCCATGGTGGTAATGTGCTCCTCCATCAGGGTGCCCCCCAGATCGTTACAGCCCCAGGTCAGGGCGATGGTGGCCCCCGTCAGCCCCAGTTTCACCCAACTGGGTTGGTGGTTGACAATCCAATTGCCCAGGTAAATACGGGCAACGGCGGTGAGTTGCAGGGTATCCGCCAGTACGGGCTGGTCACGTCCCACCCGACGCTGCAGGGGCAGGGGAGCCTGTTGACCCACGAAGGGTAACAAAATAAATTCACTAATCCGGGCAGGATAGTCAGCCTGCACCGCCCGCTGTTGCAATTGGCGCAGCTGTTCCAGGTGATGAATTTGCTGCTCAGGGGTTTCGATATGGCCAGACAGTAGGGTACTGGTGGTGGGTAGCCCCAGGCGGTGGGCTAAACTCACAATCTCCAACCAGGTGGCGCTATTAATTTTTTCCGGGCACAGCACCCGGCGCACCGGGTCGTCCAATACCTCGGCGGCGGTGCCCGGCAGAGAATCTACCCCCACCTCCCCCAGAGCCTCCAGCACCTGGCGGTAGCTGAGGTCATCCTGGCGGGCAATGAACTGCACCTCCTGGGGGGAAAAGGCGTGGACATGGAGATCGGGGTAGGGGTCCTTAATGGTGCGGACTAACCGCAGGTAATAGTCCAGGGCCCGACCCTGGATCTTGGCCTCGGGGTTAAGGCCGCCCTGCATGCAGATTTCCGTCGCCCCCCGCTGCACAGCGTCGCTGACCTTTTCCAGAACCCGCTCAAAGTCAAGCCAGTAGGCCCCCAGTTGATTGGCATCCCGACGAAAGGCGCAGAACCCACAGCGCTGCTCACAGATATTGGTGTAGTTAACATTGCGGTTGACCACGTAGGTGACCGTATCCCCCACCTGCCGTTGCCGTAGCCCGTCGGCGGCCTGGCGAATCGCCTCCAGGGCCGTGGGGGGCTGGGGCTGCAGTAACGCCAGCCCCTCCTCAGGGGTAAGATCGGCACCAGCTAGGGCCCGATCGAGGATGGCGGAGAGGGCAGTATTGACCATGGGGGCATTAGGAGGGGGCTAGCTAACAAATCCCTGACACCCCCAGGGGGGTGAATTGGGGCTATAGTATCGTCATTGGTTATAACATTCCTTTAGAATAGCTAACATAGCTGGCGCCCTTTAGCTGAAGACACTGGGTCGTGCTTCGGGCCCCAGTTTATGAAAAGTGATCTTGCTGCCCTGGCCTAGCCCGGCTGGCAATGGCTGTTATCTCTGCATTTGCGGATGGTCTGCCCCTCCCCGGCGCGTTTAAGTAATGTTTGGCATCGCCCCTAGCTCCCTCTCTACCCCCCATCTTGTCCACTAGCTCTTCCCCGCCACCGGCCTTAGAGGGGAGTGCTTGTCTGGACGGCCCTCAGGGTTTACCCCCGGCCTGGGGTGGCACCGCAGCACACCCTGGCCCTGCGCCCATCCTCTGGCTCACCGATGATAGTCTATTCCATTACCAGCGCTGTCACCGCCGGGCCTTTTTAGACCTGTACGGCGATCGCCACCGCCGCGACTCCCCTTCCGACTATCTACTCAAGCTACGTCAGGATAGTCTGCACCATCAGCAACAGGTGGTGCAGACCTTTCCTTCCGGAGAGCGGCCCCAATTCCCAGCCGGTGACTGGCGGCAGGGGGGAGCAGCAACCCTGGCCCTGATGGCGGCGGGGGTGGAGGCCATCCATCGGGGAGTATTGCTGGCCCCCAGTGGGGATCCCTCCGTGGAGCTGGTGAGCCAACCCGATTTGTTGGTCAAACGGGAGGGTTGGTCCTGCTGGGGCAACTGGCACTACGTCCCCATTGATATCAAATTGGGCAAGAAGCCCAAGTTAGATTATCAAATCATCACCACCTACCATGCCTACCTGCTGTCGGCGGTGCAGGGGGTGTGGCCAGCCCACAGCTATCTGGCCCTGCGGGATGGCAAGCTCTACGGGGTGGAGGTGGAACGGTTGACCCTGTCGCTCCAGACCCTGATTCGCCGCTGTGGTGAAGAGTTGCGGGCTCCTACCCCCCCCGAACTGTTTATTTCCCATAGTCGCTGCGATCTATGTCCCTGGCTGAGCCATTGCTACACCGAGGCCAGGGCAAGCAACCACCTCTCCCTCCTACCCGGGGTGACGCCGGCCCGCTACGAGCTGCTCAAGCAACACCGACGGGTTAGCCTCACCGATCTGGCCCAGGCGGATCCTGGTCAGCTTGCCCATTGGCCGGGGTTTGGTGAGCAGGTGGCGGAAAAGCTGGTCCATCAAGCCCAGTCCTGGCTGCAGGGCCAGGCCATGCCCCGGTCCGCCCCCGGTGCCCCCCATGGCTTCCCCCTCTGGCCGGAGGACCTCCCCAGTGGCGAGGTGGAGCTATTCTTTGATATTGAGGCGGCCCCTGACCAAAATCTTATCTACCTGCATGGGGTGCTGGTGATCAACCATCGCACCGGGGTGGAGACCTTCCACGCCCTGCTGGCGGAGACCCACCACCACCAACACCGGGTCTGGCAAGAGTTCCTTGAACTGGTCCATAGCTACCCCTACGCCCCTATCTATCACTTCTGCCCCTACGAGGCCCAGACCGTTCGCAAGTTGGGGCAACTCTATGGCACCCCCCGACGACAGATTGATCAACTGCTGGACCGGTTTTTCGATGTGCATCGCACGGTAACCGAGAGCGTCACCCTGCCGATCGAGAGCTATGCCCTAAAGCACATTGCCCGCTGGGTGGGGTTTAACTGGCGTGACGAGGGCGCTAACGGAGCCCAGTCCATCTGCTGGTATAACGCTTGGGTAGAGACCGGCGATCGCACCTACCTGGAGGCTATCCTCCGCTACAACGAGGATGACTGTCGAGCCACTTACCAGGTGAAACAATGGCTGGCGGAATTTGCCGAGCCCTATTGGCAACAGCTCTATCAACCTAGTCGCGGAGCCGGGTAGCCTTAGGCTTTGAGCATTAGGGCTCTGGTCCAGCATTCCTCAGCCTCGTCAATTTGAAACCTGAAGTTTCCCACCCTGCGGGAAGTGAGCTACACCTCGATCCCTCCTCCAGAGGACGTAGCTTGGTTGACTGATAAAACATTGGCTTACGGCGGTTCAAACCGCTGCTATACAGACGAAGTCGGCCTGCGCCGACTGACCATAGCCCGCGTAGGCGGGTTTTGCCTGTCTAGGCGAGGCTTCTAGCCGCCAGCGTTGAGAGTTTTGTCAGTCAACCAAACTGTGGACTTAACCTGGTCTTGTATACTGTTTTCGAGGTATACCTTAGTTACCTTGACGGGGGTAGACTTTTGGTCTTGTCGTGACCTCAGTCGAAATCTCAGTATCAAAACCCCAGTCAAATCGAGCCAGCCAGAGTGCCTACCCAGCCTGGGATTTTTGCTGTCTCATAACAGGAGACCAGTTCATTTCTCTTCTCTACTATGTCTATTATTCAGCGTATTTATACTGACGGCGCCTGCTCTGGTAACCCTGGACCAGGGGGATGGGGTACGGTATTGTATACGGCGGCGGGGCTGGCCCATGAGTTGGGCGGTAGGGCCGCCCAAACCACTAATAATCGTATGGAGATGCAGGCGGCGATCTCCGGTCTCACCTGGCTGCGGGACCGGGGCCAGCGCGACGCCGTGACCGTCTACACCGACAGCGAGTATGTACTGAAGGGCATTACCCAGTGGATAGCTGGTTGGAAGCGGCGTGGGTGGGTTAACTCAGCCAAGAAACCGGTGCTCAACCGCGACCTCTGGGAGGTTTTGGACGCCCTCACCATCGACCTCAATCAAACCTTGGATCGTCCCCTGCGCTGGATCTACGTGCGGGGTCATAGCGGTGATCCCGGCAATGAGCGCTGCGATACCATTGCCCGGGCCTTTGCAGCGGGTCGTCCGATTTCTCTCAACAGCCTGGATTGTTCTTCCTCTCCTGGATGACCCCCAGCCGATAGGATTAGAGAAAGAGTCAAAGGCCGTTGCGGCCATGGGGGGATACCGTGTTGCTACCGAAGGGGTTTGAAGTTGAAATTTATACCGGTACACCCGCAGGGGATATTGTCGGGCTTTCTGGTCGGATTGTGGCGGATCTGAATGGCTTTGTGCGGGAGCCGGATAGTCGCAACGTAGAATACACTACCCCCCCTCTGTGCCAGTATGAAAAACTCCTGTGTGAGCTGGTCCGCCCTCGTCACGAACTGCGCCAATACCTCAAGACCCTGGGCAACTACACCCTGATTCCTGGAAGTACCCTGGCCCTTGGTCCGACCGATAGGTTTTTCCGGTCAGACCCGGGAAACCCCTACCATAGCTTCATCGAAAAAACCTATGGCACCACGGTGGTGACCGCTAGTGTACACATTAACATTGGTCTGGCTGACCCAGAATTGCTGATGCGGGCCTGTCGTCTGGTGCGGGTGGAGGCTCCTCTCTACCTGGCTCTGACTGCCGCCTCTCCTTTTCTCAATGGCCAGGTCACCGGTTCCCACTCCAGCCGCTGGCAGGTGTTTCCTAAAACCCCTGCCCTGGTGCCCCTCTTTGAAAGCCATCAGCACCACATTGACTGGATGGAGGCTCAACTGGCAGCGGGTACGATGCAGAATGTCCGTCACCTGTGGTCGGCAGTGCGACCCAACGGCGATCGCCGCCCCTACAATCTAAACCGCCTGGAACTGCGGATTTGTGATCTGATTATCGATCCAGTGGGGCTACTGGCGGTAACGGCCCTGCTGGAGGCTCGATTGATCCAGCTGCTGCAAACTCCGTCCCTCGATCCCCTGGTGGCCAGCCAATTTCCCGCTGCCACCCGCAATCGGGAATTGGTGGCCCTCAGTGACGCCAATGAGCAGGCTGCGGCCCGCCATAGTCTGGCGGCAGAGTTGCGCCACTGGCAAGATGGCCGGTCGATCATCGCCCGCGACTGGATTGGGTCGCTCTACAAAGAGGTCTGGCCCATCGCCAAGGCCAACGGCATTAGTTGTTTTCTCAGCCCCCTGCAAAAAATTCTCCGGGAGGGCAACGAAGCTCAACGGTGGCAAGGGCAGGTGCAGGCGGGGCAATCGATCCGGCAGGTGGTGACCCAGGCGATTCAGGACGTACAGATCTATGAAGATCGGTTGGCTCAAGATTTGTGCGAGCCCTGTGCCGCCTAAGGTTTAATGCTCCTCTCGACAAATTCATAGAAGAGCGGCAGAGGCCAGGCCAACGACCCTCAGAGGTTGTTTGAAAAGCCAAAGAGGGTCTCAGATTATACCTATGGAGCAGGACAATTATGGCAAAATCCAGTGTTTTGGCGGTCCCTTGGCGGCGAAATATACCTGGGACAACCCTTTTCAAACAACCTCTCAGCCCGACCGTATCTCAAGACGGCTAGGAACATACCATAGGTGGTAGCTGTATCCTTCATGATCCCATTGCCCTGCGGTGTTGGGGAGTTACTTGCGGGCCACCCCATCTACCCGAGCGGCGTGCTTGACAGCGGAGGCCACCGCTGGGGCTACCCGGGCATCAAATACGGAAGGCACGATGTGCTCGTGGTTTAGCTCTTGGGGGCTCACCAGGGCAGCGATGGCAAAGGCGGCCTGCATGTACATGGCGGAGGTGATCTCCTGGGCACGGCAGTCGAGGGCACCCCGCAGTACCCCAGGAAAGGCCAGAACATTATTGATCTGGTTGGGGTAATCACTGCGACCGGTGGCCATCACCGCCACCTGCTCCTTCACTAGTTCCGGTTGAATTTCGGGAATGGGGTTGGCCATGGCAAACACAATCGGGTCTAAGGCCATGGACCGTACCATGTCTACAGAGACAACGCCCGGAGCACTCACCCCTAGAAACACATCGGCCTCCACCATGGCCTCCGCCAGGGAACCAGACTGTTCCACCGCCAGGGCTTGTTTTTGAGGGTTCAAGTCAGTTCGGCTGGTAGACAATATCCCCCTGGAGTCGCACAGAATAATGGTGCTGGCTCCAGCTTTTTGGAGTAGCTGGGCAATGGCGATGCCGGCGGCCCCCGCCCCATTGATGACGATTTTCACCTGGGCTAAACTCTTGTTCACTAGTTTGAGGGCATTCACCAGGGCCGCCAGGGTGACGATCGCCGTACCATGCTGGTCATCGTGGAATACTGGAATATCCAGCTCCTGCCGTAGTCTGGCTTCAATCTCGAAGCAGCGGGGAGCACTAATATCCTCTAAATTGACGGCGCCAAACACCGGTGCCAGTTGCTTGACGGCGGTGACGATGGCGTCAGTATCCTGGGTGTCTAGACAGATGGGAAAGGCATCCAGGTCAGCGAATTTCTTAAACAGCAGGGCTTTACCCTCCATTACCGGTAGGGCGGCGGCGGGGCCCAGATTGCCCAGTCCCAGCACAGCGCTGCCATCGGTGACGATGGCCACGGTGTTGCCCTTAATGGTGAGGTCAAATACCCGGTCGGGGTGCTCGGCAATTTCCAGGCAAATTCGCCCCACCCCAGGGGTATAGGCCATGGCCAGGTCATCCTGGTTGTTGAGGGCCAGCTTGCTTTCCACGCTAATCTTGCCGCCGGCATGGATCTGGAAGGTGCGATCGCGAATTTCTAAAATCTCCACATCCCGTACCGCCGCCACTGCGTTGACAATCGCCTGGATATGATCGGCACTAGAGGCATCGACGTTTACCAGGCGAATCAACTCCTGGCGATTGCGACTAATCAGGGCAAAGTCCCCCAGGTTGCCCCCGGCCTGGGCGATCGCCTGGGTAACCTGGGCTAACATTCCGGCCCGATTGGGGATTTTCAGGCGCAGACTGAAACTATAACTGGAGTTGGGGGTGAGATTGGCCATAGTAAAACCTTTGCGAACCCTACCTTCGGGGAGGAAAGGCTGGGGAGAAGAACTGAGGACTATAGTACTCTGGGGGAAGATGGATCAATCAATTGTTCCTGATGTACCGTTTCTATGCCCAGCTTCCATAGTGAAATCACCATTGACGTGCCTCGCTTCGCTGTTTGGGATGCTCTGGTGCAAAAACAAGAGTGGCACCGTTGGAACACCTTTCTTTACGACGGTGATCCTGCCCTGCCCATTCGTCAGGGCAAAACCGTTACCCTCGCCCTACGCCGGCGGGAGGATGAGGAGAGCACAGAGTTTCAAGCCCGCATCCTGCTTCTCCAACCCAATCACTGCCTGCGTTGGATCGCCAGGGCTCCAGGGTTTCGCAGTGAGCACCTGTTTGATCTGGAGGAGGTGGGGGCCAATCGCACCCGATATATTCACCAGGAACGCCTATCGGGTTTACTGGCCCGGCTAGTGTTACCCCTGGTACGCCAGGATGAAAAACAGGGGATGTGGCGTATGACCCAACAGTTAAAACGCTACGTAGAACATCACTATCACCGACAATGGTAGATCGAAAATAGATCCACTGCTTCCTTCTGTCCCGGTGCCCTAGATGAGCCCCGCCACGACGGTGGCAATGGCGGCGGTAATCTGCCCTAGTTGCTGGGGCTCAATAATATAGGGCGGCATGGTGTAAATTAACCGGCCAAAGGGTCGCAGCCACACTCCCTGGGCGACAAACTGGGGTTGAACCACCGCCATATCTACTGGCTGATGCAGTTCCACCACCCCGATCGCCCCCAACACCCGCACCGCTTTGACCGCGGGTAAATCCTGGCAGGGGGCCAGTTCCTGGGCTAATTGCTGGGCGATCGCCGCCACCCGCCCGGCCCAATCGTAGCTGGTCAGGAGGTTGAGATTTTCCAGGGCTACGGCACAGGCCAGGGGGTTGGCCATGAAGGTGGGGCCATGCATAAACACTCCGGCCTCCCCCTGGGCAAAGGTTTGGCTGATTTTTTCAGTGGTGAGGGTGGCGGCCAGGGACATAAAGCCGCCGGAGAGGGCCTTACCCAGGCAGAGGATATCGGGGCATACCGGCCCATACTCACAGGCAAACAACTTACCGGTGCGGCCAAACCCCGTGGCAATTTCATCCAGGATTAACAGGATGTCGTACTGGTCGCAGAGCTGCCTCACCCGGCGCAGGTACTCCGGGTGATAGAATCGCATCCCCCCGGCCCCCTGCACAATGGGTTCAAAAATAGCCGCGGCGATCTCCCCCTGGTATTGATCCAGCAGGCGGGCAAAGCTAGCAATATCCTCCTCCTGCCAGGGTTGGTCAAAGCCCACCTGGGGGGCATCGGCAAAGTACTGACTGACCAAACTGTGCCGAAACAGGTGGTGCATGCCATTCACCGGGTCACACACCGCCATGGCGGCAAAGGTATCCCCATGGTAGCCCCGCCGCAGGGTCAGGAAGTGCTGGCGCTGGGGCTGCCCCCGGTTATACCAGTACTGGATGGCTAATTTCATCGCCACCTCCACCGCCACCGATCCGGAATCGCAAAAGAACACCTGTTGCAGGGGCTCTGGTGTCCAGGTCACCAACCGGTGAGCCAGTTGCACCGCGGCCTGGTGGGTGAGGCCGCCAAACATGACATGGCTCATCCGATCGATCTGGGCGTGGGCCGCCTGGTTGAGGCGGGGATGGTTGTAGCCGTGGATGCAGGCCCACCAGGAGGCCATGCCGTCCACCAATCGCTCCCCGGTTTCCAGCTCCAGGTAGACCCCCCGTGCCGATCTCACAGGGAAGATCGGCCCCTGGGCCGGCAGGGCGGCGTAGGGATGCCAAACATGGCGACGATCGAGGGCCAGCAGTTGTTCTAGGGAGAGGGGATGCACGGTGTCTAAAAAACAGGGGGTTGGGTGGGTCAGGGTTGGGGTCAGCGCCGCAAGATTAAATGTACGTAGGGAATCGCAGACTTGGCCGGCAACCGTTCCAACCGAAAGCGAAAGGGTAGCAATAGGTTGAGGCGGAGGCCGCGACCGGTGAGGGGGGTTAACTGCAGCACCAGATCCAGGCTATACACACTCAGGGTGGGAGGCAGGGCGAGCAACTGCCCCACATCCACCAGGGGGGCGACCACCTGGAGAACCTGGGTATTAGGATCGCGGCCAAAGGTTTCTTCGCTGGTTACCGGGGTACTGAGAAACTGGTTAGGATTAATCGTGCTGATCACCTGGGGCAGGGCCAGGTCCAGGCGCATACCGGGAATGGGGCGAATCACTCGACGCACCTGGTTGGTCATCAGGGTAAAGGAACTGCGGTCCCAATCGACCCCCACCTGAAAACTGCGGGTTTGGTTAATCACCTGGAGGGTGAGGGTCTTGAGGGGCTGAATGGGCAGGGCTCCCTGGGGTAGCACCTGAACAATCACCTGGCCATCCTGCTCCGATTGATCCGCCGACCGACTGCGGGGTATGGCCAGGCATAGGGAGGGGGCGGGTTTCAGGGGGGGAGGACCGGTGCCCACCACCGTCGCCATCTCCCCCGGTAGCCCCTGACGAGTCAGCTGATCCTGAAGGGCTGCCAGCCAAAGCTCTGCTTCCGGAACGATTTTGGCCTTGTCCTCCAACTGGGATTCTAAGGATAGGGCCATCTGATACACCACATAGCCAATGCAGATTAGGTAAATCGTTAGAAGTAGGATATCGATTTCCATACCGGAGGGTGGGACGGGGGGAGAACTCAGAATTTAGAATACAAGACCCTGCTTACTTCCTGGCTCCTGAATTCTTTGATCATTTAGTCTTTGACCATCTGGCCAGAGACACCCTTCTCTCCAGAGTAGCTAATCTCCGGGGGATTCAACTCAGAAGGTAGAAACCAGGCTCTAGCTTCCTCAGTTCACGGTATGCTTAATGCTTGGTACTTCTTTGGCTGGGGTTAGTGGCCCCAGGCCGAGTTCGACTAACCCATACCCATGACAGATACTGCTCCGCCTGACCAGCAACGTTCCTCCCATCTGATTGGGGTGCGTAAGATCCGCACCATGATTGAAGGCTTTGACGACATCAGTCATGGCGGAATTCCGGCCGGGCGCTCGACCCTGGTGAGTGGTACCTCCGGCACCGGCAAAACCCTATTCGCGGCCCAATTTATCTACAACGGCATTACCTATTTTGATGAGCCTGGGGTGTTTGTCACCTTTGAAGAATCCCCCCAGGACATTATTCAAAATGCCTGTAGCTTTGGCTGGGATCTGCAAAAACTGGTAAACGAAAGCAAGTTATTTATCCTGGATGCCTCCCCCGATCCTGAGGGGCAGGATGTGGTGGGTAACTTTGATCTATCGGCCCTGATCGAGCGGATTCAGTACGCCATCCGCAAGTACAAGGCCCGCCGGGTGTCGATTGACTCGGTTACGGCGGTGTTTCAGCAGTACGATGCGGCCTCGGTGGTACGCCGGGAAATTTTTCGTCTGGTGGCTCGGCTCAAGCAAATGGGGGTGACCACGGTGATGACCACCGAACGCCTGGATGAGTACGGTCCGGTGGCCCGCTTTGGGGTGGAGGAGTTTGTCTCCGACAACGTGGTGATTGTCCGCAATGCCCTGGAGGGGGAGCGCCGTCGCCGCACCATTGAAATCCTGAAGTTGCGAGGCACCACCCATATGAAGGGGGAGTATCCCTTCACCATTACCAATGAGGGAATCAACATCTTCCCGCTGGGGGCGATGCGCTTGACCCAACGATCCTCCAATGCCCGCGTATCCTCTGGGGTGCGCACTCTGGACGAAATGTGTGGCGGCGGGTTCTTCAAGGATTCCATCATTCTGGCCACGGGGGCCACCGGTACCGGCAAAACCCTCCTGGTCAGCAAGTTCCTGGTGGATGGTTGCAAAAACGGTGAGCGGGCGATTTTGTTTGCCTACGAAGAGTCCCGCGCCCAACTTTCCCGCAATGCCTATTCCTGGGGGATTGACTTTGAGGAAATGGAACAGCAGGGGTTACTGAAGATTATCTGCGCCTACCCTGAGTCCGCTGGGCTGGAGGATCACCTGCAGATTATTAAGACGGAGATCTCCCAGTTTAAGCCTGCCCGCATGGCGATCGACTCCCTTTCCGCCCTTGACCGGGGGGTAAGTAACAATTCCTTCCGCCAGTTTGTGATTGGGGTGACGGGTTTTGCCAAGCAGGAGGAAATCACGGGCTTTTTCACCAACACTACGGAGCAGTTTATGGGGCTCCATTCGATTACCGAGTCCCATATTTCCACCATTACCGACACCATTTTGATGCTGCAGTACGTTGAGGTGCGGGGGCAGATGTCCCGGGCTATCAACGTCTTTAAGATGCGAGGCTCCTGGCACGATAAGGGCATCCGGGAATACACCATCAGTAGCCACGGTCCAGAAATCAAGGATTCCTTCCGTAACCTGGAGCGGATTATCAGTGGCTCTCCCACCCGGATTGCGGTAGACGAAAAGAGCGAACTCTCCCGCATTGTGCAGGGAGTGCAGGGGGACGGGGAGGATTAACCCTGGCTTGATCGGTGGGTGTTGATCGGTTCCCCCAGGATGTGGGTGGCAAACACCGCCCGATCATCCCCCAGGATAAGTAGGGAAAACACCAGGTCCGCCAGGTCCGCCAGGCTGGTGGGTAGGCGATCGCCCTGACGCAGGGCCAACAGTGGTGTGGCCCGCGGATCGAGCACGATACAATCCGCCTCCTTACCGGGGTCAAAGTTGCCCAATGTCTCCTCCAGGTTAAGGGCCCTGGCTCCCCCCAGGGTGGCCAGAAATAGGGTTTGGTAGGGGGAGAGGGGCTGGCCCTGGAGTTGGGCAACCTTATAGGCCTCCTTGCCGGTCTGCAGCAGGGAAAAACTGGTGCCGGCCCCAATGTCAGTGCCCAGCCCCAGCTTCACCGGGCGATCTCGTCGTTTTGCCTGATCTAATCGAAACAGACCGCTGCCCAGGAACAGGTTAGAGGTGGGGCAAAAGCATAGGGCCGCCCGGGCCTGGGCCAGGCGTTGCCATTCCGCCTCGGTGAGGTGAATGCCGTGGGCGAAGAGGGACCGTTCCCCCACCAGGCCCGCCTGATCGTAGACATCCAGGTAGCCCCGATGGTCTGGGAAAAGGGACTGAATCCAGGCCACCTCTTGCGGGTTTTCGGAGAGGTGGGTGTGCAGGTAGACATCGGGAAACTCCTCCAGTAAGCGGGCTGCCAGGCGCAGCTGGGCCGGGCTGGAGGTGCCGGCAAAGCGGGGAGTAACGGCGTAGAGCAGGCGCCCCCGCCCGTGCCACTTTTCAATCAGGGTTCTGGACTCCTGGTAGGAGGATTCGGCGGTGTCACAGAGGCCCGCCGGGGCGTGGCGATCCATCATTACCTTACCGCTAATCATGCGCAGGTTGCGGGCCGCCGCCGCCTCAAAAAACGCCTCCACCGACTGGGGAAACACGGCGGCAAACACCAAGGCCGTAGTGGTGCCGTGGCGCAGCAACTCGTCTAAAAATAGGTTGGCGACCCGGCTAGCGTAGTCACGATCGGCAAACTGGAGTTCGGTGGGGAAAGTATAGCGCTGTAGCCATTCCAGCAATTGCTCTCCGTAGGAGCCGATCATGCCGGTTTGGGGGTAGTGGATGTGGGTGTCAATTAATCCGGGTAGGATTAACTTGCCGCTGTAATCCAGGAGCGGCCTGTTTCCTAGCTGGTCCGCCAGATCAGGGTAGGGGGCAGTGGCCAGGACGTGACCGTCCCGAATTACCAACAGGCCATCCACCAGGTAGCGTACCGCCTCGGCCTCGGGCACCAGGAAGGGATCCGCCACAAAGTCTAACAGGGTGCCCCGCAGCAGGCGATCGCTGGGTAATAACCTGGGTAACTCCATCAGCAAGCCCTAACCAAAATAGCTAGGCTCATTTCCCGGCGTCCACTTAATATTGCAGCCGATGCTGGGCTTTTGATCTGGGGTCAGGGGTCGCTCGGTCAGCACCGCCTCCAGGGACTGGCGCAGGTCGGCACCGGTTACCGGCAGGCCATTGCTGGGTCGGCTATCGTCTAACTGGCCGCGGTACACCAACCGTCGATGCTGATCAAACACAAAGAAATCGGGGGTGCAGGCGGCGGTGTACTGCTTGGCCACGGCCTGGGTGGCGTCAAAGCAGTAGGGAAAGGTAAAGCCCTGCTCCTGGGCCTGGGCCTTGAGGTGCTCGGGGCCATCCTGGGGATGGGTCTGGAGGCTATTGGCGCTGATCGCCACCATGGCTACCCCTCGGGATTGGTAATCCCGTCCGAGCCGGGCTAACTCCGCCTCCACATGCTTAACAAAGGGGCAATGACGACAGATAAACATCACCAGCAGGGCTGGCGCCTCCGCAAAGCTAGCCAGACTAACCGCTTGACCCGAGACCACATCGGTCAGGTTAAAGTCTGGGGCAGCGGTACCCAGGGGTAACATTGTCGATTCCACCATAACCATGGGCTGATCTCCGAGGGGTTACTACAGCATTAAGGGGATGGAAGGGCGGCCACCGGGATAGGGGGCAGATCATTTACATTTACTATAAAGCTTCCTTTCTCACCTAACCGCTGCCAATTTGTCAAACCTGACCCCTGGCTGCAGGCATAGCCTAGACCGCTGCTCTGGGATTTTTTGCCATTCCCTGATTTGCCTATCCCTACTTTGAATACTTGAATAGGATAGGCTCAATAGCGGTGGCAACAGCCCTAGCCACCGACAAGGGGGCGGAGGCGAGTTAGGCCGCCTACTCAGTCCTAGTTTTGACCGATTAACCCTATCCTAGGCGTTCTGGCCAAAGCTATTCCATCACCTTGCCCTGCTGTTACCTGACCAGTTGCCATGCTGTTTAAGAGACTAAATCTAGGTTTGGCCTGGCGCCGGATCCCCGCCTGGCTAGGGTTGCTGCTCTGGGCCGGAGGGCTACTGGCCATCCGCCATCCCCAGCAAAGTTTAATGGCCCACGATGAGGGCTACTACGCCCAACAGGCCCGCTGGATTCTGGAGACCCAGGATTGGATCACCGTGGGTTGGTGGGGGAATCCGGTGTTCGATCGCACGATCGGCGCCCAATGGTTAATCGCCCTCAGTTACCAGGCCTTTGGGGTGCAGGAGTGGTCCGCTCGCCTGCCCAGCCTGCTGGCCTCCCTGGCGGCCCTACTGCTGACCTGGCGACTGGGCCAGCGGTTACAGCCCCTCACCAACGGGATCTGGGGGGCGGCCATCCTGACGGTGATGCCCCTCTGGGTGCAGTCTAGCCAGCTCGCCACCCAGGACATGGTGCTGATCTGTTTGGAGCTGCTGGCCCTCTGGGCCCTGCTCCATAGTGAAGCTGATCCCCGGCAACGGTGGGGCTGGGGGATGGTGGCGGGGATGGCCCTCAGCCTGGGATTTTTAGCCAAGAGCGTGATGATTGTCCTGCCGGCGATCGCCCTACTCCCCTACCTGATTTGGGGTCACCGATCCCACCGTCACCTGGCTAACCCTGGGTTGTACGCAGGGCTGATGCTGGGGGCGTTGCCCAGCGCCCTCTGGCTAGGGGCCAGCGTGGGGCGCTACGGCCTCCTACCCCTGCAGCAGTTGCTGGGTAAGCTGCTGCTGCTTTCCCAGGCCGGCTCCGCCGGTGCTACCCCCGCCACCTTCCAATCCACCACCACCGCCGCCTACTACCTCTGGCACCTGCCCCTCACCACCTTCCCCTGGGTGGCGGTGGCCGCCCTGGGGGGCTGGTTAGTCTGGCGCCATCCCCAGGTGGGCCGTCGCAGCCTATGGCTAGGCTACCCCCTGGTGTTGCTGCTGTTGCTTAGTCTGTTTGACACCCGCACCTGGTACTACTCCCTCCAGATCTACCCCTTTGTGGCTCTACTGGCGGGGGTGGGGTTAACCCATCTGGGGCGGCTCTATCGCTGTCGGGCGCCCCGTCGCCACCGCCTGGCCCTGGGGCTGAGCTGGGCCCTGGGGGTGTTGGCGGTGCTGTTGCTCTCCGCCGGTGCTGCCCTGGTACTCACCCCCGCCCCCCTGGTGTCAGCTGAGCTCCGTCCCTACGGCTGGTTGGGGCTAATGGGGGGGCTGGGCTGGTTACTCCCCTGGGGACTGGGGCTCTGGCGCGGTACCCGGGTCACCCGATCTCGGCAAGCCCTCTGGCAGGGGGGGTGGTTGTTGGGGCCCTGGCTGGGCATTGCCGCCGCCTTTGCTACCGGGCTCTGGGGCAACTACTGCGGCGACCTGAAGACCGCCCTGGCCACCCAGCCAATCGCCGATGTGCTGGCTAACCACCCCATCTACATGGTGCAGCCAGGGGGCGATCGGGACAGTATTTTGCTGAGTTTCTATACCCCCCACCTGGCCAGTGCCCTGACGGATTGGCGCGACCTGCCCTCCGAGGCCTACGGCTGGGGCAATACCCAACTGGTGCCAATCACCGCCCCCGATTACCAGGTGGTGGCTACCCTGGGGGAGTGGCAACTGATCCGGGCCCCCCTGCTGCCCCGCCTCACCCCCCGGGGTTAGTTAGGGCAGGGGGGCAAGGCGCAGGCTATCGGGCTGGCCAGGGTTACCCTGGATCGCCAGCCCCCGCTGATTAGCGTGGAGATGGCGGGCCAGGGCGTAGATGATTTCCATATCCTCTGGGTAGCCACTGCGTTGGGCTAGCTCCACCAGGCTGAGGGGTTCTGAACTGTGCCGCAGGGTCTGCAGCACCGCCCGCTGAAGCTGCAGGATGCCCGCCGCCGCCGTTTTGCCGGCCTCCACCCCTGGCTGGTGGTAGGCGTTGATGTTGACCAGGGAGGCATAGAGCCCCACCGCCCGTTCATAGAGGGCAATCAGGGCACCGACGCTGTGGGGGGTGACCTCCGGCAGGGTGAGGGTGATGGACTGGCGATGGTTGTCGTAAAGGGCCTGGCGAGTGCCCTGGAGAAAGCCAAATAGGTAGTCGCCAGCGGTCACCCCCGGATCTAGATCTAGGGAGGTCCCCTCTCGATCCTTCAAAACTTCGATAAAGGTGACGAAGAAGTTGGGCACCCCCTCCCGCAGTTGTTGCACGTAGGCATGCTGGTCGGTGGAGCCCTTGTTGCCGTAGACCGCAATCCCCTGGTGCACCACCTGGCCGGCCAGGTCGGTTTCCTTACCGAGGGATTCCATCACCAGCTGTTGCAGGTATCGACTGAACAACAGCAGGCTATCCTTGTAGGGCAGTACCACCATATCCTTTTCCCCCTTGCCCTGGCCAGCGTAGTACCAGGCCAGGGCAATCAGGGCGGCGGGGTTGTGGTGCAAGTCCGCCACGCGGGTGGCGACATCCATCTGCTTAGCTCCGGCCAGCATCGCCCGCAGGTTAATGTTTTGCAGCGCGGCGGGCAAGAGGCCTACGGCGGAAAGCTCTGAGGTGCGGCCCCCCACCCAGTCCCGCATGGGGAAGGTGGCCAGCCAGCCCTCCTGGAGGGCCTGCTGCTCCAGGTGGCTACCCCCACCGGTAACGGCCACCGCCTGTTTGGCAAAGGGTAGGCCCAGGGTCTCAAACCGGTGCCGCACCTCCAGCATGCCGTTGCGGGTTTCAGGGGTGCCGCCGGATTTGGAGGTGACGATCACCAGGGTGGTGGCCAGGCGATCGCCGAGGCGATCTAGAATCCGATCAACCCCCTCCGGGTCAGTATTGTCAATGAAGTGAATGGCCAGGGGGGGAGGATCGGGGGCCAGGGCCTGGGCCACAAACTGGGGACCCAGGGCGGATCCGCCAATGCCAATGGCAAGAATATCGGTAAAGTGTTCCTGGCCGGGGGGATAGATGCCACCGGTGCGCACCTGGCTGGCGAATTGCTCGATCCTGGCCAGGGTATCGCTGATGTCCTGGCGGATCTCAGCGGTTGGGGCCAGATCGGGATCCCGTAGCCAGTAGTGACCCACCATGCGGTTTTCGTCTGGGTTAGCGATCGCCCCCCCCTCCAGGGCCACCATATCGGCGAAGGCTTTTTGCAATCGGGGCTGGATATTAGCGACAAAGGCATCCTCTATGCCCATGCGGCTAATATCCAGATAAAACCCCAGGCCATCGTGGTAGTAGAGCCAGTCTTTGTAGCGTTGCCAGAGAGCGATGGCGGTCATTCCCTTACTCCTCACACTAAGCCCGTGCATCCCTAGTTTACTGGAGTGGGGTTGAGCCGCAGCGAAATTCTGAGGAAAACCCGGGAGAGACTTTAGGGATAACCTATTCTGTTGCCTTAAAGGCCCGCAGGCGGGTTGATAGGCTGCGAATCACCTCCAGGGCAAAGAGGGGGGTTTCCTGCACTAAAAACTTAAAATGGCTGGCATCTACGGCCGCCAATCGACAATCGGTTTGGGCTACCGCCGTGGTGGCCCGCAGGGGAGGAATTTGCACCAGGGCCCCTTCGCCAAAGACATCCCCAGCCCGAATGGTCTCCACCACCTGGCCCTGCACCTGGAGTGTCACCTCCCCCTCGATGACTCCGTACATCACCTCCCCCTCTTGGCCGGCCTCAAAAATTACCGTACCGGCGGGAAGGGTTTTAATATCGGGAGACTTGGAAAATATCTCAATCACCTGGGCGGGTTCCAACATGGTGGGGCCTCTATAGTCCTGGGAAAGGGTAAAAACAGCAGTTAGCAAGCAGTGATAAACCTGAAGAAAATTTTATAGTTCCTTCGTCCCCGACCAGGTTAAGCACAGCTTAAGGCAGGCCCAGTAGGGAGGATCAGTCCTCAACCCGAGCTTACCCCTAAGGATTGTGATATAAACCATTGATTCTTACAATGGAACAGTTAACCCGTGGTTATGGCGCCCAGGAGAGGTCTATGGTCAGTCGTCCGATTATTCTTGGCATCGTTGGGGACAGTGCAGCCGGGAAAACTACCCTCACTCGCGGGATTGCCCAAATTCTCGGCGAAGACCAGGTGACCACCATCTGTACCGATGACTACCATCGCTACGATCGCAAGCAACGTAAGGAAATGGGTATTTCCGCCCTGCACCCCGACTGCAATTACATCGATATTATTCAACAACACCTGGGGTTGTTACGCATTGGCCAACCTATCCTCAAGCCGATCTACAACCACAGCACCGGCGAGTTTGATCCACCGGAATACATCGCTCCCCGTCGCTTTGTGATCGTGGAGGGGCTGTTGGGCTATTCCACCCGAACCTGCCGTGATGCCTACGATATTAAGGTTTATTTGGCTCCCCCAGAGGATTTGCGGGCCAACTGGAAAATTAAGCGAGACACCCGCAAGCGGGGCTATACCCCGGAGGAAGTGGTGGAGCAGATCAGGGCTCGGGAATTTGACTCCGAAGCCTTTATTCGGCCCCAGCGACAGTGGGCCGATGTGGTGGTTAGTTTCTATCCGCCGGATAAGGCCGATGGCACCGACGAATTATTGCTAAATGTGCGGTTGGTGATGCGTCCCACCATTCCCCACCCGGACTTTAGCCACCTACTAGAAAGCAAACATGGCGCCACCCTCAGCGATGCGGTACGACTCGAGCTAGATCGGGATATGGGTAAGCCGGTGGATGTGCTGGAA
>JBEIGU010000020.1:0-37344 GCA_040381765.1 Leptolyngbya sp.
GGCCGCAACCCCAACCCCCGAGACGGTGGTGGAGCCTGAGGTGGCCGCAACCCCAACCCCCGAGACGGTGGTGGAGGCGGTGGTAGGGGCTCCCCCACCCCCCGAGAGGGTGGTGGTGCCTGGGGGGGCGGCATGGCCACGCCGCGAGGGTGGGGGTTGCGGCCACCTCATGCTCCACTACCGTCTCGAGTGCTAGTGTTGCGGCCACCTATTTCTCCACCTCCTCCTCTAGTGTTGGGGTTGCGGCCACCTCAGGCTCCACCACCGTCTCGGGGGTTGGGGGAGTGGCTACCTCGGGCTCCACCACCGTCTCGGGGGTTGGGGTTGCGGCCACCTCAGGCTCCACCACCGTCTCGGGGGTTGGGGTTGCGGCCACCTCAGGCTCCACCACCGTCTCGGGGGTTGGGGTTGCGGCCACCTCAGGCTCCACCACCGCCTCGAGGGTTGGGGTTGCGGCCACCTCAGGCTCCACCACCGTCTCGGGGGTTGGGGTATCCTGATCGGCTACCACCAGGGGCTCCTCTGGTGCAACCTTCTTAGCGCCAGGTTTAGGCCCCCGCATCAGGGCAGGGGGAACGGCGGGCTTACGATCTTCTTCACCTTTGCGACCACCCCGACCTCTGCGGCGATCGCCCGCTCCCTCATGACGGCCATCAGGGATTTTCTTTTTAGGTTTCTCGACGGGAGGCCTGGCATCATCAGCCATTGTTTTAACCCTGACTTGAATCAACATCGTGCTCATCTTAACCTGAATCTGACCTCCGGGTGGATAGGTTGGGTTTAGTCCCCGCAAAAACCACCAGACTCAACTCCATGGCTGATCCAACCCAGCAACACCCCGCTGGCAGCCCTCCGCCCTGCCATCAAAAACGTCCCTCAGGGGAAGCTAAGGGACGTTTTATAAACCTTGACCTAACCCCAGAGTAACCCCAGAGAATCTTTAGCCAGGGCGAATCAATATCTCTGGGAACTCTAAGGATGGCCTCTGACTCAAGCGATAACCTCTCACCAGAATGGGGAGGACAGAGTCAGTTCTAGAAATCGGAGTCCCAGTTCCTCTGATCCTCTGATCCTCTGATCCTCTGATTTTAAACCAGGTCGCGAGTATGGCGTAGATAGTAATTGGGTACCCAGCCGCCTTCAGACAGCTCTACCCAATCATGATCATGGCGACCAGAGAGACGCAAATGCTCACCGTTATTAATGCTGCGCAACACCCTGGAATTGCTATTAGGAGCCTCGTGCACATCTAGAGGAACCCCATTGGTATTGACATAGCCTTCGGTGTAAACCCGGCCAGTCACGGGTTTAGAGGCTTCTAAATAGGCCTTATCCCGCCCTCGTAGTGCCCATAACAGCAAAGGCAAACCAATAATGGGAACTAACAACCACCAGAGGCGGCCTAATTGGGGTTTGGGAACGGAAACATCACCAACTCCATCGGGCAAAAAGCCACCGATGCCCTTGGAGACGCTATAGGGACAGGTTAACCGATCAAAACCGGTGCCATCCTTAGTCAGGTTCAAAACCACCTCGACCTTATCGGCATCAATCACCTTTGAGGAAACCACCTGGGACCGGCTTGGGTTGTAACCGTCCTTGGCGGCGTTTTCAATACAGGCTTTCTCAGCGGTTTTAATCATTTCCGCACTGGATTGAGTCAACCCAGGGGTAGCTAAGGCACTGACCAGGGCTAGGCTCGAGACTAGGCTAATAGCCTGGTAATTAAGTTTCATAGGGTCGACTCCAAGGTCTAGATGGGGGATAAGCAATGAACTATTCACTGCCCAAAGACTCTAGCCTGGAAACCTAAGGGATTGATAAACCCGGGCTCAATTCTCACAACTCAGTGCCTTGGACTACTGTTTTAAATAAGCTTTTACTGTTTGCCCCCTATTGCCCTTGGGTTAGCCTGGGAGGCCGATGGTTTGGCCACACCCGCTACGGCCATAGCGGCCAAGAAGCTAGGGTGTTAGGAGGCAGGTGGACGATCTAACACATCCTTGATCCAGGCTTCTTCGATCCAGGTTTTGCTGACCACCGCCAGAGGCAGGGCTAAAATCAACCCCAGGGGACCCAGGAAGGTGGCAAAGAAAATTTGGGCGATCAGGGTGGCCGCTGGCAACAGGGCCACCTGTTTCTGCATGGCCATGGGGGTAAACCAATAACTCTCCAGATTTTGAATTAGTACATAGAGAATAACCACCAGGGCAGCTTTTCCAGGAGACTGTAAAAAAGCCACGAATATGGGGAAGACAGCGCTTAGGGTGGGCCCGAGGTTAGGAATAAAGTTAAATAGCCCAGCCAGTACGGCGTGGGCAAAGGCGTAGGGTACCCCCAGCACCAGCAAGCCGACAAAGCTGAGGCTGGCCACAAATAGGGAGCTAAAGGCAACCCCCCCCAGCCAGGATAGTAGGGCCGCTTCGCATCGGCTAAGGATATCATCAGCACGCTGCCGGTACCCGGAGGGAAATAGCCGCAACAGTAACCGTCGATAGGCCAGTGGATTGACCAACATCATCAGGGTAAGTACGGTGAGCAATAACACCTGTAGGATGATGACCACGGAGTTGGAGAAGAAGGTCAAAAAGTTACTAAACACCCGACTACCAATGGTGGTCATTTGCTGTAATAGGTTGGCCAGGTCAGGCACCAGTTGAAAGTCAGAAGTGGGAAGCCACTCGGGTGGGTTAGCCTGTAGCTGTTCGAACCAGGTGACTAGCTTTTCAAATCCTTTGGGTACCAGGTCTAACAGTTCCTGAAATTGATCAATAAATAGGGGCAAAATCAACCATAGGAACAGGAAACCACCGAGCAACACCAAGGCGGCAGTGACCAGTAGGGCCCGGTCCCGTCGCCAGCCGTAGATATTCACAAACCGCCGCACCAAACTATTTAGGGAAGTTGTTAAGACCACCGCCGCAAAAATCAGCAGAATGATTTGGCGAAACTGCCACACAATTAGCAGCCCGATGCCGAGTAGGCCAAGGTTAATCCAGTCAGTAAGTTTCACCTGAGCAACGTACCTTTAGCTAGGGGCCAACGGGGGGCTAACGGCTCACCAAGTTATGCTGTTAGCTGGGGCTAAGAACCTGCTCCCCAGTCCCTGTTAGGGATAGAAGGCCCTGCCTTGAAACTGATATGCTGAAAGTCTACTATACCTCCCTTGATTAAGTGGGTTCTATGGTTTCCCCCCGCCTATCGATTCGCCAACGGCAGCACCCGATGATTCGAGCCCTGGTCGATCGCATCGAATCAGGGTGGCAAAGCGATTTGACCCTATCGGCATACCAGCTGCCTGAGGACTTGGGCTACGTGGAGGGTCGTCTAGAAGGAGAGCGACTGATTATCGAAAACCACTGTTACCAAACTCCCCAGTTTCGTAAGCTGCACCTGGAGCTGGCCCGGGTCGGGGATAACCTGGACATCCTACACTGTGTGATGTTTCCCCGTTTAGACTACCCCTTGCCCATGTTTGGTTGCGATCTGGTCGGGGGTCGCGGTCAGATTAGTGCCGCCATTGTGGATCTATCCCCGGTGATGGAGGAGTTACCTGCGGACTACGAGGTGGAACTCTCTAATTTGCCCTCCTTGAGTTTTACCGAAGAACGTCAGCTACCTGCCTGGGGTACCATCTTCTCTCCCCACTGCCGATTTATTCGACCCAGCAGCACCGAAGAGGAAGAGGCCTTTGTCGGCTTAATTGGCGATTACCTGCGCATCCATTGTCAGCAGGCAGAGGCAACCCGTCCCACAACCACGACCATGGCTCAGGTAAGGGAAGGCCAGTATCGCTACTGTACTCAACAGCGGCAAAACGATAAAACCAGACGGGTGTTAGAAAAGGCCTTTGGGGCGAGTTGGGCAGATCGTTATATGACCGAAGTTTTATTCGACCTGCCAGTCTTTCCTCCCTCAGCGTAAAGGCTAGGACTGGACAGGATATCGTTACAAGGGGAGTCAGCAGTCAGAACTCAGTAACCAGGAAAAGCAGACCTACTTCTTGCGGAGTCGGTAGGTAATCCGCCCCTTGGTCAGGTCGTAGGGGGTCAGTTCTACCTTTACCCGGTCGCCAGGCAAGATTTTGATGTAATTACGGCGAATCTTTCCAGAAATGTGGGCTAAAACGTTGAAGCCATTGTCCAGATCAACTCTGAACATAGCGTTAGGCAAGGATTCAGTTACCGTGCCTTCCATTTCAATCAGGTCTTGCTTAGACAACGTAACCCTCCCCGGCGATTACCTGCTGAAGCTCTCCTTGGACCGCCTCCATGGTTTGATCGCCATTCACGGATATCAACTGCTGACGACTTCTATAGAATTCGATCAGGGGTTCCGTTTGCTCGCGGTAGACTTGCAGGCGGTTTCGAATTACCGATTCCTGATCATCCTGCCGGCCTCGACTCAATAACCGGGTGACAATCACGTCATCGGTCACATCCAGGTTGACCACGAAATCTGCGGGTTGGGCAATTTGATCAAGCAGGCCAGTGAGAAACTCGGCCTGGGATAGATTGCGAGGAAATCCATCTAAAATCCATCCCGCCTGGGCATCAGATTGGCCCAGGCGATCACGAATCAAGTCGAGGATGAGATGATCGGGCACCAGCTCTCCAGCATTCATATAGCCCTCCGCCTTTTGCCCCAGCCCCGTACCCTCGGTTACGGCGGATCTGAGGATATCACCAGTAGAAATGTGGGGAACAGCGCAGCCTTCAGAGAGTATCTTGGCCTGAGTGCCTTTACCCGCTCCAGGAGGACCTAGAAAAATTAAACGCGTCACTACTGTTTCACCATGCCTTCATAACGTTGGGAAATGACATAGGTTTGGATTTGTTTGGCGGTTTCGATCGCCACCCCCACCAAAATCAGCAGAGAAGTAGCACCAAAGCCCCGGAAGGTCTGTACTCGGGTAAGACTTTCCACCGCACTGGGTACCACCGCCACCAGACCTAGAAAAATCGCCCCTAAAAAGGTTAGCCGGTTGAGAATGCGATTAATGTATTCGGTGGTGGCTTTGCCGGGTCGAATCCCTGGTATACTGGCTCCCATCTTCTTCAAGTTTCTGGACAAATCCTCAGGATTCATTACCAGGGAGGAGTAGAAATAGCTGAAGAAAAGGATTAGCACCAGATAGACCGTCACGTAAACAAAGGAGGTGGGGTTAAAGTAGGTGCTAACAATGCGGTTAAAGGTGGGGTTTTTAATATACTCGCCGAGGGATAGGGGTAACACCAGTACCGCTGAGGCGAAGATGATGGGCATCACCCCCCCCTGGTTGAGACGCAGGGGCAGATAGTTACTCTGCTCCAGATAGAGTTTACGACCCACCTGGCGCCGGGCTGAGATGATCGGAATTCGGCGAGTCCCCTCCTGCACAAAGACAATGCCAACGATCATCAGCAAAAAAACCAGCATCAGAATGACGATGCCGCCGACGATACCGCGATCGCCACTCTGGGCCAACTCAATAGTTTGCCCCAGGGACCGGGGCAGGGTGGAAACAATATTAAGGAAAATCAATAGGGAGGCCCCATTACCAATTCCCCGTTCGGTAATCACCTCCCCTACCCACATGACAAACATGGAGCCTGCGGTCAGGGCAATCACCGTTTTCACCACAAAGGCTGGGCCAGGATTTTCAGCAAACTGATAGAGCAGGAAGGAGGACAGCAGGCTGCTTTGAAGAATTGCCCAACCCAGGGCGACGTAGCGGGTAATTTGGGAAATCTTACGTCTTCCCGCCTCGCCTTCGTTTTTTTGCAAATCCTCCAGGGCCGGAATGGCGGCGGTTAAGAGCTGCAGAATGATGGAGGCGTTGATAAAGGGCAAAATCCCCAGGGCGAAGATTCCCAGGGCGGATAGACCACCACCCACGAAGATATCTAAAAACCCAACTACCCCGCCAAATCCACCGGACTGGATAGCCGCAGAAAAGGCCCCTCGATCAATACCGGGTACAGGGATGAAAATGCCCAAGCGCACCAGAATCAACAGACCCAGGGTCACCAATAGGCGACTTCTGAGGCCGGCTGCCTGAGCCATTTGCATAAAGGTTTCCTGGGCGCTGGGTGTTTTGCCCCGATTGACGACCATGCCATCGTTCCTCAAACTTAAAGAGTCTTAACTTGAATTCCTGGAATTTGAGCCCTAATAGAGCCATAACCCTAGTCTAAAGGATGGTCGCCCCATCTGACTAAGGAATCAGCTCCCAGGTGCCTCCAGCCGCTTCAATTTTAGTTTTAGCAGACTGGGTAAAGGCGGCGGCCTTAACGGTTAGGGCAACGGTCAGATCGCCATGCCCCAGTATCTTCAGGGGACCATCATTGGCGGTCAGGATACCTGCCTCTAGTAAAGACTCTAGGGAAACCTCCGTCTTGGCGGGCAGGTTAGCCAGATCCTTAAGGTTGATAATGGTGTAAACCTTCTGGTTGACTAGGGGAAAGTGCTTTAACTTAGGAACCCGCCGGTACAGGGGTAGTTGACCACCCTCAAAGCCAGGGCGAGTACCGCGGCCAGATCGGGACTTCTGACCCCGCATGCCAAAGCCACAACTGGCGCCCTGACCAGCAGCAATCCCCCGCCCTACCCGGCGGCGGCGATGTTTGGACCCAGCTTGGGGTTGTAAATCGTTAAGTCTCATGGCCTAGGAAAAAGATAGGGGTCAGTTAGACGTAAAGTTTTTCGACGGGAATGTCCCGTTCCTCCGCCACTTCAGGGAAGGTGCGGAGAGCAGCCAGGGCTTCAGCCGCGGCCCGGGCATTGTTAAGGGGATTATTGGAACCTAGCTGCTTAGCCAGGACATTGCGCACCCCCGCCAGTTCCAGGACAGTGCGCACGGCACCCCCGGCAATCACCCCCGTCCCTGGGGCGGCGGGACGCATAAATACCTTAGACCCGCCGCCCATACCACTGGAGGGGTGGGGAATGGAGGCGGACCGGGTCAGGGGAACATCCACCAGGTGCTTTTTGCCATCGGCCACACCTTTTTTAACGGCACCAATGACGTCACTGGCCTTGCCCACACCCACGCCTACCTGACCTTTTTCATTACCAATCACCACGATGGCCCGAAAGCTGAGTTTCTTACCGCCTTTTACCACCTTGGTGACCCGGCGAATTTGCACAACGCGCTCTTGCCAGTCAGTTTTCTTTTCCTTTGTGCGGGCTTCTTTACGTCGGTTTGCCATGGCTTTCCCAGTCTTAATTACCTAAATCAATTTAACGGCATGGTTTCAATCTCCCCTCTATTGGGCCCAGGGGCTGGACCGGATTAGCCCTACAGCCCTAACCCTGCAGATCGAGCCGCCTCCGCCAGGGCTGCTACCCGACCATGGTAAAGTTTACCACCCCGGTCAAACACCACCTGGGTGATACCGGCCTGGAGGGCTCGTTCGGCCACTAATTGACCCACCGCCGCCGCCGCCGCCTGGGTGGCACCAGACCCTGAGTCATCCGCCTCTCCCTCCAGACTAGAGGCCGCCACCAGGGTATGGTGGCGAGTGTCATCAATAATTTGGGCGTAGATATGCTGGTTAGAGCGAAACACCGCTAAACGAGGTCGCTCTGCCGTACCAAACACCCGCCGACGGATGCGGGCGTGACGACGATGGGTAAGTTCCTTGCGACTTGCTTTCATGGCCTACTTCTTCCCTGACTTGCCAACTTTGCGCCTAACCTGCTCACCGGCGTAACGAACTCCCTTGCCCTTGTAGGGTTCTGGAGGACGACTAGCCCGAATACTGGCCGCCGTATTACCCACCAACTCCTTGTCAATGCCACTGACAATGATGTTAGTGTTGTTTTCCACGGCGAACTCGATACCGGTCGGCGGTTCAAACACCACGGGGTGGCTATAGCCCAAGCTCATGTTCAAGTTGCGGCCCTGCACCTGGGCCCGGTAGCCAATTCCTTGGATTTCCAAGCGCTTTTGGTAACCATTGGATACCCCTTCCACCATGTTGGCCACCAGGGTACGGCACAGACCATGGCGTTCTCTGGCCAGGCGAGACTCATCTCGACGCTGTACCACAATGGTGTCCCCCTCCTGGGTTACGGTCACTCCAGTGGGTAACCGGCGGGATAGTTCCCCCTTAGGCCCCTTGACCTGTACATCCTGGCCGTTGATGGTGACAGTCACCTTGACTGGAACAGGAATTGGCCGCTTGCCAATACGTGACATGATGCAATACTCCTAAATCCTTAGCACTGAAAAGGTCCTACCCTAGATCGCCCCTTTTACCAAACGTAACAAAGGACTTCTCCACCAATGCCCTGACGACGGGCATCCCGATCGGTCATGATGCCGCTGGAGGTGGAGACAATGGCAATGCCGATGCCGCCTAGCACCCGTGGTAGCTCCTTGCGATTGGAGTATACCCGTAACCCTGGCTTGCTGACCCGGGTCAGGTTGCGGATGATAGGTTGGCGAGATTTCCCTTTGTATTTCAACGCCAGTACCAACGCCGGTCGGTCGGTTTCCGCCACTTCGGAAAAGTCAGCAATGAACCCCTCTTCCTTGAGTACCTTGGCAATGCTGCGGGTCATTCGGGTAGACGGGATGGTAACGGTTTGGTGCCGCGCCAGGTTCGCATTCCGAATGCGAGTCAGCATATCCGCAATTGTGTCGTTAGCAGCCATAGTCCTAGTTACGCGTATAAACCTGTGTTAATTGTCACGGAATGGCATACCCAATGCCTTGAGTAGCGCTCGCCCTTCTTCGTCGGTATTAGCAGTGGTCACAATGGTGATATCCATACCGCGAATTTGATCAATGCCGTCGTATTCAATTTCTGGGAAAATTAATTGCTCCCGCAGGCCCAGGGTATAGTTACCCCGACCATCAAAACTCTTAGGGCTAATGCCACGGAAGTCACGAATACGGGGTAGGGCCAGGTTAATGAGACGATTGAGAAAGGCGTACATGCGATCCGATCGCAGCGTAACCATTACCCCAACGGGCATACCCTGGCGAATCTTAAAGCCGGCGATCGCCTTTTTAGCTCGAGTCACCACCGGCCGTTGACCGGTTACCAGGGCTAACTCGTTGAGCGAGGATTCCAGGGCCTTGGCATTCTGGGAGGCTTCTCCCAAACCACGGTTAACGGTGACCTTAACCACCTTGGGCACCTGGTGAATGTTGGTGTACTTAAACTGATCAATCAGCTTGGGTACCACCGTATCTTTGTAAAGGGTTTTGAGTTGATCTGTCATAGTTTCTAGGTTTCCTGGGCTGGGTCAGGAATAGGGAACTTAGTTGGCAAATTAGTCAATAATTTCGCCAGTTTTCTTGAGCATGCGGACCTTACGACCGTCATCAGTAAAGGTATAGCAAATGCGACTGGCTACCTTTTGCTTTTCGGAATAGAGCATAACGTTGGAGCTGTGGATAGGGGCTTCCTGGGTGACAATTTGACCCGATTCCCCCTCCTGTTGGGGCTTGACGTGCTTGGTGCGGATATTGACTCCCTTCACCACCACCTGACTCTTTTTGGGCTTCACTGTCAGGATTTCGCCTACCTTGCCCCGGTCTCGACCGGCGATTACCTGGACCATATCCCCTTTGCGAACATGCATCTTGTAGCGGCTAGGCCGCTTAGCCGTGGATGTTGCCATTTACAGTACCTCCGGTGCCAAGGATACGATTTTGGTGAAGTTCTTATCCCGCAATTCCCGAGCTACCGGACCAAACACCCGGGTCCCCCTGGGATTGCCGTCATTGTTAATAATCACTGCGGCATTGTCGTCAAAACGGATGCTCATGCCACTAGATCGGCGTAGACCCTTTCGAGTGCGAACCACCACCGCCTTGACCACATCGGACTTTTTCACCGCCATATTGGGCAGGGCGTCCTTAACGACGGCGATGATGATATCGCCAACGCCAGCATAGCGGCGATTACCTCCCAAGACTCGAATACACATGAGCTTGCGGGCGCCGCTGTTATCAGCCACATTTAAGTAGGTCTCTTGTTGAATCATAATTCCCTGCTAGGCCTCTGCCGCCCGGTTAACAATGTCCGCTACCACCCAACGCTTGGTTCGGCTCAGGGGCCGGGTCTCCAAAATTCTGACGCGATCGCCCTCCTGACAGGCATTTTCTTCATCGTGGGCCTTATAACGCTTAGTGCGCACCACAATCTTGCCGTATTTAGGATGGGACGTCCGGTTTTCTACCGCTACTACAACGGTTTTATCCATCTTGTTGCTGACTACCAATCCGACTCGTTCCTTAACCGCCATCTGAATTACCTTCCTTCCCTAGGCTGATGCTGATTCTTGTGCTGAGACTGATAGGGAGGCTTCCGCCCCTTCGGTCTCGGTAGCTAGCTGCCGTTCTCGCTGCACGGTCATCAACTGGGCTAGACGATGGCGAGCATGCTTGAACCGATGCACCTCTTTAGTAAGCTGGCGAGTAGCTTGCTTGAACCGCAGTTGAAACAGTTCTTGCTTAGTTTCAACAATCGCCTCCAATAATTCGTCATCACTCAGGCTGCGGGCCGCCTCAATTTTAGAAAGTGCCATACCCCTAAGCCTCCTGACTATCTTTAACAATAAACTTGGTTTTAAACGGTAGCTTGAAGGCGGCTAGCCGCATCGCCTCCCGAGCCGTAGCCTCAGGCACCCCAGCGATTTCAAAAACAATTCGGCCCGGCTTCACCACCGCCACCCAAAACTCAGGATTTCCTTTACCAGAACCCATCCGGGTTTCTGCGGGTCGCTGGGTAACGGGCTTATCGGGGAAGACACGAATCCAGATCTTGCCACCCCGCCGGATATAGCGAGTCATGGCGCGACGGGCCGACTCGATTTGACGGGCCGTTAGCCAGCAGGGCTCCGTAGCCTGCAGAGCAAAATCACCAAAGCTGATGTCGCTGCCCCGGTGGGCCATCCCGCGCATACGCCCGCGATGCTGCTTGCGAAATTTAGTTCGTTTTGGACTAAGCATGGATCGGCACTCGTCAACTCACAGGTCAAAATCAACTAGGAAAATAGGTTAGGCTTCGTTAGAACGATCTTCAAACTGCTGACGACGTCTAGGTTGACGGCGTCTGGGTTGGGCACTAGGGGCTGGGGCTTGCTCTTCCTGGCCAGGAATGATTTCCCCCTTAAAGATCCAGACCTTGACCCCTAGAATGCCGTAGGTGGTTTGGGCAGTGGTGTAGGCGTAGTCAACGTCAGCCCGCAGGGTGTGGAGGGGTACCCGCCCTTCTCGAGTCCACTCTGTACGGGCAATCTCTGCTCCATTCAACCGACCACTGACCTGGATTTTGATGCCTTCGATACCAGCTCGCTGAGCCCGCTGAATAGCCTGACGCACCACCCGACGAAAGGAAACCCGACGTTCTAATTGTTGAATGATATATTCGGCAACTAGCGCGGCCTCGGCATCAACCCGGTTGACCTCCACCACGTTCACACGGATTTGACGGTTAGGATCCTTGAGCATTTTTTGGAGCCCACCCCGTAGGGCCTCAATGCCGGCTCCACCTCGACCCACCACTACCCCGGGACGAGCCGTCCGCACCTCCAGATCAATTTGGTCCGCCTTACGCTCAATGCGAATGTCGGCAATGCCAGCATTACTCAGATTCTTGCGGACGTATTGACGAATCTGGTGATCTTCCTGCAGTAGCTCAGGATACCGCCTACCCTCGGCAAACCAGCGAGAGCGGTGGTCTTGAACAATGCCAAGACGAAACCCGGTTGGATGAATCTTGTGTCCCACGAACAAATCCTCTGGAAAGTGCTAGCGAATTAGGATGACTACGGACCAGACTGACTCTAATTGGAGGTTGGTGCTACGGCGATGGTGATGTGGCAGGTGGGTTTACGAATCTGGTAGGCTCGACCCTGGGCCCGGGGGCGGAACCGTTTGAGGGCAGTCCCAGCATCGGCGTAGGCTTCACTGACCACCAGATCGATTGGATTCAAGCCGTTGTTATGCTCTGCATTAGCCACCGCCGACCGCAACACCTTGGTCACTGGCTCACAGGCGGCATAGGGCATAAACTCCAGAATGATTAGAGCTTCCCGGTAACTCTTGCCACGAATTTGATCCAACACTCGCCGCACCTTACGGGGTGACATCCGGACGGAGCGAGCTACCGCCTTAACCTGTTCTGAGCTACGTACAGCCATCCTGAATACTCCTTATCCTAACGACGCGCTTTTTTGTCACTCTTGGCATGGCCCCGGAAGGTACGGGTGGGAGCAAATTCCCCCAGCTTATGCCCGACCATTTGTTCCGTGACATAAACGGGCACGTGCTGACGACCGTTGTGAACCGCAATGGTATGGCCAATCATTTGGGGCAGTATGGTGGATGCCCGCGACCAGGTTTTGATCACCTGCTTGTCGCCCCTAGTATTAAGGGCTTCAATCTTACTTAGGAGATGATCGGCCACAAAGGGACCCTTCTTTAATGAACGCGCCATGGTGACCTAGCTCCTCCAAAACCCATTAACAACACACCAACTATCAAGACTTCTAGGCATTGCGTCCTCCCCGGCCCCGCTTCGAGACCCGTCGCCGTCGCCGCACCACGTACTTGTCGCTGTCTTTGTTTTTCGTGCGGGTTTTGTAACCCAGGGCGGGTTTGCCCCAGGGGGTGACCGGCCCTGAACGACCAATGGGAGCCCGGCCTTCACCACCACCGTGGGGGTGATCCACCGGGTTCATGACGCTACCCCGAACCTCAGGGCGACGACCCAGCCAGCGCTTGCGTCCCGCCTTACCCAGACTGATGTTACGAACGTCGGCGTTACCCACCTGACCCAAGGTGGCGTAGCATTCCCGCCGCACCATGCGAACTTCGGTGGAGGGCAGCTTGAGGGTGACGTAATCTCCTTCCTTAGCCACCACCTGGGCTCCAGACCCAGCGGTACGGACCATCTGACCACCCTTCCCCGGCTTCATTTCAATGTTGTGGACCGTAGTCCCCAGGGGAATCTTGTAGAGCGGTAGGGCATTCCCCACCTCCAGAGGCGCGTCTTCCCCTGACACCACCGTGGTTCCCACGGTTAAACCGGCTGGGCAGAGAATATAGCGCTTTTCCCCATCTTCGTAATGGAGTAGGGCAATGCGAGCGTTGCGGTTGGGATCGTACTCCACAGCGGCGACCCTGGCCACCACCCCAATTTTATTGCGACGGAAGTCAACTTCCCGGTATAAACGCTTATGGCCACCACCCCGGTGACGACAGGTAATCACCCCGCGGTTGTTACGGCCCTTGGCCCGGTGTTTGGCATGGACCAAGGACTTTTCAGGTTCACTGCGGGTAATTTCCGCAAATTCAGAGACGGTTCGCTCGCGCGTACCCGGGGTATAAGGTCGATAGGAACGGATGCCCATGGTAATACTGGCTGGCTACACGGCTAAGGAGTTAAAAGGGAAGGATGGCATAAACTCGATCTAGAGATCGGGGAACAGCGGTATGGAATCACCGGCCGCCAGGGTAACCACCGCCCGCTTATAGTGGGGCCGATGGCCAATAAATCGACCCACTCGGCGTTTTTTCTTCGGTGGGTTGTAGGTATTGACGGCGACCACCTTGACATCAAAGAGCTCTTCGATCGCCGCCTTAATCTGCAGCTTATTTGCTACTGGCGCCACTTCAAAAACGTACTGGTTGTTTTCCAGCAGTAGGGTGGCCTTTTCGGTCAAGAGGGGCCGGCGAATCAAATCCGCCAGGGTCGGAAGCGGGGCCTTAGTCACTGTAAACCTCCTGAATCAGTTCAAGGGCTGGCGAGGTGATCACCAATTGATCCGCCACCAGCAGATCGTAGACATTCAGCCCGTTGGCGGTAATTAGCTTAACGTTTTCAATGTTGCGGACAGAGAGATAAACCACCTCTTGTTTTTCGGCGACGATCACCAGTACCTTGCCGGTAACGTCAACCCCCCAACGCCCTAAGGCATCGATAAAGTCGCGGGTTTTGGGGCGTTCAAACCGATCCTCAAAGGCCTCCACCAGCACCAGATCCTCGGCCCGACTGAGCAGGGCCGTGCGCAGGGCCAGGCGGCGTTCCTTACGGTTCATCTTGATACTGTAGTCCCGGGGTTTGGGTCCGAAGGTTACCCCGCCACCCCGCCACAGGGGGGAACGGTTGGAACCCGCCCGGGCCCTACCGGTACCCTTCTGGCGCCAGGGCTTACGACCACCGCCCCGGACCTCTGCCCGGGTTTTGGTAGACACTGTGCCCTGCCGGGCATTACTCATCTGGCGCACCAATGCCCGATGGACGATATGGGAGGCCACGGCTTCGTCAGCCACCTTGAGGTCCAGGGATGCGCTCCCTCCCTCCTGACCGTCCCAACTTTTAATGGCAAAATCCACCATTGACCTAATCCCTAAAACGCTCTCTGTCTAAAGTTTCAACTTGTCGGGAGCACGGGGCTAACCCTTCACCCACTTGGCCGGGGTCACACTCAGCAGACCACCGGGCTTACCGGGCACGGCACCCTTAATTAGCAGCAGGTTGCGATCGCCATCCACCCGAATCACCTCCAACTTACGGATGGTCACCTGGCTGTTACCCAGTTGACCAGCCATACGCTTGCCGGGGTAAACCCGACCCGGAGTAGTACCAGCTCCGGTTGAGCCCGGCAGGCGGTGGTTTTTAGACCCGTGGGCCATGGGGCCACGACGGAAATTATGGCGTTTTTGGTAGCCCGCAAAACCCCGACCGATACTTTTGCCGGTAACATCCACCAGTTGGCCAGCACTAAAGCTTTCCGCCGTGATGGCTTGGCCTAACTCGTAGTCCGTGGCCGCCGCCACCCGATATTCTTGCAGGTAGCGCAGGGGAGCACTGCCTGATCGGGCCAGGTGACCTAGCTTAGGCCGGTTTAAGGCCTTCTCCGTGGTTTCCTCAAACCCCACCTGAATGGCCGCATAGCCATCGGTGTCAGCGGTTTTGATTTGGGTAACCACACAGGGGCCCGCTTGAACCACCGTAACCGGCACTGCATTACCGGCCTGATCAAATATCTGGGTCATACCCAGCTTTTTGCCGAGAATACCGACTGTCACAGCCCTATCTCCCTAGATCACACTACAATCACTCTCTACCCCTACCACCAGGGTCTCAGGCAGAGAGTATGAACTTTTGAATCTCGTCAAAACCCTAAAGTTGGTACTTCAAAGCTAAAGTCCAACCGGTTCGGGGATTTTTATTCAAAAGAAATTGACCTCTAACAGCCTAAAATGGGCAGTTATCCCTTAGGAACCACCGCCAGGACTGAAACAGTCATTGCCAGGACTTGAGCGGTATCTAACCTTCAGTATCCTTTTTCAACGGCAATTTCTCATGTTACATCGTTAGTCCCAGGATGTCTATTGTTTTTTCTAATATTTTCTATCCCCGAGGTCACCGACCTCCCCCAGGGGGTTTGGTTAAGACAATTGGGGGAGATGGGGAGGGTGCCCAGGAAACCATGCCAGACCAGGCTGAAGCCATTCATTCCTGCTTGCTAGAACCAGGATTTATACAAAATTCCGATCACTCTCTGGCATAACGCTAATCCACTTCTCCTGACTCCTGATGCCTGCCCGGACTAGCTTCCCAGGGCGTCCTGGGGTAAAAAGGGGCGGTCTGAGGGTAGGGGCGCCACCGGACTAGTCAGTTCAAACTCTCCCCGCTCAAGCCACTGCTTGAGTTCGGCCTGGGCTTGGCGGGCCAGGTAGAGACTGCTCAGCGGAGCGGTGCGTACAGGTTGGCCCTCAATGGTGATGGTTCCAGACTTGAGTTGGGCGTAGCTAACCAGGCCAAAGGTGGGGCGTACCCGGCGGGGGATGGCAAAGTCCATGATCGGAGCCACAATGTCCCGATCCTGGATGGCACAGTGGGCGGCAACGGTCTCGTTAAGAATGGGGATGGGCACCGCCACCCCCATCATCAGGGAAGGGCCATAGCCCTTGAAGTAGCAGCCCCGTACCCATTGGGGCCGCATTTGCTTAGCATCGCCAATCACCGCCACGGTAGCACCAGGGCCAATCGGGGTGCGGTTCGGCAGCCGACGTTGTAGGGGAAAATGCTGGGTTCCCTCCCAGGCAATGTAGCCTACTCCACCGCCGAGCCATAGCCGAGTACCAATGCCAATGGCCTCCAGGTCAGGGTCGTTGAGCAGGGGGGAGAGGGCGCCGGGGTTAGCGTAGACGGCGTTACCGAGGTGGGGCTGTAGGGGACCGAGGTAGGTGGCCAGGGGACGTTCGCCGCCATTTACCCCAACAATAAAATTTTGATAGAGGCAGCGGGGGTTAAACAGGTAAAACTGGTTGATGGTGTCGCGGCTAATGGTGGTTTCCAGGGCGGCCCTGGGGTAACAGTCGGTAACGTGGCCCGTAGCCTGCACCTGCACACTATCACCCGCGATCAGATTGGCAATCACATGGCCACCGCCGTACTCCCTGGGGTCATCCCCATCGAGGGGATCACCACCGCGACTCATCAGGGCGGGCTGGCTTGCTCCCAGGTAAAGGTCAACGGCGCCAAAACCCGCGTAGGCCAGCACCCCGTCTAGATAACACTGCAGCAGCTTGATGGGGGGATCGGTGTGCCCCAGGTTGAGAATGGCCCCGGAGGACTCCATCGGTTCAAAGGTGCCGGTGACCACCACGTCCACCGCCTTAGCCGCCGCCGCAATGCCCTGTTCTGCCGCCAGGGCTTTAAAGGCTTCGGCGGTATGCGCCACCACCTGACCCTGGCGGATTTTTTGGTTAATGCTCTCAACGGTACGCATGGCATTAACGGGGGAGACGGTCGAAGGATCGGACCTGAGACCAGAGGATCAGCGCCATGATACCGCTGGGGGCTAGCAGTAACCCCAGCACCAGGGGCAGGGAGGGAACGGGGGCGAGGAGGGGGGCCAGGTACTTAATTGCCAGGCTGAGGGCGATGGATAGGATCAATAGCTTGAGCAGCAGCCACAGGTGAATAGGGGCCATGGATCTCAAGTGGGCGATCGCCGCACATTTAAACAGCACCACTCCTGCCGACGCCACAGGGTAGCCACCAGCCAGCCGTGTTGTTCCAGGGTTTCCGCCACCAATTTGGATTGATCAATTAAAATCCCGCTGAACACCGCCCAACTGGAGGGGCCGGTGAGGCGATGTAACTGGGGAATTAAATCCAAGATCACCTCCGCTAGAATATTACAGACTACCCCGTCTACGGGTCTCTCCACCACGCTGGTTAGCGCCTCTACCCCCCCGTGGAGGAGTACGAGCCGGTCCTCCCCGAGGTGGTTAATCCCTCGATTGGATCGAGCCGACTCTACCGCCAGATCGTCAATGTCCGCAGCGTAGACCCGATGGGCACCCAACAGCAGGGCCGCAATCGACAGAATCCCCGAACCACAGCCAATATCCGCCAGGATCATGCTCTCTGGGTGGTCCGCCAGCCGCATTTCCAGGGATTCCAGGCAAAGCTGGGTGGTGGGGTGGGCGCCGGTACCAAAGGCAACCCCTGGATCCAGGCGCAATACCAGGCGTTGGTTATCGGCAGGGGGGTCAAGCCAGGCGGGGGTCACCAACAGGCGATCGCCGATCGGTTCTGGTTGCCAGTGCTGCTTCCAGCTCCTGGACCAGTCCTCCTCGTCGATCAGACTCCAGCTCACCTGGGGAGGCTGGGCATCACTGCAGAGGGCGTCTTGTTTAATCCGCAAGGCCAGGGCCGAGAGGTCCAATAACTCCAACCGGTGTTGGGAAAAATAGGCCTGTACTAAACGGGCTGCCCCTCGTTGCTGGCTGGCCGTACCCTGGCTGCCAAAGCTATCTAGCCGCCAAAACACGGTTTCCTCCAGGGTTGGATCACAGAGGACTTGGACCTCCCACCAGTGGGGTGTTACCGCCGCCATGGCCAGGACTCCCCTCACAGGTTAACCGTATAGGCATCCCGAATCCCTTCCAATTTGGTGATCTCAGCCAAAATCCCCTCCGGCAGAGGGTCATCTAAGCTCAGCACCATGACGGCATCGCCCCGGACAATTTTGCGACCCACCTGCATACTGGCGATGTTGACATTGAAACTACCCAGGAGAGAACCCAGTTTACCGATGATTCCGGGCATATCCCGGTGGAGGGTAAACAGCATGTGCTGGGTAGGGGGGACGTTAATGGGGAAGTCATCAATGTCAGTTACTCGCATTTCATTTCCCCCCAGCAGTACCCCGGTGACATTATGTTCCCCCAGGTTACCCTTGGCGGAAATCCGCAGGGAACCAGTATAGTCTCGAATGTTAGCATCTCGAGTCTCAATCACATGGATCCCTCGCTCCCTGGCTTCAATAGCGGCATTCACGTAGTTTACCCGTTCCTGGAGGGCATTGGAGAGTAACCCCTTGAGAGTGGCAATCATAATCGGCTGGCTATCCCCAGAGGCAATGTCCCCCTGCAGACGAACGGTGAGCTCCTGGACTCGCCCCCCCGCCAGTTGACCCACCAGATTGCCCAGGGTTTCCGCCAGCTGCAGGTAGGGTCTGAGTTGTTGCAGCACCTCCGGCCGTAACCCGGGAATATTGACCGCAGAGCGGGCCGGCAGACCCAGCAACACATCCCGAATTTGCTCAGCCACATCAATAGCCACATTCACCTGGGCCTCCTCCGTTGAGGCCCCCAGGTGGGGGGTGAGGATCACATTTTTGTCAAACTGCCGCAGTTCTGATTCCCCCAGGGGTTCAGTTTCGTAGACATCCAGGGCCGCACCACTAATCTGGCCCTGCCGCAGGGCTTCAGCCAGGGCGGCTTCATCAATAATCCCACCCCGGGCACAGTTGATAATTCGCACCGTAGGTTTCATCACCGCCAGGGTGCGGGCGTTAATCAGATGGGTTGTCTCCGGGGTTTTGGGCAGGTGCAGAGTAATATAATCTGATTCTCGAAACAGCAGGTCTAAATCCACCAGGCGGCAGCCTAACTGCTCTGCCCGCTCACTGGAGATGAAGGGATCGTAGGCTAACAGCTTCATGCCCATGGCTCGACCCACCGTTGCCACGTGGGAGCCGATTTTGCCCAGGCCTACCACCCCCAGGGTTTTCTTATAAACCTCTACCCCGGTAAAATCGCTGCGTTTCCATTCACCGGCCTTGACGGAGCGATCGGCGCTGGGAATGTAGCGGGAAAGGGCCATCATCATCGCCAGGGCATGCTCAGCGGCGGCGATGGTATTGCCCTCCGGGGAGTTAACCACCAAAATGCCCCGTCGTGTGGCCTCAGGCACATCCACGTTATCCACCCCCACCCCAGCCCGGCCAATGACTTTAAGGTGCTGGGCCGCCTCAATCACCGCCTTGGTCACCCGGGTGCCAGAGCGAATCATCAGGGCGTCGTAATCGCCAATGATATTAACCAGGGCTTCCGGGGAAAGGCCGGTATTGACATCCACCTGGGCAACCTGGGACAGAATATCCAGGCCTACCTGATCAATGGGGTCGGAAACAAGAACCTTGGACATAGCTAACTTATGAGTTACAGGAACAGAGGGCAGGGGGGGCAATGGAAAAAATGTCACAGGGATCTACTCTACTGCAAAGATGGATGCCCCCCATAGCAGGACCAATACAAACACCAGTAAAGTATCAGGGGGCTGGCCCCCGCAACCCCCCTGAGTGCCTAAACCTTAATCTTGCCGAAGCGGCGATCGCGCTGTTGATAGGCCGCCAGGGCCCGATGGAATTCACTGATATCAAAGTCGGGCCAGAGGGTATCGGTAACATAAATCTCAGCGTAGGCCAGCTGCCATAGTAGGAAATTACTAATCCGCATCTCACCGCTGGTGCGGATCAACAGGTCGGGATCGGGCAGGTTAGCGGTGTAGAGATGCTGGCTAAACAGGGCTTCGTTGATATCCTCGGGCGCCAATACCCCCGCCTGCACCTGCCTCGCCAGGGTCCGACAGGCCTGGACAATTTCCTCCCGCCCCCCATAGTTGGTGGCTACGGTAAAGTCAATCCCCTGGTGGCCTTGGGTTTTACTGACCGCCAGCTGAATCTCCGCCTGCAGGGAGGCGGGTAGAGCGGTTAAGTCCCCCACAAAGCGAATGCGGACATTCTCCGCCATCATTTCCATCAACTCCTGGCGCAGGACCCGCTCAAACAGGGTCATGAGGAAGTCCACCTCCTCCATGGGACGCCCCCAGTTTTCCGTGGAAAAGGCATAGGCGGTGAGGGCGCCGATGCCCCAGTCACGACAACAGCGTAGTAAGGTCTTCAGGGTATCCACCCCCCGACGATGGCCCATAATCCGGGGTAACCCCCGCCGCTTGGCCCAGCGCCCATTACCGTCCATAATCACCGCCACATGCTGGGGCAGGTGATCGGGCTTTAAATCGTCGGGTAGACTATGGCGAACAACAGGCTTGGGGGTCATTTCTGCTTGGGAGGAGAGGAGGGGGTGCGGCCCAGAAGACGAGACAAAGAGGTTACCAAGCGGTGACCCAGTTGTCGTCCAAGGGTTCTTAGCTGGGGAGCCACCGGTTCACGATCGCTGGCCTTAGCGAACTGAGTTCGCAGAATACTGCGCAAACGACTACTGGTCAGAGGTCGATCTAGCATACCTCCCTGGGCCAGGGAAATTGAACCAGTTTCCTCGGAGACCACTACACAGACGCAACCCTCGACCCGCTCCGTGATGCCCATGGCAGCCCGGTGCCGGGTACCCAACTGGCGGGAGGCTATCCGTTCGGAAATCGGTAAAATCACCCCCGCTGCGATCACCCGGGCGCCCCGAATCAGCAGGGCGCCATCGTGGAGTAGGGTGCTGGTTTGGAAGATGGTTTGAATCAATTCCTTAGAGACCTCGGCATTCAGCCTCACCCCCGGCACCGAAAAGTCTCGGTCGTCAATGGGCTTATCGGTTTCTAAGATTAACAGAGCCCCGGTACGGTTTTGGGAAAGTTCCTTCACCGCATCGACAATCTCATCAATTACACTGTCCGGCTTGGGCAGGGTGACACGGGAGGGGCGTAGTAATGCAGCCACTTGTCCCTGGCCAAGCAGTTCCAGGAGACGACGGAACTCCCCCTGCAACATAAAGGCCATGGCCACCGCCGACCCCACCACCAGCTTATCCAGGACAAATCCCAATAGCCCCAACCCCAGGGATTTACTTAAGGCAGCGGCTAGCATCAAAAAGATCAAGCCTCTCACCATCCAGAGGGTGCGGCGATCGCCAATCACCACCAACACCACATAGGTAAGCAGTAATACCAGGGCAATGTCCAGGACCTCCAGCATTAACCTGACCTGATCCAGGTTTATCAGCCATTGCTCCCAGAGGTAGTTCATGCCATGTCAGGAGTGATTGGGGTCGGGCTTGGGCGACTGGCAAGGGCCTGATCAACCTGCTGCTCAAGCCGTAGCTAGGGAGAGAACCCTAGGACGAGACGGTCCGCTTCAGACTCAGAGTTTCCGGTAGGCAGTCCTGCCGTAGCAAATCCTGCAGGCCTTCCCGCCGCAAAATCAGTTGGGCGTTACCCTCCTTCACCACCACGGCGGCGGGGCGAGGCACCCGGTTGTAATTAGAAGCCATACTGTAATTGTAGGCACCGGTGGCGGCCACCACGATCACATCATCGGCCACAAGGGAGGGTAAGGGGGCATCCTTAATCAAAATATCCCCAGATTCGCAGTGTTTGCCCGCCAGGGTAATGCGCTGGTCCAGAGGGGCCGACATGCGGTTGGCGACCAGGGCCCGATAAAGGGACTGGTAGGTAATCGGCCGGGGGTTATCGGACATGCCGCCATCCACCGCCACGTAGGTGCGTAGGCCAGGGATGGATTTCTGGCTACCCACCCGGTAGGCGGTGATACAGGCGGAACCAATCAGCGATCGCCCCGGCTCGCACAGCAACCTGGGCAAGGGCAGTTGCTGGGCCCGGCAGGCGGCCACCACACTGTCACAGACAGTTTTCACCCAGGTGTCAATGCTGGGGGGATCGTCCGCCTCAGCGTAGCGAATCCCCAGGCCACCCCCCACGTCCAACTCTGTTAGGGTAAGGCCGTAGCGTTGAGCCGCCACCAGCCACTGGGCCATTACCCCCCCTAAATCCTGATGGGGATTAAGTTCGAAAATTTGGGAACCAATGTGGGCGTGGACCCCCAGGGCCTGTAACCGGGGATGGTCTGCCAAAAAGGCAAACACCGCTTCAATTTGATCGGGGTCAAAGCCAAACTTGCTATCCAGGTGACCGGTGCGAATGTATTCGTGGGTGTGGCACTCGATCCCAGGAGTAATCCGCAGCAGCACCGGGATGGACTGATCAGCCGATGCCGCCAGATCCGCTAGGGTCTGCAGCTCCAGCCAGTTATCGACCACCACCCGACAGCCCACCGACTGGGCCAGGGCAAGCTCCTCAAGGGACTTGTTATTACCGTGGAAGTAAATCACCTCAGGGGATACCCCCGCCTCGCTGGCGGTGAATAGCTCCCCCCCTGACACCACATCGATGCCCAGCCCCTCGGCGGCGACCATAGCACAGACCGCCATACAACTCCAGGCCTTAGAGGCGTAGAGCACCAGGGCCTGCCCCGGGTAGTAGCGCTCAAAGCCCTGGCGGTACTGTTGACAGGCGGTGCGCAGGCTATGGTCGTCCAGGATGTAGAGGGGGGAACCAAACTGCTCTACCAGGTCCACCACATCACAGCCACCCACCACCAGATGGTCCGCCCCATTCACGGTGGCAGTCAGGGGCAGCAAACTTTGGTTTGGGGATGCCTCCGCTCCCTCTCCCCGGATGGCTAAGTACTGGGTGCTACCCAGGCTGGCGGTGGCAAGTGTGGATACCATGACAAGTTCCTAATGATTTGCTGCCGGGTTGAACAGGCGGAGAGCCTAATGCCCATCCTACCGGACGCTGGGCCGATCCAACCGGGGATGCCGTTAACAACTACGGCAACAGTGTACAATCAAGAACCGGATGCAACACAGATCCATGGCTGAAATTTGCTATCGGGAACCGACCTCCAAGGATATTCCCGCCCTAGTGGATTTGGACCAACGAACGCTAGGGGGGCTTTGGTCCGCCCCTACCTACGGGCGGGAGATCGACAGCCCTAACAGTTGCCTGCGTTTGCTCACCATTCACCATCAGATAATCGCCCTGGGCTGTTACTGGGTGATTTTAGAGGAAGCCCACCTGACCCTGCTGGCGGTGGATCCCGCCTATCAGCAACGGGGGCTGGGGCAGTGGCTATTGATGCGGTTATTAACGGATGCCCGGCAGCGGGGCTTAGATCGGGCCACCCTGGAGGTGCGCTGTTCTAACCAGGTGGCGATTTTGCTCTATCAGGGGTTAGGTTTCCAGGTGCTGGGCCAGCGCCAGCGCTACTACGCCGACGGCGAAGATGCCCTGATTCTTTGGCATAAATCCCTGCGAAGTGCGGAATTTCAAACCCTGCTGGAGCAGCGAGGGGCCCGAGCGAGGGATCGTCTGGGTCGACAGGGATGGCAGCTGAGGGAAGCGAGGTTGCCGATCCCCGATCCCCAGGGGATCACCCAGACTGACCCGAGGTGAGGAAATCCCACTGTTTAGTTGGACACAACCCACAAAATTCCCTGTGTTAGAATTTCCCTATCCGGCACGCACCAGGTGATTATTACCATCATGTTTGAACGCTTCACAGAAAAAGCTATCAAGGTCATCATGCTGGCTCAGGAGGAGGCCCGGCGGCTTGGCCATAATTTTGTTGGCACCGAGCAAATCCTCCTTGGGTTGATTGGCGAAGGCACCGGCGTAGCCGCCAAGGTGTTGAAGTCCATGGGGGTAAACCTCAAGGATGCTCGCATTGAGGTGGAAAAGATTATTGGTCGTGGCTCGGGCTTTGTGGCGGTGGAGATTCCCTTCACCCCCCGGGCTAAGCGGGTGCTGGAGCTCTCCCTGGAGGAGGCCCGCCAGTTGGGCCACAACTATATTGGTACTGAGCACCTGCTGCTGGGGCTAATCCGCGAAGGGGAAGGAGTAGCCGCCCGGGTGCTGGAAAACCTCGGGGTGGATCTCTCCAAGGTGCGCACCCAGGTGATTCGCATGCTGGGGGAAACCGCCGAGGTCTCCACCGGTGGGGGCCAGGGTCGCACCAAAACCCCCACCCTGGATGAGTTTGGCTCTAACCTCACCCAAATGGCTTCAGAAGGTAAGCTGGACCCGGTGGTGGGTCGGCAAAAAGAAATCGAGCGGGTGATTCAAATTCTGGGTCGTCGTACCAAGAATAACCCGGTGCTGATTGGTGAACCCGGGGTGGGTAAGACCGCCATCGCGGAAGGCCTGGCCCAGCGCATTGGGAATGGTGACGTGCCCGACATTTTAGAAGATCGCCGGGTGGTTACCTTAGATATTGGCCTGCTGGTGGCGGGCACCAAGTATCGCGGTGAGTTTGAGGAACGGCTGAAGAAAATCATGGATGAAATCCGCTCCGCCGGTAACGTCATCCTGGTGATTGACGAGGTCCACACCCTGATCGGGGCTGGGGCCGCCGAGGGGGCGATCGATGCGGCCAACATCCTCAAACCAGCCCTGGCTCGGGGGGAATTGCAGTGCATCGGCGCCACTACCCTGGACGAGTATCGTAAGCACATCGAACGGGATGCCGCCCTGGAGCGTCGCTTTCAGCCGGTGATGGTAGGGGAACCCAGCGTTGATGAAACCATTGAGATTCTCCACGGTCTGCGAGATCGCTACGAACAGCATCACAAGCTGAAAATTTCCGACGAAGCCCTGGAGGCCGCCGCCAAGCTTTCTGATCGCTACATCTCCGACCGCTACCTGCCGGACAAGGCCATCGACCTGGTCGACGAGGCTGGCTCCCGGGTGCGCCTGATCAACTCCCAACTGCCCCCCGCCGCCAAGGAGCTCGACCGGGAACTGCGCCAGGTCCTTAAAGATAAGGACAATGCGGTGCGCTCCCAGGACTTTGACAAAGCCGGGGAACTGCGCGATCGGGAAATGGAAATCAAGGCAGAAATCCGAGCGATCGCTCAAAACAAGGCCGCTGAAGATTCGGAGGGTGAAGAGTCACCGGTGGTGGGCGAAGAAGACATCGCCCATATCGTCGCCTCCTGGACCGGCGTGCCGGTCAATAAACTGACCGAATCGGAGTCCGAAAAGCTGCTGCACATGGAAGACACCCTGCACCAGCGACTGGTGGGTCAGGACGAAGCGGTGAAAGCTATTTCCCGAGCGATTCGGCGGGCGCGGGTGGGCCTTAAAAACCCCAACCGCCCCATCGCCAGCTTTGTCTTTTCTGGCCCTACCGGGGTGGGTAAAACTGAGCTGGCCAAGTCCCTGGCCTCCTACTTCTTTGGCTCAGAAGATGCCATGATTCGACTAGACATGTCGGAATTTATGGAGCGCCACACCGTCTCCAAGCTGATCGGTTCGCCCCCTGGCTACGTGGGTTACAACGAGGGTGGTCAGCTCACCGAGGCGGTGCGCCGGCGACCCTACACCGTGGTGCTCTTCGACGAAATTGAGAAGGCCCACCCCGACGTCTTCAACATGCTGCTGCAAATCCTGGAGGATGGTCGCCTCACCGATGCCAAGGGCCGTACGGTGGACTTCAAAAACACCCTACTGATCATGACCTCCAACATTGGTTCTAAGGTGATTGAAAAGGGTGGCGGCGGCCTGGGCTTTGAGTTTGAGCAGGATCAGGCCGAATCCCAATACAACCGGATTCGCTCCCTGGTGAACGAAGAACTGAAGCAGTATTTCCGACCGGAGTTTCTCAACCGCCTGGATGAAATCATTGTCTTCCGTCAGCTCACCAAGGATGAGGTCAAGGAGATCGCCGAAATTCTGCTGAAGGAAGTCTTTGCCCGCCTGACCGAAAAACACATCCATTTGCAGGTCACCGAGCGCTTTAAGGAGCGATTAGTGGAAGAAGGCTATAACCCCAGTTACGGGGCTCGTCCCCTGCGCCGGGCGATCATGCGCCTGCTGGAGGATACCCTGGCGGAGGAAATTCTCTCCGGTCGCCTGGTGGATGGCGATACGGCCACCGTAGATGTGGACGACAGTGGTAAGGTCACCATTCAGGCCGAACACCGTCGCGAGCTGATTGGGGCTGAGAGCTAGTGCTACGCAGCACCCATTAGACCATCCTCCCTGACGTTTAGGTTAAAGCAGCCTGGCCATACCAATCTGGTATGGCCAGGCTGCTCTGGTGAAGCTATGGGCTGATTAGTTGATCGACTAGAAGGATGGGAGCTACAGGGCCCCCAGGTTAGCGAGCCCCAGGATCACCCCCGCCCCTAGCAGGTGGCCCAGGCTAGCGGTACCCAGCACCGCTGGTAAACCAAACCCCCCAAAGAGATTAGGGGAGGGCATGGCGGGGCCAGCGTTGGGGTATTTAATAGTGAACTTGCCAAAGGCGATCGCCAGAATATTACAAACAATCATCACCGCCGCCACCTTGGGACTCCAGCTTAGGGTGGTGGGAACTGCCGCTAAAATCGGTAATAAAGCCACGGTAAAACCTCAAAAAAACTAAACCAGTATAGTTAACCCTACAGTACCGACCCGCAGGCGGTACAGGCTAGGCCTACTTTTCCACGGAGGCTGGACCTTAGCCCTCCCCTTGTTGCAAGACTTTACAATATGGATAATTCTTGATAATGGTATGGATCTGGCCCCCCAGCCTGGCGGAGGGGGGCCAGAATGCCTGACCAGCTGTCACGTTCTCTCAGTCAGCCTGTCCTAAGTGCTCTCGCCAACCCTATCCCCCCTTCAGAACCCCTATGGAACGAGGCTTACTCTGGCTACCCCTACTGGCGGTCTTTATCGGCCTGGCCTGGGCTGGCTGGGACGAATATCAAAAGGTTCAAGCCTACCAGGCCTGGTCCGTCGACTTTGAGCGTAGCAAGTATGACATCCGGGCCGTCCTGGGTCAGGCCGGCACCCTGCTGACCTGGGGTCGCCCCACCCGCCAGGGCCCGATAAACACCACTAGCCTCTGCCTCACCGAGGTCGCCGCTATAGATCTGGAGGTGGAGGGGGGCAAGGTGCCCCTCGGGCAAGACCTGCCCAGAAAAGGGGCGGTTGCCCTGGTGTTGACCACCGATCAGGGGGCCAGAACGGGCATCCCCTTTACCGATGCCGACCTGGCCCGACGTTGGCAAAAGGTGTTACAGCAATTGCTAGAGGCGTTAAAATCAGCCCAACCCTAATCCTTGATTTGGTTTCTGGCCATGGCAGACCTTGCTCCGGTTTCTCGTCGGCAATTAGTAAAACGTCGTCAGGTGCTTAAGCAGCAGCGCCGTATCCACCTGGGCCAAAGTTTCTGGCGACTGCTTGCCCTGATCGGGCTAACCGGGCTGATTTTCTGGGTAATTACCCGCCCGTTCTGGGTGGTGCGGAGTCCACGGCAAATTCAGGTGAGGGGGAATCAGTTGCTCAGCGATACCCTGCTGCAGGACCTGGTGCCCCTTAATTACCCCCAGTCCTTGCTGGAGGCCCAGCCTGAGGCCATCGCTCAGCAACTACGTCAACGGGCTCCCCTATTAGCGGTGGAGGTGGATCGCCAACTGCTTCCCCCGGGGCTGAAGGTCACCGTTCAGGAGCGGGTACCCGTAGCGGTGGTGCTGCCAGACCAGCCGGGGGATGGGACACCGGCTGGTTTGATTGATGCCCAGGGCGCCTGGATGCCCCTGACCAGCTTTGGCCTGGGCCCCACCGCCGAGCAACTGCCTGGTTTACAGGTGCAGGGCCTGCAGCCCCAATTCCAACGCTATTGGCCCCAGGTCTATGCCACCATTCACCGCAGTCCGGTGGCGGTTCAGTCCATTGACTGGAGTGATCCAACCAACCTGGTATTGGCCACTGATCTAGGCATGGTCCACCTCGGTCCCTATTCCCCTGATCTGGAGCAGCAGCTCGCCACCCTTGATAAGATGCGCAACCTGCCCAACCACATGCCGTCCTCGGCGGTCGCCTACATTGACTTAAGTAAACCCAGCCAACCCGCCATCACCTTGAATGAGACCTCCTCCCCGGCGGTTAATTCCGACCAGGATGCTCAATAGTTCGGTTCTCTATAAATCAGGCTTTAAGATTTTCAGTTTTTTTACCTGAAGTGTTCCTTTCTCGATGAAGTACTCTATAGTTGTTTGAAATCGGCCAGAGACTTCTAGACTGTTCCAGTTGAGCAAAGCATCCTATTGAGGTAGCGGCATTGAGTCCAATCCTTCGACCTTGACGGTCCTTAGGATGGATAAGGATCTGGAAGGCGTTTAGTCTGGTTCTGGTTGTGCTACCCCTAGCCTCTCCGACTTTCCCCGGTCGACAGCGTTTATGAGCCCTCTTTCTGCCTCTCCCAATCCCTTTAGCCTTACTGGAATCAACCACAGTCAATCTAACGGTACCAAGCCCATGTCCGCAGACACGCTGAACCACAGTTCTTCTGTTCCCGATAGTGTTGCTCGCATCAAGGTGATCGGGGTCGGTGGGGGGGGCTGTAATGCCGTTAATCGGATGATCCACAGCGGTCTGGCGGGGATTGAGTTTTGGTCGGTCAATACCGATGCCCAGGCCTTAGATAATGCCGCCATTGCCAATGTGTTGCACATCGGTCAGAAGCTGACCCGGGGGTTAGGTGCCGGTGGTAATCCTGCCATTGGCCAAAAGGCCGCCGAGGAATCTCGGGATGAGATTGCCGCCGCCCTGGAGGGCTCTGATCTGGTCTTTATCACCGCTGGCATGGGGGGGGGCACCGGTACTGGGGCCGCACCTATCGTGGCGGAGACGGCAAAGGAGGCTGGAGCCCTGACGGTGGGTGTGGTCACCCGTCCTTTTACCTTCGAGGGGCGGCGGCGGATGAATCAGGCTGACGAAGGCATCGCCGCCCTCCAGGGACGGGTGGATACCCTGATTGTGATTCCCAACGATAAGCTGCTGTCGGTGATCTCGGAACAAACCCCGGTGCAGGAAGCCTTTCGGGCCGCCGATGATATTCTTCGCCAAGGGGTGCAGGGGATCTCTGACATTATTACGATTCCTGGGTTGGTGAATGTCGACTTCGCGGATGTGCGGGCGGTGATGGCGGATGCCGGTACCGCCCTGATGGGGATTGGGGTGGGTTCCGGCAAGTCTCGGGCCCGCGAAGCAGCGATCGCCGCCATCTCCTCCCCCCTGCTGGAGGCCTCCATTGATGGTGCCTCTGGAGCGGTGTTTAACGTTACCGGGGGCAGCGACCTTACTCTCCACGAAGTCAACGCTGCCGCTGAGATCATCTACGAGGGGGTGGACCCTAACGCCAACATTATCTTTGGCGCCGTAATCGATGATCGGATGCAGGGGGAAGTCAGGATCACGGTAATTGCCACCGGTTTTAACACTCGCCAGACCACCCAGAGCGATCTGGATGCGGCTCGGGTAACCCCCTTCAAGCGCAGTTTTACCAGCTCTCCTGCGCCTCCCCCCAGCCGTACTGGTGGTGATAATAGCAGCACCGGTGGTCCCTTGGATATCCCCGAGTTTCTGCAGCGGCGGCGACCCAAATAATCGCTAGGGCCATGGCCGTTGACGTTAATTCCCCCACTGTCGTTCCCGTTGCCCTGACCATTGCAGGCTCCGACAGTGGCGGTGGAGCCGGTGTTCAGGCAGACCTGAAGACCTTTGCTTGCCACTATGTCCACGGTACCAGCGCCCTCACCTGTGTCACCGCCCAAAATACCCTGGGGGTGACCCGGGTGGATGCTCTACCGGCGGTGGCGGTGGTGGCCCAGGTCGAAGCGGTCTGGCAGGATATCGGTGTGCAGGCCCTGAAGACGGGCATGCTGCTTAATCAAGACATTATTCAAGCGGTGGTGGCTACCCTGGAGGCCCTGCCAATCCCACCGCCCATCGTCGTGGACCCGGTGATGATGTCTCGCACCGGGGCCCAGTTAATTGACGATGGGGCCATTACCACCCTGCGAACCCACCTCTTGCCCCTGGCCACCCTGGTCACCCCCAATCGCTACGAAGCAGAACTGCTCACCGGGCTGACCCTGGATACCCTGGCGGCCATGGAGGCGGCGGCTCGAGCCATTTATCAGCTGGGTCCCCAGGCAGTGTTGGTAAAGGGGGGGGGCATGGCTGGAGATCTGCGGGGTACGGACCTGTGGTTCGATGGTGAGCGGGTGGTGGTGATCCGCACCGAGACGGTGGAGACTCGTCATACCCATGGTACGGGCTGTACCCTCTCGGCGGCGATTACCGCTAACCTGGCCCTGGGGTACCCCCCCCTGGAGGCGGTACAGCGGGCTAAGGCCTACCTGACCCAGGCCCTGCACCACGCCCTGCCCCTCGGCCACGGTCAAGGACCGGTGGGCCACTTCTTCGCCCTGTTGCCCTAGGGTGGCCGGGTCTGTCTCCCCCTCCCCGGTGGTGACCAGGGCGCCGGTCCTGTTCTACCTTCGCCAGTTGACCAAGACCTATGCCATGGGGGAGGTACAGGTGCAGGCGCTGCGCCAGGTTGATCTGGATATCTACGCGGGGGAGTTTGTGGTGTTGTTAGGGCCATCGGGCAGTGGTAAGTCCACCCTGCTGAACATCCTGGGCGGGCTGGATCGACCCAGCAGTGGGGAGGTGTACTTCGGCCAGCAGAACCTGACCGCCGCCAGCGATCGCCAGTTGACCCGCTTCCGTCGCCAGTTTATTGGGTTTATTTTCCAGTTCTATAATCTGATCCCCAGTCTGACGGCGACGGAGAATGTGGCCCTGGTCACCGACCTGGCGGCCCACCCCATGCCCCCTCGCCTGGCTCTGGAGTTGGTGGGGTTGGGCGATCGCTCCCAACACTTTCCCGCCCAATTGTCGGGGGGGGAGCAGCAGCGGGTTGCCATCGCCCGGGCGATCGCCAAGCGGCCCCAGGTGCTGCTCTGCGATGAACCCACCGGCGCCCTGGACTACAGCACCGGTAAGCGAGTGCTGGAGGTTCTGGCCCGGGTCAATCAGGAGCTGGGCACCACCGTGGTGATTATCACCCACAACGCCGGCATTGGGGCCATGGGCGATCGGGTGATCACCCTGCGGGATGGCCAGATCCAGAGTATTGAACACCATGCCCAGCGGGCTCGCCCCGATCAACTGGAGTGGTAAGGTGCTTAACATGTTATGGAAATCAACCCATGCAAGCCATCCTGATTGACCACTTTGGCGGTCCTGAGGTTTTACAGCTCAAGACCCTACCAGACCCAGTCCTGGAGCAGGACAGGGAGGTGTTGGTGGAAATCCGGGCGGCGGGGGTCAACCCCGTCGATACCTACATCCGGGCTGGCACCTATGGTCGTCTCCCCCCTCTGCCCTATACCCCCGGTTTGGATGGGGCCGGGGTAGTCGTGGCGGTGGGGGCGGCGGTCGCCGATCTGGCGGTGGGCGATCGGGTTTACGGGGGCTGGCCCCTCACCGGTACCTACGCCCAGGTCGCCCGTTACGATCTCCCCTGGGTCTACCCCCTACCCCCCCAACTCTCCTTTGCCCAGGGAGCCTGCCTCTTTGTGCCCTACTCCACCGCCTATCGGGCCCTATTTGAGAAGGCTCAGGTCCAACCCGGCGATTGGCTGCTGATCCACGGCGCCACCGGTGCGGTGGGGCTGGCAGCGGTGCAACTGGCCCTGCAGGCCGGAGTCAGGGTGATGGCCACCGGTGGGACAGCGGCGGGGCGCCAGTTACTGGCCCAGCAGGGGGTCGCCCTGGTGTTCGATCACCACAGCCCCACCTACGCCGAGGCGATCAGGGCCGCCACCCAGGGTCAAGGGGTGAGGGCGATTGTGGACATGTTGGCGGACCGAAACCTGGGGGTGGATCTGACCCTGCTGGCCCCAGCCGGTCGGGTGGTGGTGGTGGGCAGCCGGGGCCCGGTGACGGTCAACCCTCGGGATATCCTCAGTCAAGAAAGCCAGGTGACCGGGGTCAACCTGTTTAGCACCCCCGCAGATCGCTTGCATGGCCTGCAAAACGCTCTCTATGCTGGCGTTACCCGGGGGGCGCTGCAGCCGGTGGTGCGGCAGGAATTACCCCTGGCCCAGGCCTGCCAGGTGCATCAGCGCATCCTTGCCCCCGGCGCCCTCGGTAACTGGGTGCTGGTACCCTAGAATAGCCCTGGTCAGCGGCAAGGGGGCGGAGGCGAACCCACGTATCCCCCATGTGATCGTTGACTGATCGACTGGGTGCTCGGCCAAGGCGATAACTCCCCTAGCGGGCTGGTGCGGCCAGCCCTAACCCCATGATTGACTGGCAAGCGGATCTGCATCGCCCCCCCCTGGTTGACTGCGACGGCCAACCCCTGGGGGAGTTGCTGCTGTGCAACGATGACGCTAGCTTTACCTACGTCGCCCAAGGGCCCCAGGCTGGGGTTAACCAGGCCTGGCTGACGGAGCAGCTGCGGCGGGCCAAAATTACAGCGGGCGGGCAGCCCGATCGCCTGCAGGTGTTTCGTCCCCAGGCCCTATCCCTACTGCGGGCGGGGGCGGCCCCCCTGGGGATTCAGGTGCAGGCCACCCGCCACACCCCTACCCTGCATCGCTGGTTAACCCAACGGGCCCAGGGCTACGGCGATCTGCCCCAGGGCAGCGGCGCCCCCTACCAGCCCCTGCAGGTGGACCCGTCCCCACCCCTACCCCTGCCGGAACGCCTCTGGGGAGAACGCTGGGGCTTTACGGCCCTGGCAGCGGCGGAGTTTGAGCGGACCCTGCCCTACGAACCCATCCCCGTCAGGGGGCTGCCGGAGCACTGGCTGCCCTCCCGTTTGGGCCTGGCCAGTTCGGCCCTGCTGCCCGGGGTGGTGATCGATGGGGGGCACCGGGCCCTGGCCCTCTGCCGCTGGCTGGAGACCGCCGAGCCCGCCTGGTTACGCTACCAAGCCGGCGACCTGGGCGGGCTGCTGCTGGAGGCTGGCCTCAGCGATCGCTGGGTGATGGCCACCTTTAGCGATCCCCAGGTGGGGCTGGAGGGCCAGCGCTTTGAACAGCGCAAACGCCTCACCCAGGGACTGCATTTTCTACTGGTGCGGCCGGATGACTCCGGCATGACCTACACCGGGCTCTGGCTGCTGCGGCAGGGTTCCGGCTGAATCCAGGCAACCAGGGGGCGGCAATGTGTTATAGTCAACCTCTGGCGAGGGTGTAGGACTCTGGAGGTGTAATTATGTCAAAGCGTCGTAATCCCAAAAAAGAAAAGGCCCTGCGTAACCAGGCCTATGCCCGTAAGTTCCGAAAGAAGCGGGCCGGTAGTCAGCGGTTCTTTAGACGCAATAGCCGCGGCGATGACGAAGGGGCCGAAAGCAAAGAGGGTAGCGATTACTCCGCCGCCGCCCTGTAGAGAAGCTCAACCCATTGCAGAGAGGGCTGTCTGGATCAGGGTAGCCGCTTGGTGGCCCGAGGCGATCGCCGCTTCCACCCCACCTCCACCGCACCAATCGCCACTGCCCACCAGGGTTGGGTATTGGTCACTTTGTAGGGCTTGCACCTTTAGCGATTGACGGACCCGGCCATAGCGCCAGCGATGCACCTGTAGCCTTTGGGGTTGGGTTAGCCAGTCCCCCAGGGCGGGGGTCAGTTGGGTGAGCAATTGGTATCCTAGGGCATCCAGGTCGGCGGTATCCAGGTGGGTGGTGGCAAAGCTAGCACTGCTATGGATCACCACCGCCGGGTAGGTGGGGCAGGGGCGCTTACTACTGTCAAGGGCGGCCCAGCCCAGGTGGGGATGCGGGTCAGCTAACACCATCCAGCCATTCGCTGCCAGAGCTTGACCCGGCAAATTGATGTCCTGGTCGGGGGAATAGCCTGCCATCACCGTAATCACCGGGTCAAACTCAACCGCCGCCAGATCCCTGAGCCAGGGCCGGAGGGCCTCCTGATCATCACCGCTGCGGAATAGATCAGCAGCCTGGGGAGCTGGGATCGCCACCACCACCGCCCGACTCTGCAGGGGGGTATTTAGCTCTCCCTCCAGGTGAAGCTGCCAGGCCTGGGCCCGACGGTCAATGGCCACCACCCGACCGCCGGTTTGCACCGACAAATCCTGAGCTAACCCCTTGGCCAGGCTATTCAGCCCAGCCGGAGCGACCCAGTAGGGGATAGGGCTGGGTGCAGGGCTGAGGGCGCCGACCTTACTCAATTGATAGACGGCCACCGGCCAGGGCTGGATCTGCCCTGCCGCCAGGCCCCGTTGGATGAGGGCCGTTTCCAGGGGCCCCAGGGGCTGTAAAAAACGACAGCCATGATCCACCGGCTGCCCCTCAAGGCGGCGGGTCGCGACCCGTCCACCGACCCCCCGGGATTTCTCCAGCACCAGCACCCGGTAGCCCGCTCTAACCAGATCACCGGCCGCCATCAGCCCCCCTAACCCCGCCCCCACCACTACCACATCCCACATTTGATGCTGCCCTGGTTGGTTCTAGGGTAATTATGGCAGAATAGGGGTCGACCTTTACCACAACGGTGACCACTGGTGGATGAGCTGCGCTCTGCCCTGGAATTAGCCACCGAGGAAGAACTCCAGGCCCTGACCGAGATCCTATTTCGCCCTAAGTTTAATCCCCTGGATTATCTCCACACCCCCGATCCCTGGGTGGTGCAAAGCAATAGCCGTCAGCACTGGCTCGACCAGCTGGAGGCCCGTTTTCGCTTTTTAGCCGCCGATGGTTTCACCGTGCTGCAGGGTAAGAGTCAGCAGGTCACCTATCGCCAGGTGCTGCTGGGGGTTTGCCGTCACCTGCAGTTGCCCCTAGCCCAGGGCCAAAGCTGGTCGATCGGTGCGCTCGAGGCGGAGGTGTTTTTACATCTGCTGCAGCGGGCCTGGCGGCAGGCTCCGGCCCACCATCGTCAGCAGTTGCAGCAGGAGGTGCGTCAACAGCTGAGTCAGCTACCCCAATTTCAAGCCCTCACCCCTGGTTGGCAGGCCGCCCCGGTGGATCTGCTGCTGAAGGGGGGCAGTGCTGCCGCCCTAACTAGCCTACTACGCTCCTGGCTATTGCCCCAACTGGCTCGCCAGTTAGCCCTCCAGGCCGCTCGCTATGAGGTGCTGCGGCAATCCTGCCGCCAGGGCAGCAACCTGGTCCTAACCCAGGTGAAGCATCGCCTGGCCCTGGGTCTAGCCTCCCGTAGCCTGGCTTTGAATACCGCTGGCTACGGCCTGGCCCGGTTTCTCCTGGGCGGGTTAGGGCCTGCCCTGTGGACCTGGTTTTTAGCGGACCTGGGCTGGCGCACCATTGCCACTAACTATGGCCGAGTCATTCCAGCAGTCTTCACTCTGGCCCAGATTCGCCTAATTCATAGCTTGCCCACCGAGGGTAGAGGTGCGCTTTTGGGTGGTTACCTATGACCATGCCTATCCTGCTGGTGCTGGCTAGAACGCTTAACTGGATAGGTTGGGATGGATGAGCACCGGCTCGGACTGTCGAACCAGACTGGTGTAGCCAATGTCCAACCGATCCAGGAATCGGAGGGCCTCCTCATACTGAAAACGAATCTGGGGGACACCGTTAACGATCAGTACCCAAGCGCCCTTTTGGCAGGTTAGGGACCAAGGGGATGCTTGGGCTTTTTGCGACTTAGGTTCAATGCGGTGTTCTCCTTTCTCAGAGGCAATACAGGTGAGGCCGCAGGCTGAGGCTTTACTGAATAACTGTTGAGGTAAAGCAACCATAGGAAAACCCTCAGAATCGAGTGTTGATCGAGTGTTGGATTTTCTATACCACCGAACCATAAGGAAATAATAAGGCCCCAGGGTTCCCCCAGGGCCCTGGCTCGCCCCACCGGTTGAGGATCGGAGGAAATTTTTAAGTTTAATGGTAGGAAAGGTTTTTCTTAAGCTGTTCTTGACCTCAGTCCGCTATATCTGCAGTTACGACGGGGGTTATTACCCTGGGGCCAGAACGCCTGGGGCAGGGTTGATCAGTCAAGGTGACCCTGCTGGCACCCCTCCGTCCCAGGTTCCGTGGTTCGAAGCTGCCCTGATTCAGGAGATTTACCATGCCCCTCAAGATTGGTATCAATGGCTTTGGTCGAATTGGTCGATTAGTGGCACGCATTGCCATGGATCACCCTGAAATCGAACTGGTGGGGATCAACGATCTAGTTCCCGCCGACAACCTTGCCTACCTGTTCAAGTACGACTCCACCCATGGCCCCTACCGTGGCACCGTGGAGAGTAGGCAGGAGGGTATTGAAATTAATGGGGACCACATCTCCTGCATGGCCACTAAGGATCCGGCGGAGCTACCCTGGGGCAAGTTGGGGGCGGACTACGTGGTGGAGGCTACCGGTTTCTTCACCACCGCCGAAGGCGCAGCCAACCACCTAAAGACTGGAGCTAAGCGGGTTCTGATCTCTGCTCCCACCAAGGATCCAGATAGGGTGCGGACATTGGTGATGGGGGTCAATCACCAGGAGTTTAACCCCAACACCGATACCATTGTTTCCAACGCCAGTTGTACCACCAATTGTTTAGCACCGATCGCCAAGGTTATCGATGATACCTTTGGCTTGACGGAGGGGCTCATGACCACGGTCCACTCCATGACCGCATCTCAGCCCACGGTGGATGGCCCCAGCAAAAAGGACTGGCGAGGGGGGCGAGGGGCGTCCCAAAATATTATTCCCTCCTCCACCGGTGCCGCCAAGGCCGTTTCCCTGGTGTTGCCTGCCCTAAAAGGTAAGCTGACGGGGATGGCCTTTCGGGTAGGTACCCCAGATGTGTCGGTGGTGGATCTCACCTTTAAAACCGCTCAAGCTACCGCCTACGAAGATATTTGTGCAGCTATGAAGACGGCCTCCCTGGGGCCGATGCAGGGGATTTTGGGTTACACCGAAGACCAGGTGGTTTCCATGGACTTTCGAACCGATCACCACTCCAGCATCTTCGATAGTCTGGCGGGGCTGGGCTTAAATGATCACTTCTTCAAGGTCGTCGCCTGGTACGACAACGAGTGGGGCTATTCCCATCGGGTGATTGACCTGTTGCTGTTCATGGCGGAGCAAGATCATCTGTTCTAGACCGCTCCATACTTGCAGTTTCCTGAGGATTGGTAGGATATGGCTAAACTGATTTTGACTCGCCACGGCCAAAGTCTCTGGAACGCAGAGAATAAGTTCACCGGCTGGGTAGATGTCCCCCTGAGCGAACAGGGCCGGGCGGAGGCCACCATCGCCTCCTGTAAGTTGAAGGACTATCGGGTGCGGGTTTGCTTCACCAGTATGCTGTTTCGGGCAATTGAAACCGCCATCATTAGACTTGTTGCCATATAAGGCAAAAAAAGCCATGAAACCCAGTTCCAGCAAGCTTTTCAGGAGATTTTGGCGATTGACGGCTGTAACCTATACTAAGTAGGGCTTTCAGCGGTTTTTTCAGTTAAAAAGCAACAGGTCTA
>JBEIGU010000021.1:0-36905 GCA_040381765.1 Leptolyngbya sp.
AAGCCGTGGATAGGGCGGGTCGGTGCCCGAGTGGTTAATGGGGGCGGACTGTAAATCCGCTGGCTACGCCTACGCTGGTTCGAATCCAGCCCGGCCCATCCACGGCAATTGCCCTTATAGCTCAGCGGTAGAGCACTCCCTTGGTAAGGGAGAGGTCACGAGTTCAAGTCTCGTTAAGGGCTTTAATAGCGATCGCCAATTCAGCTAGGGAAACCATACGGAGGAGCTACCTGGGTAGGCTAGCACCCACAATAAAGACATAACCATGGACGCCGCTGGGGGGGCAGGGGCCGCCGTAGCCCAGGCGACCGGAATCATTCTTCCCCTGGACTCCACCGTTGACCAGCTCAGCCTGGGGGGGGATTGCCGCTGATAGTTGCCCTAGCTCCGGTGGCAGATTATAAATCACCCAGTGCACCCAGGTTTTGCCGGGAGCATTCGGATCATCGCAGATCAGCGCTAGACTGACCGTTTCGGGGGGGACACCCTGCCAACTCAGAGGCGGGGAATGATCGGCCCCGTCGCAGGTATAGATGGGTGGGATCAGCTGTTGGGCTGCGAAGGCAGCACTTTCAAGACGCATGGTGAGAGTCTCCAAATGAACAGCGTTGGCCAGAAGCATTAGAACCCCCTTGACCGGGGCGAGGCACCATCGTCTGGATAGATGTGCTGACCTACCTCCGCCCCCTTGCTCAAAGCTACGGCTATAGATTACCCCATGGATGCCTAACCCTGGGTTAGGACAACTGATTCGATCACCTCGCCCAACCGTAGGCGGCTGCCATTGATGAAGTCTCCTCCCTGCTGCAGTTGCCTACCACTGGCTTTAACCTGTTGCAATAGCAATAGCCCCCCTCCAGTTTGCACCACCGGGCCATACCCCTTCAGCAGGCCAACTAGGGTACCGGGGCTGGCCTCGGGATCAACCTGCAGGGCATTGACGCTAGCGGCCAAGGATGCCAAGTCCGGTGGCAACCTGGACCAGTAGGGCTCCCCCAGGGGTACGGTGCCCAGCACCTTTAAGGGCTGACCCCGAAAGCTGGTAACACAGTGGGGATAGAAGCCCCGCACCTGATTATGGAGGGCGATCGCTGGCCGCCGCCAATCAATCCCATAGTCGTGCTTGGCAATCAAGGGTGCATAGGTTGCCAAGTCAGGATTTTGGGGCTTGGAGGTCAGTTGCTGGCTGTCTAGCCCCCGTAGGGTCTCCACCAGTAGGTCTGCACATTGTTGGGCCAGGGAAGCCGCCACCCTAGGAAAATTATCCAGTAGGCCAATGGCCAGGTGGGATTTCAGCAGCATATCCCCGGTGTCCATGCCCGGATCCATCTGGATAGTGGTGATGCCGGTGTGGGTTTCCCCCTTCGCGATCGCCCATTGAATCGGGGCCGCACCCCGGTAAGCTGGCAGCAGCGACCCGTGACCATTAATGCAGCCCAGCCGGGGCATGGCCAGCAATTGGGGTGAAAGTAACTGACCGTAGGCCACCACCACAAAGGCATCGGCTTGCAGTTGGTCCAGGCTGGTCAGGGTAGGTTTATGCTGCTTTAGTCGTTCCGGTTGAAGCACCGGGCAGCCCAGGGGCAGGGCGGCTTGCTTCACCGGTGAGGCGTCTACCTGGCTACCCCGGCCCCGCCGCTGATCTGGCTGGGTCACCACCCCGACTATTTGGAAATCGGGTTCCACCGCCAGGCGATGTAAACTTGGTACAGCAAACTCAGGGGTGCCAAAAAAAACTAAGCGCATGGTTCTAAGGCGGCGGGGTGGTCGCAAACCCCTGGATCAACGGTTAGGGCCAGCCATCCCAGGGACTCACCTGCAGCACGCCGGCGGGGGTAAAGACCACCATGAAGTCCAGTTGGTCAGCGCCAGAGGCGGCGTTGTCAACCATCTGGGGTAAGGGGGTTTCCTGGGCTAGCAAGCCCGCTGCGGCATTGACCGGGGCGTAGGCCACAATCGCCCCCTCCTGGTTCAGCCGTACGCGATAGGTGAGGGGTTCGCTGGCCGATAGGGGCTGTAGATTAGACAGAATGCGATCGTACAACCCGTCGTTGAGCTGGCGGATGCGATCGCTACCCCTAATTTTATTGGCGATTTCAGGCAACTCTGCTGATGCTGGCGTAGCTGAGGATGTAGCTGCCTCTGCCGTACTCCAGGGTTTCACCACTACCTCTCCATCCGGGCTGAAGGTAGCCCGAAATTGAGCCACCGGCTCCTGGGATGACCGGAGGCTGCCTACCGGGTCAAAGGCCAGCTTGGGCAGCGGTGTCCGATCCACCTCCCCCAGGGCAATGTCATTCTCGTACTTGTAGGCTAGAATATCGCCGTCTTCGGAGACCACCAGACGATAGCTGAGATCCTCGCTGGGCTTGATATCGGTGGGCCAGCCTTGCTGTAGGGTGCGGGTTACATCCCGCTGGAGCAAATTCAGGGTGTTGGGATCGGTGATGGCGGGGGACTGGCTGAAATCCTCCGGAGAGGAGTTGGTGCCATCTCCCTGGGGTGGGGTATCAGGGGGTGAAGTTGGGGGGGCCGTAGAGGATTCACGGGTGACCGTTGGTTTGACTTCCGGGGGTTTAATCTCAGGCACGGGCACAAAGAAGAGGGCCAGTCCAGCCGCCGCCAAGGTAGCCGCCCCCAGGGCTGCCGGGGTAGCCCGCTGCACCATGGGAATAGTGGATTTTACCAACTGGCGTGGCACAGACTGCAAGTGGGAGGTTAAATCAGGCAGGGTTTGGCTGTCCGCCAACAGCTGATCTATCGCCTCCATCAAGTCGTGGAACTGCAGGGTGGTCAACTTGATATCCACCACAGGCACTGTTTGAGGATCCACAACCCCTTCAAGGGGTGTGGACCGGACAGTCAGGTGATGCCCCCCTCCCTGATCAGCCTTGAGCGTTACCAGCCCTGGGTCATCCCTATTGGGGGGCCTGGCAATACCGCTGAGCAACTGCTGGCCGTAGCGACTGACAGCCGTAATCAGGCTATCTAAAAACTCCCGACCACCTGATAGGGGTGGTTGATCAGCATCAGGAAAGTGGCACTCGGCATTCATGAGTACTGTTAGTGGTGATTTTAAATCACTGGAACTTGCCGTCAACCCCTCTAAGGTTAGGGTGCAGGAGGGTAGCCGATACTGCCGCTTAACAGTCATTGCACTTCTCCGTCAAACAAGCTGACCCAAAGCCGCTGGGTTCCCAAGACACCGGAACAAAGTAGTAACTGATCTAACAATTCCAAAGCCAGTTGGTCGAGTTTTTCATCGGTATCGTAGAAAACCACCCCAGCACGACGGGGATTCATGCGGGCTCGAAAATGACTCCTGAAGCGGCTCAAGTAATCTGCCAGGCGCAGATGGTGATAGGGGGAAAGCTGCTGAGTAGTCAACTGCTGATAGCCCATCAACAACTGGCGAATCAGCACCGTCAATCGTCGAGCTTGGTGACCGATCAGGGTAACCAGGGCTTTAGCTTCCTCCAGTTGCATGGGGCGTCGCTGACTATAGCGTCGCATTGGGTTAGTGCTACGCAGCAGCCAGAGATTAACACGGCCTTTGACTACTGAATCTAACCCCAAATCGTGGGCCAGGGTAAGCAGAGTCTCACCACTGCTCAGGTCAAGGGCCTCAGTGGCTAACAATAACAAATCAATCTGAATGCGAGCCCGCCGTGGACACTCAGGGGTAGAGAGCTGAGGGGTAGGGAGGGCCGCTAAAATTGGCGATGGAGAGGAACGGGTTAGGCTATCTACTGGCATTCAATCCTAGGTGGTGATGAGTCGAACAGCAAATATTTTATCAAATAGGCGTTTTAGCCTATGTGCCAGCATAAACTGCCAGCGAGTCAGTTGCCACTAGCGAGTTTACCCATATTCTGGATATACCACTTGCCCTCTTGACGCACCAAATCATAGCGCATCGTCAGGTTATCGCTATAGGAAGCACTGGTATTTTCCACCTCATACTCAAATAACCGGGCCTGTTCCTGTACTGTTGCGGTTACCTGCAATTGATCAACGGTAGGATCGTCAGGGGTCACGGCATCGACGCTGACACTGTGTTCGTACTCCCAATACCAATTTTCCTGAACCGCTGCCGCCGCCCGCCGTTGCCACTGGGTCAAGAGGGGTTCTATCAGGATGCCGGTCAGGCCCTCTACCTGATGCTCCTTGCCCAGGGCCGAACGCTTCACTGCCAGCCAATCCTCAATCACCCTTTTGGCAATGTCCTTAACCCCAATTTGTTCATCAACCGTAGGGGCTGTGGGAATCTCAATGGCGGGTTCCGCCAGGCTGATTTCCAGGGGGCGTCCGCTAACTCTGGGACCTGTGAAGCTTCCGGCCGTTCGCATGGCGCCAAATCCCAATAGTCCCAATCCTCCTAGTACGGCCAGGATAACCAGGCTGAAACGTCCCCATCGGGGAGATCGACCGAGGGATGATCGCCGCCGTGGTTTTTTTGTACTCGCAGGGGGAAAGGCCTGTCCTGGGGCCAAACTGGCCACTGCCTTAGGATCTCGGTTGGCACTGACTCGGATGTTTTTGTCAAGGCTAGTTGGTTGGGGGGGGCTAGGCATGAGCTGACCGGCGGGGGATAGCTGGGCTACCCGTTCCGCCACCGAGAGATCCTCCTCCAAGGATTGAGTCATCTCTGTGGCCAGAGCCCTGGGGGAAGACGACTGGTGACCATTGCTGAGGGTCTTAGTCTCCAGGGTTAATTTGGCAAGGGAAACGCTGTCCTTAGTCCCAGGCGCTGCACCTGATCCGACCTTGGCCAGGGTAGCCTTGGGCAGCCCGACCGAAGTCCCAGGGAGCCTATCGAGAACTGGGGTAGCCGGGGGCTGGGACCGCCTATCCTGGCTCTGCTTGGCGCCAGAGCGAACTATTTCCGGGTCCACCACCATGGACTCCAGGTAGGCCTGCACCTTGGGATCGGCAAAGTAGTCTTTGAGGTTAGCCTCTTGATCTGGAAAATCACGGAAGTGGGGAAATAGTTCTTCCTGTAACCAACGTTCGCTGTAGAGACAGAGTCCGGGCAGTAAATCAGGGGATTGGCGAGAATGCTCCCGAATGTAGGCCAGGGGCTCGTACTCCTGACTCAGTTCCAGGGCATGGTTAGCCTCTTCGGTTTGACCCAACAGCAGGGCACAAACCGCCTGTTCTAGATGCACATCTTGATGGGTTCCCAGGCGCATTAAGAGCTGTTTAGCTCGACGAACCAGGGCCGGTTGGTGATCAGCAAAACCCCGGGCCAACAGGGCGTAAACCGTCAGGTAAATCGCTACTGGGGAGTGTCGCCGAGCCTCCTGCTCAAATAACTCCTGTTGTTCCGCGGTGGTCAAATAGTCCCGCAGTTGCTGGATAAACCTTAGAAAATCATCAATGGCAAGACCCGATAGATCGTTTTCCTGGCCTTCGATGCCACCCCGGTCTTGCAACATAGCCTTGAGCAGTTGTAGTCCTTGGCGGCGTTCGCGGGTTTGATCCAGGGGGCTAGCCACTAGCTCTAAAATGCGGTAGGGCCTTAGCTTATAGAGCTCTGATTGAATTTCTGCCCGCACCGTTGGGAATTGATTTTGTTGCACCAGCCAATCATGCCCTTTTTGCAGGGAACTGGCGGCCATTTCGTAGTGGCGTTGCTGCCACTGTTCGCGCCCCAGTTCCAGACAGGCCAGGGTCATAATCAGCACCAGATCGGCCTGACCTGGCTGGGTTGGGAGCCTGGTGGAGGTGGCCACGGGGCTATAGGGCTGGGCCAGACTCAACACCTGTTCGTATTCCCCAAGATCTAGCAGGATTAGGAGGGCCCCGGCCAGGTCTTCCGGTTCAATGATGATAGTGAGGCCGGTTTCTTCTCCCACCGATGGCTCAGTCGCCAGCGATCTCAGGGTCGCTTCCCCCAAATCCGCGTCTACCCCCAGCTGACCATTGCCGCCGGTTGTCATCGGCAGCGACTCCGACACAGGATAGGCGGTGGCCAGTAACTTACCGTCATAGTCACGCCGACGGTCAGGATCAGACAGGACTTGATAGGCCTGATCGATTAACCGTTTACGAGAATTAATCACCACCTCGGAGAACTCTCGCCGGGGAAGCTGCAGGCTGAGGTCACGGTGGGCTTGTTGTAGCTGCTCCACTGTGGCCTGCGGTGGCAGGCCTAGAATTCGGTAATAGTCTAATGGAATTTTCACAACTCTTACCCCCAGCAGCCAATTCACCCGCAATGGTAGCTAATAAAGTGGGCAGAGAATCCTGCTGACCACGTTACCACCTGGGCCAGCAGTGGCGTAGATCCCCTAGCCTCAGACTATGACCACCCCAGTAGATAGGTTTCTAAACTACGCGGTGGAAAGTTGCCACTTTATAGCACAGGAAATCACTTACGACCAGAGGTGTGTGATTCCCCCCTCCCACTATAAGCAACCTGGATGGGATTAGGGGCCGATTGTTTCGCGAGCTGTAAAGTTATCAATACATGGAATTACCCCTGGCCATAGGGGTGATCTTTTAGGTATAGTGAAACGTTGGACATTGCCGCGTAGGACCTAGCAAAACCATGGTTCAAGAACGAACATTACCCCAGTTCCAGGCTCAAAAAACCGAACTTTCGGTTTCAGAGGCGCGGGTTATCTACGAAGACATGGTCTTAGGGCGATTCTTTGAAGATAAATGCGCCGAAATGTACTATCGCGGCAAGATGTTTGGGTTTGTCCACCTCTATAACGGCCAGGAGGCGGTCTCCAGTGGGGTGATTAAGGCCATGCGCAGCGATGACTACGTTTGTAGTACCTACCGTGATCACGTCCATGCCCTCAGTGCCGGAGTGCCTGCACGTCAAGTGATGGCAGAGCTCTTTGGTAAAGAAACCGGTTGCAGCCGCGGACGGGGTGGCTCCATGCACCTGTTCTCCAGCCCCCACAATATGTTAGGGGGATTTGCCTTCATTGGTGAGGGCATTCCCGTGGCTCTGGGGGCTGCTTTCCAGTCCCGCTACCGCCGTGATGCCCTGGGGCAGGCTGATGCGAATCAGGTGACCGCCTGTTTCTTCGGTGACGGCACCACCAACAACGGTCAGTTTTTTGAATGCTTAAACATGGCTGCCCTCTGGAAACTGCCCATTTTATTTGTGGTGGAAAATAATAAATGGGCAATTGGCATGGCCCACGAGCGAGCCACCTCCCAACCCGAAATTTATCGAAAGGCATCGGTCTTTGGCATGCCTGGGGTAGAAGTAGATGGTATGGATGTGTTAGCGGTGCGGACGGTGGCCCAGGCCGCAGTGGCCCGAGCTCGGGCTGGGGAAGGTCCTACCCTGATTGAATGTCTAACTTACCGGTTTCGTGGTCACTCCCTGGCGGATCCTGATGAGTTGCGTTCTAAAGAAGAAAAGGACACCTGGTTGGCCCGCGATCCGATCAAGCGTTTTGAGGCCTATCTGCTGGAACAAAAGCTTCTGGAAGAAGTAGCCTTAAAGGAAATTCGCGATCGCATCCAAACTACCATTGACGAGGCCCTGAGCTTTGCGGAGGAGAGCCCTGAACCCAATCCAGACGACCTCTACAAATATATTTTCGCCGAAGACTAGGGGATCATAGCCGTCCGATCTCTACCTACAGGCCCCCATCTTTAGATTTTCCTTGGTTGCCCTTCATTCCCACTTAACTCAAAAGCTATGGCAGAAACTCTGATGTTCAACGCCCTACGGGAGGCCATTGACGAAGAAATGGCTCGCGATCAGACCGTTTTTGTCCTGGGCGAAGATGTGGGCCACTACGGCGGATCCTACAAAGTGACCAAGGATTTGTATCAAAAGTACGGCGATCTGCGGGTGCTGGATACTCCCATCGCGGAAAATAGCTTTACTGGCATGGCAGTGGGGGCGGCCATGACCGGTTTGCGCCCCATCATTGAGGGTATGAACATGGGCTTTCTCCTGCTGGCCTTTAATCAGATTGCCAACAACGCTGGCATGCTGCGCTACACCTCCGGCGGTAACTTTAAAATCCCCATGGTGATTCGGGGTCCTGGGGGGGTTGGCCGCCAGTTGGGGGCAGAGCATTCCCAGCGGTTAGAGGCCTACTTTCAGGCGGTGCCGGGTTTGAAGATAGTGGCCTGCTCCACCGCCTACAACGCCAAAGGCTTGCTTAAGTCCGCCATCCGTGACGATAATCCGGTGCTCTTCTTTGAACATGTGTTGCTTTATAACCTCAAGGAGGATCTGCCTAACCACGAGTACCTGGTGCCCCTAGACAGGGCCGAGGTGGTGCGTCCAGGTAAGGACGTGACCATCTTGACCTACTCAAGGATGCGACACCACGTTATGCAGGCGGTTAAGGGGCTGGTGGCCAAGGGCATTGATCCCGAGGTGATAGATTTAATTTCCTTAAAACCTTTAGATTTTGACACCATCGGCCCCTCCATTCAAAAGACCCATCGGGTAATCGTTGTAGAAGAGTGTATGCGCACCGGTGGCATAGGGGCTGAAATTACCGCTTCCATTAATGACCGGCTCTTTGACGAACTGGATGCGCCAGTGATGAGGCTGTCTTCCCAGGATATCCCGACCCCCTACAACGGTAAACTGGAGAGTCTAACCATTGTCCAGCCCAAGCAAATTGAGGCGGCGGTGGAGAAAATGGTGACGCTGAAGGTTTAAACCATGGCAAAGTATCAGGCTTGGTTAGGATTGATTCTGGCCCTTACCGTGGCGGCGGTGGTGGTGATTACCCAGGTGCCTACCCGGTTGGGCCTCGACCTGCGAGGTGGGTCCCAGTTAACCCTTCAGGTTAAACCCACCGCCACCATCGCCAGCGTTGGCGATCGGGAAATGGAGGCGGTGCAAAGTGTGGTTGAAGGCCGGGTTAATGGCCTGGGGGTCTCGGAGGCCCTGGTCCAGCAATTGGGGAATAATCAACTGCTGATCCAGTTACCCGGGGTCAGTGATCCTGAGCAGGCGGAACGGGTCTTGGGGGGCACGGCTCAGTTAGAGTTTCGAGCCCAAAGACAGGGTACCGAGAGCCAGTTAGCTGTAGAACAGCAGGTTTTACAGGGCCACTTAGACGATCTGGCAGCGGCCCAGAATAGTTTACCCGAGGGTGCCGCCATCCCCGTTGATGCCCAGGCCAGGTTAAATCAAATCAAGACCGCCGTCGCTGCCAGTGAAGCCTCCATTAGTGCCCTGTTCGAACCCAGTCAACTCACTGGTGATAAGCTCACTGACGCCCTGGCCCGGCCTGGGAATGGTACCCAGTGGGTGGTTGACATTAAATTTAATGCCCAAGGGGCGGAAGATTTTGCTAACCTGACCCGATCAGTAGCTGGTACGGGTCGAGGGTTGGGCATCTTTCTCGACAATCGTCTCTTGAGTGCTCCCCGGGTCGATGTGAAGTACGCAGAGACCGGTATTGCTGGGGGCAGTGCCGAAATATCAGGGAATTTTACTGCTGAGTCAGCCCGGGATCTGGAGGTACAACTCCGCGGTGGTGCCCTCCCCCTACCGGTAGAAGTAGTGGAGAATCGCACCGTCGGTCCGACCCTGGGCAGGGACAGTATTCAGCGGAGTGTCTACGCCGGCATAGGCGGATTGGTGCTGGTTTTGATTTTCATGGCCCTATACTATCGGTTGCCTGGTATTGTGGCGGATATTGCCCTGATGATCTACGCCCTGCTCACCTGGGCTGCCTTTAACCTGCTGGGGGTTACCCTGACCCTGCCCGGTATTGCTGGGTTTATCCTCAGCATTGGCATGGCGGTGGATGCTAACGTCCTGATCTTTGAGCGGACTCGGGAGGAGCTACGGGCCGGCAAAACCCTTTATCGATCGGTGGAATCAGGATTTTATCGGGCCTTTTCTAGCATTCTTGATGGTAACGTGACCACGGTAATTGCCTGTGCAGCTCTGTTTTGGCTAGGGGCCGGTTTAGTAAAAGGCTTTGCCCTGACCCTAGGCCTTGGGGTGGTGATTAGCATGTTCACTGCCTTGACCTGTACCCGGGCTTTGCTATTTTTTGTCCTGGGTTTACCTCAATTTCGGAGGCCATCTCTTTTTTGTCCTGGTTTGGCCAACCTACCCCCTAGGAGCGCTACTCCATGAAACTAGCAGTTATTAAGCAGCGCCGCCTATGGTGGATAATATCTAGCCTGGTGATTATGGTTGGACTGGTCGCTATGGCGATTTCCTGGCAACAGTTTGGCGCCCCCCTCAAGCCTGGCTTAGACTTCGCCGGAGGGACTCGCCTGCAACTTACCCGTAGCTGCGCCCTGACGGGCGCCTGTAGCGGTGATGTTGATCTGACCCAGGTCCGTCAGGTACTGGCGGATCAGGGCTTGGGGTCTAGTAGCTTGCAAATTCTGGACCCCAAACTGCAGATTTTGTCCATTCGTACCCGTCCTCTATCGGTGGACGAACGGACCCAGCTCCAGGGCGCTCTGGATGCTGAAATCGGCCCCTTTGACACCAGTAGCGTACAAATTGACTCAGTAGGACCAGTCATAGGACGGCAGTTATTAAGCTCAGGTTTGATCGCCTTGCTGGTTTCCTTCGCCGGTATCGTGATCTACCTCAGCCTGAGATTCAAGCTAGATTATGCTATTTTTGCCATCATTGCCCTATTTCACGATGTGTTAGTTACCAGTGGGGTTTTTAGTCTTTTAGGGCTGATGGCGGGGGTAGAGGTTGACAGTCTGTTTATTGTGGCCCTTCTGACAATTGTGGGATTCTCTGTGAATGACACGGTGGTGATCTACGATCGCGTCCGAGAAAATATTAAGCTTTCTCCCCAAACCCACATTAATAATATTGTTGACGAGGCGGTCAACCAAACCTTGACCCGGTCTATCAATACGAGTTTGACCACTACCCTACCGCTGCTGGCGATCGTGGCTTTTGGTGGTCAAACCCTAAAGTATTTCGCCCTCGCCCTAATCATTGGCTTTGTCGCTGGAGCTTATTCTAGTATCTTTATTGCCAGTTCGCTTTTGGCGCTGTGGCGAGAGCGCAGCGGTCAGATGTACGGTGACATTGAAGCCAATCTGTCAACTATGGCCAATCAAGAGATAGAATCAACCCATTAAATTTCACAGATTAACTGCCCCGGTGGACCTTGATCCCAGCCAGAAAAAGCAGCTTCAGCAACTACGGACAATTCTATGGCGGCGTTGGTGGTTGACCGTATTAGGATTGTGGCTAGCCGTGGGTAGCCTGAGCTTGTGGAACCTTCGTCCAGAGATTATCTTATTACGTCAGTACTTTACCTGGACCGCCCTACGCTATGGGCTACTCTATCATCGTTTAGCCGCCTTAGGTCTCGGCCTATGCCTGGGTTTGACCGTAGCCCTACTGCTGGCGGAAAGTCGCTATCTTCTGTTTGGCTTAGCTAAGGAAGAGCAGCAACGGCTAGAGACTTGGCTACAGCGCATTAATCGTCAGGGACCTCGCCACCCTCTCTGGACCTCACTGCACCGAGGTAAGTTGAATTAAACCAAGTCCATATTGAGAACCGTAGTTCTGCCCCCTTCCCCCCGGCTCCTTTCCCGGAAGGTGTAGCTTGCTTCCCGCAGGGTGGTAAACTCCAGGTTCCAAATTAGACGAGGTTTAGATCTGAGACCCCTCTCAGATAGCAGAGCCTAGACAGGGATACTACTCCTTGGTACAATTGTTCTGAGAACTTAATATGGCTACTCTGGCCAACCGTTTATGGAATCCCTAACCCCTGCCCAGCAAGAACTCTACGATTGGTTGGTTGACTATATCCGCACGAACCAACATTCTCCCTCCATTCGCCAGATGATGAAGGCTATGGACCTCAAGTCTCCAGCCCCTATCCAGAGTCGCCTGGAACACTTGAAAAATAAGGGTTATATCGAGTGGACTGAGGGTAAAGCTCGCACTATCCGAATCCGCGAAGACCTGAGGGGCCTGCCCATTCTAGGGACTATTGCGGCGGGTTTTGTTAACGAAGCCTTTACCGACGATGTGGAACGGTTAGACCTGAACGGTATACCGATTCGGGCTGGAGACTACGCCCTCAGGGTGACCGGAGACAGCATGGTAGACGCCATGATTTTGGAAGGGGATGTGGTAATCATGCGACCGGTTAAAGATCCCCAGTCCGTACGAGAGGGCACCATTGTTGCAGCCAGGGTGGAAAGCGGCACTACCCTGAAATCTTTCCATCGCAGTGGCAATCAAATTAAGTTAAAACCCGCTAACCCTAATTATCCCGTGATGGAGTTTCCTGCCGATTTGGTGGATATCCAGGGCAAATTAGTAGCGGTCTGGCGTGGCGTTGATCCAGATTTTAGTATTTAAGACCCTTGGTTAGACCTCAGGGGAGGGTGTTGATTGGTGAAAGCCTCAGGGTTTTAATTCATCTCCTGCGCATAAAGTTGTGGGCAGTGGGGCTTTCGAAGTGAACTCAGGTTGGAAATTCACCGAGCCTAAAGGTTTAGGTTATCTCAAGCTAAGCTCCAACGTCCGATGAGTTAGGACTATACTTCAGGTTTCACCACCATGACGGTGCAGAGCGCTTGTTCCACTACTTCGCTGCTAATTGATCGCGCCAGGATCCGATCTACGCCTGTGAGGCCACGACTGCCCAAAATAATTAGATCTACTTTATGAATACCGGCTAAACGAATAATTTCAACCTCAGGCTCTCCCTTAACCACCTCAAAACCCAGGTTAACATGGCTGAACTGCTCACCGAGGGATCTGAGATGCTCTTCAACTTGATGATTAGACAGTTCGATATCCGCCGATAGGGGGCGGGACAGGTCTTGATCAGCTCGATCCTGGGAATAGGGTAAGACGTGGGCCAAGATCACCTTAGCCCTTGAATCTAGGATTAGCTGCTGGGCATTGGCAATGATGGCTCCATCAAGGGAAGAATTACTCAGGGCGATCAAAACGGATTTAAACATTAAACATTGCTACCCTAATTACACTGAATTTCTGGTATCACCAGGGCCTGACACTTGACTAGACTCCTGACCTTCGGTACGTCGTCTCACTGACTCACCGTGGGAGGGTAATCCTTCCGCTTGGGTGAGGGCGCTGATCGCCCCTGATACGGCTTCCAGTGCTCCTGGAGAATACTGTATCAAGCTAGAGTGCTTCATGAAGGTTTCCGTAGCCAAGGGAGAGGCGTAACGGGCTGCGCCGGAGGTGGGCAGGGTGTGGTTAGGCCCGGCCAGGTAATCACCCACCGCCTCCGGTGTGGAATAACCCAGGAAAATTGCTCCAGCATGGCGAATCTGTTGCAGCCAGTCCCAGGGATCCGCCACCTCCAACTGCAGATGTTCTGGGGCAAACTGATTGCACAGTTTACAGGCTTGCTCCAGACCATCGACGACGATGGCTAGACCGTAATTAGCAATGGCTTTTTCCGTCAGGGTTTGACGAGGATGATCGGTTAGTTGGCGTTCTACCTCCAGGGCCACGGCTTCCGCCAGGGGAGCACTGGGAGTGATCAGAATGGCTGCTGCCATCGGGTCATGCTCTGCTTGGGCCAGCAGATCTGCCGCAACATGGGTCGGGTCAGCCTGGCGATCGGCGATCACCAACACCTCGGAAGGCCCCGCTAGGGAGTCAATGCCAACCCGGCCGAAGACCAACTGCTTGGCCAGGGTAACGTAGACATTCCCAGGACCGGTAATCACATCCACCGATGGGATGGTTTCCGTACCATAGGCTAGGGCAGCGATCGCCTGAGCCCCGCCCACTCGATAAATCTCTGAAATGCCAGCCACCTGGGCCGCCACCAACACCGCCGGATTCACCCCTAGCCCGGCACCCGGGGGAGTTACCATGACAATCTTGGACACACCAGCGACTCGCGCTGGAACCGCATTCATTAATACCGTACTCGGGTAGGCGGCTCGCCCCCCTGGCACGTAGATACCGGCTCGGTCCACCGGCGTATAGCGTTTACCCAGCACCACACCATCGGATTCAAAGGTTACCCAACTTTTCGGCAACCTTTGCCGATGGAATGCCTCGATATTTTGGCAGGCCAGGTGGATAGCATCTAGCAAGGGTTTATTCACCTGTTGGTAAGCCGCATCTAGCTCAGCCCCGGAAACCCTGAGTTGCTCTGGAGCGAGGGTAATGTGATCAAAATCAGCTGTGTACTGAATTAAGGCTTGATCCCCCTGACGCCTAACGGCATGGAGAACCTCCCGGACCGTCGCCTCCTTATGCACCATTTGATCATCATGGATGCGATTACAGATACGCTGCAACTCTGTCTTGGCTTCAGTTAGCTGGTGAATGATGCGCAGCATGGCAGCAGAGCTATCCCAATAGAGCAGCGATAGACAATCAGAGAATCAGCAGGCAAGCTACCCGTTGGCAACAGTGCCGCTAGCGCTAGGAGACCAGAACAACCGGGGCTTTGATGTTTTACAATCCTAGTCGATTTCTTTCTATGATAACTTGACTGAAAAATAAAGTGTAAGGGTGGATTAAACAGTGCTATCATAACTTATTCAGATTGATCGTAAATCCTGTTAAGCTAGGGTAAATTGTGGCAAACATTAAGTCTGCACTTAAACGTATTGAAGTTGCGGAGCGTAACCGGTTGCGTAATCGCTCTTATAAGTCGGCGGTTAAAACCCTGAGTAAGCGCTATCTTTCTACCGTTGACGCTTACCAGGCTGATCCCACTGACGTCAACCTGGATGCTATTTCCACGAGCATGGCAGCCGCCTACAGCAAAATTGACAAGGCGGTTAAAAAGGGAGTTTTGCACCCCAATGCCGGGGCCCGTAAAAAGTCTCGTTTGGCTAAGGTACTAAAGGGGGTTGATTCGCAGGTCTCTGCATCGGACTCCTAGGTGGCCTTCCTTATCTGATTTCCCATCAGTTTCTTTAGTTAGTCCCCATGCCCCTGGTTGATACCCATGTCCATCTGAATTTCGAGGTATTTGCCGCCGACCTCGACCGTTTGGCTCAGGCTTGGCGACAGGTTGAGGTGGTTAGGTTAATCCATGCCTGCGTACTGCCCGAAGAATTTTCGGCCATGCAGGCTATTGCTGATCGATTCCCTGAAGTTTTCCTGGCAGTGGGCCTCCATCCCCTGGATGGGGATCGTTGGACTGAAGCCACTGGGGTGCAAATTCGGGATTTAGCGATGGCTGATGGGCGGGTGGTGGCGATTGGGGAAACGGGTTTGGACTTCTACAAGGCGGATAATGGGGATCTACAGCGACAGGCCTTCTGGACCCAGCTTTCCATCGCCCATGATCTCGATTTACCCGTGATCGTTCATTGCCGCAATGCAGCCCGGGAAACAGCTGATCTGATTCGGGCCTTCCAGCGTCAGATTGGTCCCCTGCGGGGAGTGATGCATTGCTGGGCGGGCACTCCGGAAGAAACTCGTTGGTTTCTCGACTTGGGTTTTCATATTAGCTTTAGTGGCATTGTCACCTTCAAAAATGCTGATCAGGTGAAGGCTTCCGCCAGGTTGGTGCCTGACCAGCGATTGCTGATCGAGACCGATTGTCCCTTTTTGTCTCCCGAGCCCCACCGGCGAGAGCGTCCTAACCAACCCGCCTTGCTTCACCATGTCGCCACCTATTTAGCTGAGCTGCGTCAGGTTAGCCTTATCCAATTAGGAGCCATCACTACTCAGAATGCCTGGAATCTCTTTCGCTTGCCCGGGTCAGTACCTACTCCCGACCCCTTGCTGTCCCTCACAGGATTGGGGTAGACCGGCAGGGGCAGAGCTGAATCTATACCCCGGCCAAGGCGCCAATGTTGAGCCTGGTCACCTTGTCCTGCTAATCCATGACTGATTTCTGCTGGCTGTGACCATTGACTTGACGTTGAGCTGAGCCTCATCCTTGACTGTTTTTCGGCTTACGTTCGTACCACCATCCCAAGGCTAGGGCCTGATTTGCTTTAGGATATCCATGACTCAACCTACCACCTACACCACCCCCAACTTTGTATTGCCTGACCTGGTTGAAATCCAGCGATCTAGCTTTCGCTGGTTTTTAGAAGAAGGCCTGATTGAAGAGCTGGAAAGCTTCTCGCCGATTACAGATTATACCGGTAAGTTGGAGCTGCACTTCTTGGGCAAGCAGTATAAACTTAAGCGCCCCAAGTACGATGTGGATGAGGCTAAGCGTCGGGATGCTACCTACGCCGTACAAATGTACGTGCCCACCCGCTTAATTAACAAAGAGACCGGTGAAATCAAAGAGCAGGAGGTGTTCATTGGTGATTTGCCTTTGATGACTGATCGGGGTACTTTTATCATCAATGGGGCAGAACGGGTAATTGTTAATCAGATCGTGCGGAGTCCTGGGGTTTACTACAAGGCAGAAACCGATAAAAATGGTCGTCGTACCTATAACGCTAACCTGATTCCTAATCGGGGCGCCTGGCTGAAGTTTGAGACCGATAAAAATGACCTGGTGTGGGTGCGGATTGACAAGACCCGTAAGCTTTCTGCCCAGGTGTTGCTCAAGGCGTTGGGGCTAACCGATAACGAAATCTTTGACTCCCTGCGCAACCCGGAGTATTTTCAGAAAACCATCGAGAAGGAAGGTCAGTTTAGTGAAGAGGAGGCGTTGTTAGAGTTATACCGTAAGCTACGCCCCGGTGAACCGCCTACGGTGACAGGCGGTGAGCAACTGCTCTTTTCCCGTTTCCATGATCCTAAGCGCTACGACCTGGGTCGGGTGGGACGTTACAAGTTAAACCGTAAATTGCGCCTTAACGTGCCGGATACAATGCGGGTGTTGACCCCGACCGATATTTTGACGGCGATCGATTACCTGATCAACCTGGAGTTTGACATTGGCAGTGTAGACGATATTGACCACCTGGGTAACCGTCGGGTGCGCTCAGTGGGGGAACTTTTACAAAACCAGGTGCGGGTAGGCCTCAACCGCCTGGAGCGGATTATTCGGGAGCGGATGACCGTCTCCGATGCCGATGCCCTCACCCCTGCCTCTTTGGTCAACCCCAAACCCCTGGTGGCAGCAATTAAGGAGTTCTTTGGCTCTAGCCAGCTGTCTCAGTTTATGGATCAGACCAATCCTCTGGCGGAATTAACCCATAAGCGCCGCATCAGTGCCCTGGGCCCTGGTGGCTTGACCCGAGAACGGGCCGGTTTTGCCGTGCGGGATATTCATCCCTCCCACTACGGCCGCATTTGCCCCATTGAAACACCAGAAGGTCCCAACGCAGGGTTGATTGGTTCCCTGGCTACCCACGCCCGGGTGAATGAATTTGGCTTTATTGAAACCCCCTTTTTTAAGGCGGAAAACGGTCGGGTCAGAAAGGACGAGGAACCGATTTACATGACCGCCGACGAGGAGGATGACCTGCGGGTAGCTCCCGGGGATATCGCCACCGACAGTGATGGTTACATCCTGGGCAGCACTGTGCCGGTGCGCTATCGCCAGGATTTTACCACCACGGACTCCACTGAGGTGGACTACGTAGCGATTTCGCCGGTCCAAATTATCTCGGTGGCCACATCCCTGATCCCCTTTTTAGAGCACGATGATGCTAACCGAGCCCTGATGGGCTCTAACATGCAGCGTCAGGCGGTGCCCCTGCTACGGCCAGAACGTCCCCTGGTGGGGACGGGGCTGGAGGCCCAGGCCGCCCGTGACTCCGGCATGGTGATTATTAGCCGTAGCGATGGAGAGGTGGTCTACCTCGATGCCGATTGGATTAAGGTTCGGGATGGGCAAGGCAATCTGCACGAGTACGAATTGCAGAAGTACCAGCGGTCTAATCAGGATACCTGTTTGAACCAGCGGCCGATCGTTTTTCCGGGCGATCGCGTCCAGACTGGCCAGGTGCTGGCGGATGGTTCTGCTACCGAGGGCGGCGAACTAGCCCTGGGACAAAATGTGCTGGTGGCCTACATGCCCTGGGAGGGATACAACTACGAAGATGCCATTCTACTCAGCGAGCGCCTGGTCTATGACGACATCTACACCTCTATTCACATCGAGAAATTTGAGATCGAGGCCCGCCAAACCAAGCTAGGGCCGGAGGAGATTACCCGGGAAATTCCCAACGTCGGGGAAGATGCCCTGCGCCAGTTGGATGAAACCGGCATTATCCGCATCGGCGCCTGGGTCGAGTCCGGCGATATCTTGGTGGGGAAGGTAACCCCCAAGGGAGAATCGGACCAACCTCCAGAGGAAAAGCTACTGCGCGCTATCTTTGGTGAAAAAGCTCGGGATGTGCGGGATAACTCCCTGCGGGTGCCCAACGGTGAAAAGGGTCGGGTGGTGGATGTGCGGGTCTTTACCCGGGAGCAGGGGGATGAGCTGCCGCCAGGGGCCAATATGGTGGTGCGGGTTTACGTTGCCCAGAAACGGAAGATCCAGGTGGGTGACAAAATGGCCGGTCGCCATGGCAACAAGGGTATTATTTCGAGGATCCTACCGATCGAAGACATGCCCTACCTCCCTGATGGCACACCGGTGGATATCGTGTTGAACCCCCTGGGGGTGCCTTCCCGGATGAATGTCGGTCAGGTGTTTGAGTGTTTGCTCGGTTGGGCCGCTGAAAATTTGAATGCCCGCTTCAAGGTGATTCCCTTTGACGAAATGTACGGTGAGGAAGCTTCCCGTAATTCCACCCACGGCAAGTTGATGGAAGCCCGGGAATCTACCGCTAAGGAGTGGGTGTTTAACCCTGAGAATCCGGGTAAGATCCAGGTCTTCGACGGTCGTACCGGTGAGCCCTTTGATCGAGCCATCACCGTTGGTAAAGCCTACATGCTCAAGCTGGTTCACCTGGTGGATGACAAAATCCACGCCCGATCCACCGGGCCCTACTCTCTGGTCACCCAGCAACCCCTGGGCGGCAAGGCCCAGCAAGGCGGTCAGCGATTCGGGGAAATGGAGGTGTGGGCCCTCGAAGCCTTTGGAGCTGCCTATACCCTGCAGGAATTGTTAACAGTTAAGTCCGACGACATGCAGGGCCGCAACGAGGCCCTCAACGCCATTGTCAAGGGTAAGTCCATTCCTCGCCCCGGTACCCCGGAGTCCTTCAAGGTGCTGATGCGAGAGTTACAGTCCCTCTGTTTAGACATCGCCGTTCATAAGGTGGAAACCCGGGAGGACGGCACCAGTCGAGATATTGAGGTTGACCTGATGGCCGATCTGAATGTGCGTCGAGCCCCCTCACGCCCCACCTATGAATCCATTGTTCGGGAGGATAGTGACGATCTGGACGAGTAGTTCTGTACTAAAAAGTAAATCTATGGCCGAATAGGGGTCAGTCTGTCCTGATCTCCCGGACTTAAGATAGGTTGTGCCCGTTCCCCCCTGACTTGATAGAGCGCTTACAAGGAAATACCCACCCATGCCTAAGGTAGAACAGCGGTTTGACTACGTCAAAATTGGATTGGCATCCCCAGAACGGATTCGTCAATGGGGCGAACGTACCCTGCCCAACGGGCAGGTGGTGGGGGAGGTGACTAAGCCCGAAACCATTAACTACCGCACCCTCAAGCCGGAAATGGACGGCCTTTTCTGCGAGCGTATTTTTGGTCCCGCTAAGGACTGGGAATGCCACTGCGGCAAGTACAAGCGGGTCCGGCACCGCGGTATTGTCTGTGAGCGCTGCGGTGTGGAGGTGACGGAGTCCCGGGTGCGTCGCCATCGCATGGGCTATATCAAACTGGCGGCTCCCGTCGCCCATGTTTGGTATCTAAAGGGGATTCCTAGTTATATTGCTATCCTGCTGGACATGCCCCTGCGGGATGTGGAACAGATTGTTTACTTTAACGCCTACGTCGTACTGGACCCGGGTAACGCGGAGAATCTCACCTACAAGCAATTACTCACCGAAGATCAGTGGATTGAAATTGAAGATCAACTCTACGACGAAGATACCCAACTGTCTGGGGTTGAGGTGGGGATCGGCGCGGAAGCCCTACAGCAACTGCTCAAGGATATGGAGCTCGATACTGTGGCAGAAAAGCTCCGGGAGGACATTGCCAACTCAAAGGGGCAAAAACGGGCCAAGTTAATCAAGCGCCTGCGGGTAATTGATAACTTTATTGCCACCGGTTCTAAAACCGAATGGATGGTATTGGATGTGATTCCGGTGATTCCCCCCGATCTGCGGCCCATGGTGCAGTTGGATGGGGGGCGTTTTGCTACCTCAGACTTGAACGACCTCTATCGCCGGGTAATTAATCGCAATAACCGCCTGGCCCGACTGCAGGAAATTCTAGCTCCGGAAATCATCGTCCGCAACGAAAAGCGGATGTTGCAGGAGGCGGTGGACGCCTTAATTGACAATGGTCGTCGCGGTCGCACAGTGGTGGGAGCCAATAACCGTCCCCTCAAATCCCTCTCGGATATTATTGAGGGCAAACAGGGACGTTTTCGGCAAAATCTACTGGGTAAGCGGGTAGATTACTCCGGTCGTTCAGTGATTGTGGTGGGGCCCAAGCTGCAAATTCACCAGTGTGGTCTGCCTCGAGAAATGGCGATCGAGCTTTTCCAACCCTTTGTGATCCATCGGCTAATTCGCCAGGGTTTGGTCAACAATATCAAGGCCGCTAAAAAGATGATTCTGAACCAGGAGCCCAGCGTTTGGGAAGTTCTGGAGGAGGTGATTGAAAGTCACCCGGTGATGCTAAACCGGGCCCCTACCTTACACCGGTTGGGGATCCAGGCCTTTGAACCGATCCTGGTAGAAGGTCGTGCTATTCAACTCCATCCCCTGGTCTGCCCCGCCTTTAATGCTGACTTTGACGGTGACCAGATGGCGGTCCATGTACCCCTTTCTCTGGAGGCCCAAGCTGAGGCTCGTCTGCTGATGTTAGCCTCCAACAATGTCCTATCCCCGGCTACGGGGCAACCGATTATTACCCCCAGTCAGGACATGGTGCTGGGTTGCTATTACCTGACCGCTGAGAACCCCAATGCGACCAAAGGAGCAGGCCGTTACTTCGCCAGCCTGGATGATGCCATCATGGCCTTTGAGCAGGGTCTGGTAGATCTCCATGCCCAGGTATGGCTGCGCTTTGATGGCGAGGTGGAGTCGGACAAACCCAGCTCTAACCTGGAGCGGACTGAGGCTGAAGATGGCACAGTTACGGAGGTCTATAGTGACCGGCGCCGGCGGTTGGATAGGGAAGGAAAGTTGATTTCCCAGTACATCAAGACCACCCCCGGTCGCATTATCTACAACAAGGCTGTACTGGAGGCGATCGCTGGCTAGGTACAGGAATTGGCGACTCCCTGGCGCTGCGTGGAGCAAGACACCCAGGGCAGGACGGACGGGAATTCAGGCAACACCATCACAGAAGGGCAGAACCTATGGCGGAACACGGGTCGACTCAATCCTCAATGATTTTTCGCAATCGCATTATCGACAAGAAACAGCTCAAAAAGCTAATTTCCTGGTCTTTTACCCACTACGGCACCGCCCGTACAGCCCAAATGGCTAACCGTATTAAGGATCTGGGCTTCAAGTACGCTACTCGAGCCGGAGTATCGATTAGCGTTGAGGACCTGCAGGTGCCCCAGGAGAAGCGGCAACTTCTGGCGGCGGCGGAGGAGGATATCCGGGCTACCGAGGAGCGTTATACCCGTGGAGAAATCACTGAGGTGGAGCGCCTCACCAAGGTGATCGACACCTGGAATGACACTAGCGAAGAGCTGAAGGATCAGGTGGTTCGCAACTTCAAAGAAAATAATCCCCTCAACTCGGTTTATATGATGGCCTTCTCCGGTGCCCGGGGCAATATTTCCCAGGTGCGTCAGTTGGTGGGCATGCGGGGGTTGATGGCTAATCCCCAGGGGGAGATCATTGACCTGCCGATCAAGACCAACTTTCGAGAAGGGCTGACGGTGACCGAGTACGTGATTTCCTCCTACGGGGCCCGTAAGGGTCTGGTGGATACGGCCCTACGCACCGCCGACTCGGGTTACTTAACCCGTCGCCTGGTGGATGTTTCCCAAGATGTGATTATTCGGGAACAGGATTGCGGCACGGCTCGGGGTATTCCCCTGCGCAGTATGACCGATGGGGAACGGGTGCTGATCCCACTAGAAAATCGACTGTTAGGTAGGGTGGTGGCCACCGATGTCCTCCATCCCCAAACCGGTGAGGTTTTGCTGGAGAAAAACCAGGCGATTTCCCCGGAGCTGGCTGAAACCCTGGTCAAGGCAGGAGTAGAAGATGTCATGGTGCGATCGCCCCTGACCTGCGAAGCCACCCGTTCCGTGTGCCGACTTTGTTACGGTTGGAGCCTGGCCCACTCAGAAATGGTGGATCTGGGGGAAGCCGTCGGGATTATTGCCGCCCAATCCATTGGTGAACCCGGTACCCAGATGACCATGCGGACCTTCCACACCGGCGGCACCTTCACAGGGGAAATGGCGCCTCGTATTAAGGCCAGCAAGAGTGGCGTGGTGCGCATGTCCAAGCGTTATAAGACCCGCCCCTTTCGGACTCGCTATGGCGAAGACGCCCTCATGCTGGAGTCTAACGCCGACCTGGTGATTGAGGGCAGCGGCAAAAATCAAACCGAAAGTCTACCCCAGGGTACTATTCTGTTCGTTAACGAAGGGGATACGGTTGTCCAGGAGCAGTTGCTGGCGGAGCTACCCTCCGCTGGTCGTACACGTAAGGTGACGGAAAAAGCCACTAAAGACGTTACCTCCGATCTGGCTGGGGAGGTTAAATTTGATGGCCTAGTGCAGGAGGAAAGAACCGATCGCCAGGGCAACACTACCCGCCTGGCCCAACGCGGGGGGCTGCTCTGGGTACTCTCCGGTGACGTCTATAACCTCCTACCCGGGGCAGAACCCGTGGTTAACAACGGTGACTACGTTAAGGCGGGGGATACCCTAGCCACCACTAAACTCACCACGGAGCGCGGAGGTCTAGTGCGCTTGCCTGCTTCAGAGGACGACAAGGGTACCCGAGAAGTGCAAATTATCACCGCTTCAGTCATGCTCGACCAGGCCCAGGTCCGCAAGGAGCAGGGCCAGGGACGGGAGCACTACTTCATTGAAACCACCTACGGTCAACGGTTCTCCCTGATTGCTACCCCCGGCGCCAAGGTTACCAGCGGCCAGGTAATTGCTGAACTCGAGGACGATCGCTACCAGACCCAGACCGGTGGCATTGTCAAGTTCTCTGGGTTAGACGTGGCTAAAAAAGGTAAGGGTAAGCAGGGCTACGAAGTTGTCCAGGGTGGCACCCTCCTGTGGATTCCGGAGGAAGCCCACGAGGTTAACAAGGATATCTCCCTACTATTGGTGGAGGATGGCCAGTACGTCGAAGCTGGCACGGAAATTGTCAAGGACATTTTTTGCCAGAACAGCGGTGTGGTGGAGGTCACCCAGAAGAATGACATCCTGCGGGAGGTGCTGATTAAACCCGGGGATATCCACATGGTGGATGCCCCTGAGGATGTGATGGATCGTGATGGGGTGATCGTGACGGCGGGGGAAGAGGTGATGCCCGGCTTAACCGCTGAGGCCCTGCGCTATATCGAGTACGTCGAAACCCCAGAAGGCCCAGCCATGCTACTCCGGCCCGTGGATGAATATCCTGTGCCGGATGAACCTGCCGTCCCCAGTCAGGGGTCCAGTGCGGAGGCGATCAGCTCCATTAAGTTGCGGGCGGTGCAGCGGGTTCCCTTCAAGGATGGGGAACGGGTCAAATCCGTAGATGGCGTGGAATTGCTGCGTACCCAACTAGTTCTAGATATCGAAGACGAAGCTCCCCATGTGGTAGCAGATATTGAACTGGTCCCTGATGACCAGGATCCTGACCTGATGCGTTTACAGATGGTGGTGCTGGAGACCCAGGTAATTCGCCGCGATGTGGCTGCGGACCAAACCCAGGGCAGTACGGTTACCGCCCTACTGGTGGAAGAGGGTCAACAGATTGGTCCTGGGGCAATTCTGGCCCGGACTGAGATCAAGTGCAAAGAATCTGGCGAGGTGCGAGGTATTCGTAAGGGTCAGGAAGCGGTACGTCGTCTACTGGTGGTGCGGGATTCAGACCGGGTTGAGATCGATCTCCAGGGACAGACGGCCTCTGTTCAGGTCGGCAATCTAGTGGTGGCGGAAACCCCCCTGGCTCCAGGTATCAGCCATAACGAATCGGGGGAGGTTACCGCCATTAGTGGCACCCAGTTGACGCTGCGGTTAGCTCGTCCCTATCGGGTATCTACTGGTGCCGTTCTTCATATTGAGGATGGTGACCTGGTGCAACGGGGGGATAATCTGGTGCTCCTGGTGTTTGAGCGGGCCAAAACCGGCGATATTATTCAGGGTCTACCCCGGATTGAAGAACTGCTAGAGGCCCGCAAACCCAAGGAAGCCTGTGTTCTGGCTCGACGGCCCGGCACTGCTCAGGTGGTCTACAGCGATGATGAGAGTGTGGAGGTTAAGGTGATCGAAGAGGATGGGGTAGTGGCGGAGTATCCCATCAATCCCGGGCAAAATGTAACCGTCTCCGATGGTCAGGTGGTTAATACAGCTGAACACCTCACCGATGGCCCTGCTAACCCCCACGAAATTCTTGAAGTGTTTTTCGAATACCATCTCAGCCATGGGCGAGGTACTCACGATGCGGCCCTCCTGAGCTTGCAGCAGGTGCAGTCCTTCCTGGTGAATGAAGTGCAGTCCGTGTACCAATCCCAGGGAATTGACATCTCAGATAAGCACACCGAGGTGATTGTTCGACAAATGTCCTCCAAGTGCCGCATTGATGATGGTGGGGACACCACCATGCTACCCGGGGAGTTGGTGGAGATTTATCAGGTTGAGCAGGTCAACGAAGCTATGTCCATTACCGGCGGCGCCCCTGCCCAGTATACCCCCGTCCTCCTGGGGATTACCAAAGCCTCCCTGAATACCGATAGCTTTATTTCCGCTGCTAGCTTCCAGGAAACCACCCGGGTCTTGACCGAAGCTGCGATCGAAGGTAAGTCAGATTGGCTGCGAGGCCTGAAGGAAAATGTGATCATTGGTCGCCTAATCCCAGCCGGTACTGGCTATAACGCCTACGAAGATTCTCCGGCAATGGATATGGATGCGGCCTACGATTCTCCCATCATTGATGACGACATGATGTTGCCTGACGTGGTGCTGGACGATCTCACCGCCCGTAGCTACGATATGGATCCAGACCTGGGGATGATCGTGGACGATGAAATGATTGGCGGTCTATCCGTTGAGAAAAGGTCAGAGTCCACCACCAGCGATGATACCGTTGAGGACGAGGACGATTTCTCCGCCATGGCGGAGGAACTGGCCATGTTGGATTTAGATGACGATCTGTTAATCGATGATCAAACAGAAGCCCCTTAGAGTTTTCTAGTTCCTAAGGGTTGGAGTTCAGCCGTCAGAAACCAGAGTTCTGGAGGGGCTGTCTGGACTTCTGGTCAGCTCTGCTTTACGGATTTATGCAGGGGCTACCTAGCCTCAGTGGGTCACAAACCCGACTTTGAGCCCTGACGTTGCCCTCTCCCCAAACTTGGGAGAGGGGGTGGGGGTGAGGCCGTTGCGATCTACCTAGCCTGACGGGCTTTAAACAGTAGTCTCTAGCCAGGTTTCCAACTGTCTCCGGGTAGGCATAGCGGCCTGGGCTCCAACCTGGGTGACGGCGTAGGCAGCTACGGCGGTGGCAAAGGTTACGGCTGGCTTCAGAGCCATGCCCTCCGCCAGGGCCATCGCCAATCCCCCATTAAAAGCATCCCCCGCTGCCACGGTATCCACCGCCGTGACCGGCAGGGCGGACTGGTGAAAGTGACCGACCGGGGTAGCCACCATTACCCCATCCGCTCCTAATTTTACCATCGCCGTTTCCACCCCCCGCTGCCGTAGGGCCTCTGCGGCCAAGAGGGCCGTAGCCCTATCCTTTACCGTAACGTTAGTCAGCTGGCTAGCCTCAATTTGGTTCGGGGTGATCACCTGCAAACAGGGGTAGAGGGAGACCGGCAGGTCTGCCCTGGCGGGGGCTGGATCAAGAATGACCCGGGCGCCCCGTCGTTGAGCCAGGGTGGCTGCCCCCACCACGGTGTTGAGGGGCACCTCCAGTTGCAGCAACAACCAATCTCCTGGCTGTAATGCATTGGCCAGGGTTGCCAATGCCCCTTCCCCCACCTGATCATTGGCACCGGGCACTACCACAATTTGGTTTTGCCCCCCATCATCCACCAGGATAGTAGCGACTCCAGTGGCCTGACCAGGAACCACCCTTACCCCTTGAGTCGCCACCCCCACCCTGGCTAGGGATTGAAGTAAGCTGTGGCCAAAGCCGTCGTCCCCAACACAGCCGATCATGGCAGTCCTGATACCTAAGCGGGCCGCAGCCACCGCCTGATTGCCCCCCTTGCCCCCGGGAATTGTCTCAAACCGTTGACCCAACAAAGTTTCTCCCGGTTGGGGGAGGCGCGCCGTGCGGCACACCAGGTCCATATTCAGGCTACCGAGTACATGGATGGTGGCCATGCTCAGGCATCCCCATCTACAGGGGAATCCAGATTCGAGAGGACGGTGGGGGGGCGATCGCTACTCCAGGCCCACCAGGCAGTTCCACAGTTACCGCAGTGGTAAAACTCTTGCCAACGACGCCGTTGATCCTCACTGTAGACCGGCGATCGGCGGTTGATCCAAACCGCCTTAGCTTGACGACTGCCCTCCCCGCAGTGGGGACAGGCAAAGCTAGTGGTATGGGTAGCCTGATCAACCCACTCAGGAGAAACGGCAGAAAAAGGATCCATAGAGGAACTAAAATTTTTCCAGTTGGTCAAGACGCAACCAGATATTAGGGGTAGGCACATGGCCAAACTTAACCAGGGCGTAGTCCTCCCGAATGTCCATGACCTCCCCCCGGGTTTCAAATAGGTAGGCAGGCCAACGTCTATCACTGGCCGTAGCCTCCAGGCTATTGTCCAGCTTTTCCCGCACTGCTCGCACCAGATCTCCGCGCTTTAACGCCGCTGCCATCCGCTTTTCTCCCTCGACTTGAATACCCAATATCTTAACTATAGCCCTAGCGCACCGGTATAGGATCTAGGCAAAAGCGGTTGAGGATCGAGCATAGAGACACTGCACTTACTGCGATTACCCAGCCTCACTTCATCCTTGTGCCCCCTGGGATCAGCCGTAGGCGCGGATGGGACAGGAGTTTAGCTCTGACTGGGTCACCGCCTCTAGCCGATGGTCCACCGGTAACCCATCGCTGTGGACAAAGACCTCAAACTGCTCCATCAATAGGGGATCCCGCCAGCCCATCTCCACCTCCTGCCACATGATGATCAGGGCCTGGTCAATGGATAGCTGGGGCTTATAGGGACGGGCGTGGACCAGGGCATCAAAAATATCCATCAGTTGGAAAACCTGGGCCAGACGGGGAATGGCAGACCCCACCAGACCATCGGGGTAACCGCTACCATCCCATCGCTCGTGGTGATGGCGAATAATCGGCACCACCCCCCGCATAATCCGCAGGGGGCGACAGATGGTTTCGCCGATCAACACATGGCGCTCCATAATTAACCGTTCCTCCTCGGTGAGGGGGCCGCCCTTCATTAGGATACTATCGGGAATTCCCACCTTGCCAATGTCGTGGAGGTAGGCGGCCCAGACCAAATCCTTAAGGCCCTGGTGGGGCAATTTCAGGTAAAAACCAAAGGCATGGGCCAGTTTGGCCAGCCGTTCGCAATGGTCGCCGGTGTTGGGGTCGCGGCTTTCCACGGTGCGGGCGATGGCAAACAAGACCTGCTCGGCGTGGTCCAGATCTTCGTTGAGCCGTTTGTGGTGAATCAGGGACTTTACCCGGGCAGATAGCTCCAGGGAGTCAACGGGTTTGGTGAGAAAGTCATCCCCCCCCACCTCAATGCTGCGCAGGCGGGCTTCCTGATCGCTAAGGGCGGTCATAAACACCACCGGAATCAGTCGGGTCTGCTCGCTCTGTTTCAACTGCCGACAGAGCTCGTAGCCATCCAGCCCCGGCATCATCACATCCAATAGGATCAAATCGGGGGGATGGCTGAGGATGTGCCTAAGGGCTGTCAGACCGCCATCAGCCTGATCCACCTGGTAGCCCGCGGCTGCCAACAGGGCAACCGCGGTCATACGACTGGGGGTGTGATCATCAACCACCAAGACTCGAGCGGGGGGAGAGGTTGGGGAAACCACGGAGAAAACCTATCTAAACGCCACAATGGGGACACAGTACTTAAGTACCCAGGGTAGCAATTTAAATGGAGGGGGGATATGGGGCCAGCCACCGCTTGCGCCAAATGGAAGTTGGCGTTAAGGGTGAGCGGGCCTGCTCTTGCTGACGGCGCTGGCGGATGCGATCGGCGCTGTCCCCCAAGCTAGGGTCACGGTAGGGCACGGCGGCGCGGGTGAGCAGGTGTTCCTGCTCCTGGGGGGAAAGGGGAGCTAGCCCCAGGGGCTGCCACTGGGCCAGGGTGCCTGGCCAACGACGGCCACTGGCCAGGGTGGGGCCCAGGGCCAAGCCCGCCAGCCCCAGGGCGGTGCGTACCGCCGCCGCGCAGGAATAGGTGGCCAGTCGCCCCTGAGGTGCCAAGCAGTGGGCCACCTGCTGGATGAACTCCACCGTCCAAAGCTCTGGGCAGTGGGGCGGCGAGAAGGGATCAAGGAAGATCACATCCGCCTGAAACCCCTGTTTCACCAGGGTTTGAATGGTTTGACGAGCATCCCCCAGGTAAAGCTGGGCGATGAGGGGATGCTGCTGGTAGACTCCAGCGCTGGCCAGCTGTGCCAACACTTGCTGCACCGGCGCTGGCCAGGGGCTGATCAGACCTCGATTTACAGCTTGTTGGGGTACCCGCGGATCCAGTTCCAACCCCACCAGGTGACAGGCCGCCCCTGGGTTGACCTGCTGCAGGGTGGTGAGGGCGGCGGCGCTGTTGTAACCCAGGCCGTAACACACATCCAGCAGAGTGATCTGGCCCGTTCGGGCCAGCTGGGCCAGGTCGGTGGTCTGGACGTAGGTGGTGTAGGCTTCGGTGTAGGCTCCCTCGCGGCTGTGAAACCACTCGCCAAAGTCTTCTGAGAATAGGGTGAAGGAACCATCGGCGGTGGGCTCTGGGGTGAGGGCTCCGGTCAATAGGGTCATGGCAGGCATCTCCAGAGAGTGGCCCTATCCTATCCTGGGGCCAGCAGTCCCTGGAATCGGCCAGGGGTGGAAAGGCCGCCATCAGCCCGTAGAATAGATAGTTGGTCAGAACCTAACGGAGCGAAACTGGGAGTTCTGACCTCCCGTCCTATTTATCCTTGGAGGAGTATGGTAGACCTATCTCGCATTCCAGCCCAGCCCGAACCAGGTCTGATCAACGTTCTGATTGAAATCCCTGCTGGCAGTCAAAACAAGTACGAATTCGACAAGGATCTAAATGCCCTGATTCTTGACCGGGTACTATTTTCCTCGGTCCATTATCCCTGTGATTACGGCTTCGTGCCCAACACCCTGGCGGATGACGGTGACCCCCTAGATGGCATGGTGATGATCGATCAACCCACCTTCCCGGGCTGTGTGGTGCTGTCCCGTCCGATTGGCATGCTGGAAATGATTGATGGGGGCGATCGCGATGAGAAAATTCTCTGCGTCCCTGCTGCCGACCCCCGCTACGCCAGGGTGCGATCCCTAGATGATGTAGCTCCCCACCGGCTGGATGAAATTGCCGAGTTCTTCCGCTCCTATAAGACCCTGGAAAAGAAGGTAACGGAAATTTTGGGCTGGCAGAATGTCGATCAGGTACAGGCCCTGGTGAATCAGTGCGTAGCAGCGGCTAAATAACCTAAATATCAATGCCCTGGAAAGATCCAGGGCATTGCACCTGCCGACATTAAGTAGACTAAAAACGGATCAACGGATCAGTAAAGTCCTTGTTCCGCATGGGTGGTGATGGTGCAGTCGGAGGTGGGGTAGGCGACACAGGTCAGCACAAAGCCAGCTTCGATTTGATCATCATCTAAGAAAGATTGGTCACTCTGATCAACCGTACCACTGGTAATTTTGCCAGCACAGGAGGAACAGGCCCCAGCCCGACAAGAGTAGGGCAGTTCGATGCCCTGCTCTTCGGCCACGTCAAGAATATATTGATCGCCAGGTACCTCAATGGTTTTATTCAAACCTTCATCTTCATTGATCAGGGTTACCTTGTAGGTTGCGGTTGCCATAGTGTTATTCTCTCCTCAAATAGGTTTTGAATCTACAGGTTTAGTCATAACGCTTAGGACACAGTTGATCGGTCAAAGCCATTACTGAAGTAGGGAGCCAGCCGACACAGGTCTCGTCACAGGTAGCTGCGACTATAATGCGCTAGACTAGGCTATCAGCTTAATAAAGCTCCTCTTCCGCATGGGTGGTGATGGTACAGTCGGAGGTGGGGTAGGCGACACAGGTCAACACATAGCCAGCGGTAATTTGATCATCATCCAAAAAAGATTGGTCACTCTGATCAACCGTGCCAGCGATAATTTTGCCAGCACAGGTGGAACAGGCCCCAGCCCGACAGGAGAAGGGCAGATCGATACCCGCTTCATCAGCAGAGTCAAGGATGTAAACATCATCGGGCGCGTCAATGGTTGTATTTAGACCTTCAGCCTCATTAATCAGGGTCACCTTGTAGGTTGCCATGGTGCTATTCTCTCCTCAAATAGGTTTTGAATGTGAAGCCCAGGGGACCAGACAAACTAACCTGCTGGGTTTACCTGGGTGAATCTAACATATTTCTGATACTACGGGAAAACCTTCAGCCTGTCTGCCTTTTTTCCGGCTTGGGTGAATGGGATTCGTAATCGAATGGTTAAATTAATGGCGGGTTTACTTATCGGTGGCAGTAGCCTGGGGAGAGGAGAATGACCGACCTGCTATTGTTTTGGCATCGTCGTGATCTGCGCCTGGAGGATAATCAAGGGTTGGCGGCGGCCCGCGATCGCAGCCCCCAGGTGGTGGGGCTATTTTGTTTTGACCCGAGGATTTTGCAGGCCAATGACCTGGCCCCAGCTCGCCTGGCCTACCTGGTGGGTTGTCTGACGGCGCTGCAGCAGCGCTACCAGGCCCTGGGGGGCAACCTACTGTTCCTCTGGGGTGATCCAACCCAGCAGATTGCCGATCTGGCCCGGGCCCTGGGGGCCACCGCCGTCTACTGGAACCAGGACGGGGAACCCTATGCCCGCCGGCGAGACCGGTCCGTAGTAGCGGCCCTAAGGGGTCTGGGCATCGAGGTCCAAGCAGACTTTTGGGATCAGTTGCTGCATCCCCCCGGGGCTATCTGCACCGGTGCTGGCCAACCCTATACGGTTTATACCCCCTTCTGGCGGAATTGGATCAAACAGGCCAAAACCGCTCCCTGGCCTGCTCCCCAGGGCCTGACCAGCCTCAGCCCGGCCCAGCAGGGGCTGGCTACGGCGGCGGGGGCGATCGCCCAACCCACCCTCCAGGATCTAGGGGTGGTCTGGGATGGGGGCTTTCCGGTGGAGCCGGGGGAGGCACCAGCCCGGGCCCAGCTACAGGCGTTTTGTCAGGCAGCGGGGGGCATCGGCGCCTACCAGGAGCAGCGTAACTGGCCCGCCACGGAGGGCACCTCCCGCCTTAGTGCCGCCCTCAAGCTGGGGGCGATCGGTCCCCGCACCGTCTGGGCCGCCAGTGCCGAGGCGATGGCCCAGACCAATAGCGAAGAGGGCCGCCAGGGGGTGCAAACCTGGCAACAGGAGTTAGCCTGGCGGGAGTTCTACCAGCATTGCCTTTATCATTTTCCCACCCTGGCCGAGGGGCCCTACCGCCCCCGATGGCTAGACTTTCCCTGGGTGAATAATACTGATCACTTCCAGGCCTGGTGTGAAGGTCGCACCGGCTACCCGATCGTCGATGCCGCCATGCGTCAGCTCAACCAAACCGGCTGGATGCACAACCGCTGCCGCATGATTGTGGCCAGTTTCCTCACTAAGGACCTGATCATCAATTGGCAGTGGGGGGAGACGTATTTTATGCAGCACCTGGTGGATGGTGATCTGGCGGCCAACAATGGGGGCTGGCAATGGAGTGCCTCCAGTGGTATGGATCCTAAGCCATTGCGAATCTTTAACCCCGCCACCCAAGCCCAAAAGTTTGACCCTGAGGCCGATTACATTCGCCGGTGGTTACCGGAGCTGCGATCGCTGGAGACCGCCTGGCTGGTGAGTGGCAAGATTCCGCCGGAACAGTGCGATCGCCTTGACTACCCCTCCCCCATCGTCGATCACAAAACTCAGCAGGCCCTGTTTAAGCAGAAATACAGCTCTATCCGATCCCTCTGACCTTGGCCCGGGGAGTTATGCTTTTAAGCGGTGTCTAGGGAATATTTCCACAGGAGCAGGGTGGATCAGGGTAAAGCGCAGGGCTCGGCCATAGGGCTGGTATGGTTGGCCATGGTCTCCACCCAATTAGGGTCCACCCTGGCCAAGAGTCTATTTGGCCAGGTAGGGCCCCTGGGCATGGTGTGTTTGCGGGTGGGGCTGGCGGCGGTGGTGCTGGTGGCCTGGCAGCGGCCCCGCTGGCGGGGCTACTCGGCCCCAGCCTATCGCCGATTGGTGCTCTTTGGTCTCACCCTGGCCACGATGAACAGCTGTTTCTACCTGGCCATTGCCCGCATCCCCATTGGGGTGGCGGTCGCCATTGAATTTTCCGGCCCCCTTCTGGTGGCCCTGTTCCATTCCCGGCGGTGGCTCGATGGTCTGTGGGTAGGGCTGGCGGCCCTTGGTATTGGTCTACTCTCCCCCCTCCACTCTACCAGCCTGGATGGGGTCGGTGTGGGCTTTGCCCTGCTGGCGGGGGTGGCCTGGGGCCTTTACATTATCCTGGCCACCCAGGTGGGGCGGGAGTTTAAGGGCAGTGAAGGGCTAGCCCTGGCGATGGCGGTGGGGGGCCTTGCCCTGCTGCCCCTGGGCCTGGCCAGCGCCGGTCAGGCCCTGCTGAATCCAAGGATTTTGGGTTTGGGCCTGGGGGTGGCCCTGCTCGCCTCCGCCCTGCCCTATTCCCTGGAGATGGCGGCACTGCGGCGGCTACCGGTGACGGTTTTTGGAGTGCTGCTCAGCCTGGAACCGGCGATCGCCGCCCTGATCGGCTTTCTTGGCCTGGGGGAAACCCTCACCCCGGTAATGATTCTGGCTATTCTCCTGATTATGGTGGCGGCCACCGGCATTGCCCTCTGTCAGCCCCACCGATCAGCTCCCTAGATCCCTAACCGCCGGGCCAGGTCGGTGTAGCGATGCCTATCCTGTTCCCGGCGCACTGCTATGGCAATGGCTTTTTCTGGCCCCACCACAATGGCCAACCGGCGGGCCCGGGTGAGACCAGTGTAGAGCAGGTTGCGACTCAGCATCAGGTAGTGGGACATAAACAGGGGCAAAATCACCACCGGATATTCACTACCCTGGCTTTTGTGGATGGTGATGGCCCAGGCCAGGGCGATTTCATTCAGGTCGGCGGCATCGTAGGTGACCCGGCGATCGCCAAAATCCACCGTCACCTCCTGGTCCTCCGGGGCGATCGCCTGGATCACCCCCAGGTCACCGTTAAATACTTCTCGCCCGTAGTCATTTACCTGCTGGATCACCCGGTCCCCCAGCCGTAGGGTGAGACCACCCCGCTGCCACTCCGGCTTGCTGGCCGCCGCCGGATTCAGCAACCCCTGTAACAGCTGATTGAGCTGCCGACTACCTACCGTTCCCCGGGTCATGGGGCTGAGCACCTGCACATCCCGGGTCGGGTCAAAACCCAACTGGGGAATCAGATCGGTGAGCAGGTCCCGAATCCCCTGCACCCCTGATTCAGGGTCTGGGGCCGTTAGCCCCAGGCAGTCGGACTGGGGTTGCTCAGACACCGGCTCAAAGCGAGGAATTTGCCCCTGGTTGAGGCGGTGGGCCTGGGTGACGATGGCGGAGGCCTGGGCCTGACGAAATACCTGGGTGAGGCGCACCACCGGTACCTGACCACTCCCGATCAAATCCTGCAACACCGCCCCAGGCCCCACGCTGGGCAACTGGTCAATATCCCCCACCAAGAGTAACTGGGCCTGGAGGGAAACCGCCTTCACCAGACCATGGGCCAGGAATAAGTCGAGCATAGAGGCCTCATCGACGATCAGGGCATCGGCGGCGATGGGGTTCTCACTATGGCGCTGAAACTGATGGTGGCGGGGGTCAAACTCCAGCAATCGGTGCAGGGTTTGGGCTGGCTGACCGGTCACCTCCGCCAGCCGTTGGGCGGCCCGACCGGTGGGGGAGGCGAGGGCAACGGTTTTACCCATGGCCCGCCATAGGGCAACGATGGTGCGGGTGGTGAAGGTTTTACCACAGCCCGGCCCCCCGGTGAGGATCAATAGCCGCTGACTGGCCGCCAGGGTGACCGCCTGCCGCTGCTCCGCCGATAGGTCTAACCCCGTCTGGGCTACAAGCCGATCAATCCAGCGCTGCACCCGATCACCCTCCACCGCCAGGGGTTGGGCCCGCAGCTGGCGCAGCCGTTCCGCCAGGTGGACCTCGGCCTGGTAAAAAGCGGGGGCATAGCTGATCACCTGTCCTCCCTGGGCCTCTAACACTAACTCCTGGGCCTCCCCCATCCGGTGAATTAAGGACTCCAGCACCCCTGGCTGGGGCTGGTGATCCGGCAGGGCCAGCCGCTGCACCGCTCGTTCCACCAACTCTGTTTGGGGCAAGAAACAATGGCCCTCCTCCCCGGCCTGGCTCAAAACGTGCAGCATCCCACTGCGGTAGCGAAACTCTGACCCGGGGGCAATGCCCAGGTTGCGGGCAATGGCATCGGCGGTGATAAACCCAATGCCGTAGATATCCGTGGCCAGGCGATAGGGGTTCTGGGTAACCACGGCAATGGCCTGATCGCCGTACTGCTTATAGATTTTGACGGCATAGGTGGTGGAAACCCCATGACCCTGCAAAAACACCATCACCTCCTGGATGGCCCGCTGGGCGGCCCAGGCCGCCTGGATACGCCGCACCCGGGCTTGACCAATGCCTGGCACCTCGATCAGTCGGTGGATCTGGTGTTCGATGATGTCCAGGGTCTGCAGGCCAAAGTGGGCGACGATGCGCCTGGCGGTAACCGGCCCCACCCCCTTAATCAGGCCACTGCCCAGGTACTTCTCCAGGCCGGTAAGGGTGGCGGGCCGGGTTTCCTGGTAGCGGATCACCTGGAACTGGGGGCCATACTGGGGATGATCCCGCCACAGACCCTGCAACTCCAGGGTCTGGCCCGCCTGGATATGGGCAAAATTGCCGGTGATGGTGATTAACTCATGGGTGCGGGGGGCCTTGAAGCGAGCCACGGTGTAGCCCGAGGCCTCGGAGTGGTAGGTGAGGCGCTCCACTACCCCCTGCAGGGACTCCGTTGGGGGGCGAGGGTTCACCCCTGAAGGTTGGATCGGTTCAGTCACCGGTCAGGATCTGAAGACTTATTCCTAGTGTATCGTCTCAAACTCCTCGGTCATCGCCGCTGGCTCGTTGATAGCCAGTCCCCCTAGGCGGATTCATCCCTCGGTTTCAGGTCACCTTCAGGTTGCATCTTACGCGGCTTGACCACCGGACGATCGCTGGTCGCGCTGCGCTGAGGGCGATCGCCCCCAGGGCGGCGATTCGATGGGGGACGACGGGCGATTTTAGATCGTTTCTTGGGCGGTACAATGGCCACCACGCTGGCCCGGTCAAGGATCAGGATCTTACCCTGACGTTTCAGGCGAAAATCCCAGAAATAACCAACGGTGCGGCCCTCAATCGACCCCTGCAGGGTTAGTTTAAAGGACTTGGGGGGGTCTCCCGGAGAGCGTTTTGCTCCCTGCAGGATCTTTACGGTGATGGCCTGACTCTCAGGGGAGTACCTCACCACCTCCCCCCGCACGGAAAAGAAGTTTTCCTCCACCGTGGGCAGGTCCGGGATTGGAAGTGGCTCAGCCGCCGCCGCTTCGGGGGCATCCGTCACCCCAGGGACTTCCCCTGGCAAGCCCAGGGTTTCCGGTTCCCACACTCCCACCACCTGCAGATGCAGGTCTGGGTCGCTATCATCATCGGTCTCATGCCGGGTGCGGGGGTAAACCACCCAGAGGTGGGGGAGGCTCAGATCCAAATACTTTTTCACCAAACTGGTGACTCGCCCTAGCAACACTGAATCGATACTGGCTCCATCGGCGGTAACCAGGTTACCCCGGTTAATTTGGGTGGGATCCAGGGGGGTATAGGTGCCCCGCACCAGGCCAATGGCCCGATACTGCATCGGCTCACTGGGGGGGGCAATGGGTAGGCTATGGCCCTCTGGAACAGGATCATTCACCATGGTTGCCAGGGGGGGGGAAGAGCTAGTCACTGTAGCGACTGAAGTTGCCAATGGACTGGCTGGGCGAGGCTGGGACGAGGGCGGAGTAGGGCGGGGGGGGGGCGCGACGAATTTGGGGCGGCGTGGGGGCGGCTTTAATCCACCACTGTCTACCGGAGGTGTTGCCGCCGGCTGGGGTTGGCTCAGGCCTGATGTATTGTCTTCTATCCCACTCATAACCCCGCTAACCTCCGCAATAACCTTCACCAACTGGGCTAGGAAATGCCCTATTTTGCCTGTAAGCCTAGCGTAACATTGGAATTCTGGGATGACCTGATTGGTTTTGCCCCTCATCTGGGGCAGGTCTGTGCCCCATCTATAGCGGTTTTCGATGGAGCGAGACACCCAATTGCTCAATCCTACCCCCCGGCACCTGGGTGTAGGAGTTTCACGCTGTACCCCCCCTTGATCAAGCTACGGTGTACACACAAGTGATCAAATCTAACCCAATCAGCGACAAACTGCCCCCCAGCCCCCAATTCCGGGGGAGCCGAACCCTTCAAAATCCACCAGAATTGGGGGATTTTGGGGACGCAAAGGACTCAAACGAA
>JBEIGU010000022.1:0-36428 GCA_040381765.1 Leptolyngbya sp.
ACCCAATCAGCGACAAACTGCCCCCCAGCCCCCAATTCCGGGGGAACCGAACCCTTCAAAATCCACCAGAATTGGGGGATTTTGGGGACGCAAAGGACTCAAACGAAGTCAGACCCGACTTATGTGTACACGGCAGCCTTGATCAAGAGGGGGCAGGGGATGTTCACACCGCACTTCACCCAAGTGAAATCTGCTATAGACATCTAGGCTATAGCGGTTCTTGCTCTGATGAAGTATAAATACATCGCCCAAAGCTATTAGCTGAAAGATTTTCCCTACTTCAGGTGTAGCTCATACGATTAGGAAACGCTATATAGTAAATTCGCCTCTTTTAATGCTTGAAATTTTTCCGAATTATTAAGAGCTTTGGCGACTAACTGGTCTAATGTCCACTCATGTTTCCCATATTTAAGTGGATTGAATTAGCCATGGGTAGGGTGATGTCTTGGAATACGGCACCTTAGTTCCCTATTTTCTTGCTTGTTTTGCTTTATTTTGCTATCTGCCATGACTAATTTTTTGGTGCCCAGCTCTCCCCTATCAACATTGGCGGAAGATGATCAGATCATTCGCCGTTTCAGCCCCAGTGCCATTGACCAAATTTTGATTTATATCGCCTTTAGTGCCATGCGTACCGGCGGCCATCGCCATGGTGCTTTCTTGGATGCGGCTGCAACAGCGGCAAAATGTGCTATTTATATGACTTACATTGAGCAGGGTGAAAATCTGCGAATGACCGGTCATCTTCATCATATTGAACCTAAGCGAGTGAAGGCAATCGTCGAGGAAATGCGCCAGGCGCTAACCGAAGGAAAATTGCTTAACCTCCTGGGAGCTCAGGAACCCCGGTATCTGATCCAGTTTCCCTACCTATGGCTACGCCAATATACCTGGAAAACCGGAGAGTCTCGGGTGTCTGGCACCTGTCTCTCAGTGTCGGAAAAAACCTATCTAGAAAGCAAACTACCTGAGACCAGCCCTGATGCTAAAATTATCAATTCCTTCCAATTTCTAGAGTTGATTGAGACCCTGCACGACAAATTCCAGAATAATCTGCCCGAAGAACGTCGTACTTCCTTAAGTGATGCTTTAGCAGAGCATATTCGGCGGCGCCTGATCTATTCCGGTACCGTAGTACGAATTGATGCTTCGTGGGGAGCCTCCTACTATGGCCTGCTGCGCTCCTCCTACTCGCCAGTAGACTCTGAAGAACGTATGTATGCCATGGTAGATGACACAGCCCAGTATTTTCGCATGATGCGGGAATGGGCTAGCCATGTTTCAGGCACCATGCGGGTTTTAGAAGAGTTGGACATTCCTAGCGAACAACGTCAGATGGCCTTCCAAGAACTGGATGAGGTACTGCGAGTTTGGGCTGATAAATATCATCAACCTGGTGGAGAACCTACGCTTTTGCAAATGGTTGTGGGGCATCAAATTAAGTAAATAAGTAGAATTGAGAGCTATCAACAACCTCTTAGAGGTTGTTTGAAAAGGGTTGTCCCCAGATGGTAGGTCCGCTCCTGGGTTTTCAGCAGAATTTGATCCCAGAGGTGGCGGGTGGCCGGATCTCTCAGGCTTTCGGCCTGGACGGCCAAACGTCTCAGCAAGTCGATCAGGGACTGCTCGACCTGCAGGTCATGGTCAACCATCACCCGACAGCGATGACATCGGCGGTTTCGGGAGTGAAGCAGAAAAGCTCCACCCAGGCCGCATCCGGCGATCGCTTTCCTCCCTTGGGCAACCTAAACATGGTTGAGGAGCTGAAGGTCAATTCCAACCCGGTTTGACGGTTCCAAAGGCCTAGATCAATGATGTAGCTAGCTTCTTGACTCCCTCCCTCCCCACTGGAGACATCAGGATTAACCCTCCATGGCGATCGCGATCCAGCTTCAGATCTGGATTATTGACACACAACTGATAAAACTGGTCATCCGTCAGCTGAACTTGATGCAAGTCTAGGGTGAGAGGCAGGGTTGCCATATTCAACCACCAGTATTGATGTGGACCGATCCAATCCCCCCTGGCCAGGGCTATGGTCTACAGGTCCATTATAGAAGACTGGACAGTGCCCAGCCCCCTCGGCCATGGAACCCATGGGCGGAGGGCAACAGCCCTAGGGGCAGGGGATGACGTTGACATTCTGGACCTGGCCGTTAGCGCTGGTTTCGGCGATCCAGCCCCGCATGCCGTTAAAGATGATCACCTGCACCCAGGTGTGGCCATCACCGGGGGTGCGCCGGGTTGGTGGGTTAGTGGAGGCATAGGCCGTATCCCCAGCGTTATAGTTGGCGATGATGCCGCCATTGGTAGAGGGGGTATTTCTGACCTGGAGGGGCAGGTTGATCCGGAAGCAGGTTCTAACAGGGGGCGGAGGGCTGCCGCCGCAGGCGGTCAAAAACCCAGAATTGACCCACCCCACGGGCTGGGATGGCGACAGGCCATTGAAGTTACCGGGCAGAAAAATTTGTGCCCGGCCCTGCATAACCACCCCGGTCAGACTCACCCGAGTGCCCGCGGCCAGGGTGCCCAGGCGGTTAGTGGCCGGCCCCAGGTTGGTGTTGTCAAACACCTGGGCAGTCTGGTTGAGCTGGCGGCACTGGCGGATTAACCCCTGGTTTTCCTCCAGCCCATAGACGACGGTTCTGGTCCCCTGGGCCAGGGCGATCGGGGCCAGCCCTGGGCTAACCGACAGCATCGTAGCTAGGCCGAAGCCCAAAGGATACAGTGTGGATAGTTTTATCTGCACGGATGACCTCTACCCTTAATTAAAAGCCAGACCTTTACCGAAGGCTAGGGTGTCACCCCAACCCATAACCCATTGACGGAAGATAGGGAGATGAACCTACCCTGACTTGATGTCAAATGTTATCATCCATTGCCCTTTCCCTCAGAGCAATCCCTTCCGTGCCGCCCCGCACCCGCCTACACCCTGGGCCAAGTACATCTCTCGGGGAGCAGCAGGCTCATCCATCAGGTCGATTTTTCTAGGGAATTTCTCCTGAGAGGGGATAGGTGATTAAGATAGGGGATAACCACGCCGGTAAGCGGAGAACCTTTGGGTCATGAGTCAAGCCGTTTCCTCTCCCTCCCCCTACCTGACCGTTGAGGACTATCTGGCCTACGACGACGGTACCGACCGGTGCTATGAACTGGTGGATGGAGTGTTAGTGGAAATGCCACCTGAATCAAGCAAGAACAATACCATTGCCAAAATCCTGCTGTTTGAACTCGCTAAACATTTCCCTATCGCCCTGCTCTGCCATAAAGATACTGAAATCGAGGTAACCGGTCGTCGAGCCCGCTGCCGTATTCCTGATCTGCTGGTACATACGGAAGAATCCGCTGCAGCCCTGGCCGGTGCCCCCCGTGCTACCCTGACCCGCGATATGCCTCCTCCGGCCCTGGTGGTGGAAGTGGTAAGCCCTGGACAGGCCAACCGGGATCGGGACTATCGCTACAAACGTACGGGGCACGGGGCATTGCCGAATATTGGGTTGTGGACCCCGAGACCCGCCAGGTAACCCTCTGTCGCTGGGTCAGTGGCCAGTACGAAGACCAGATCTACAGTGGCGATGACAGGATTCAGTCCACGGTAGTGCCTGGGTTTGGCTTAAGTCCCGCCAAAATGTTTGCCTAAGCCTTTAGAGGACTACCACAAATATGCTATTCAGCACACCCTTTAGCCTTAGTAGAGGGACTGCATCAGGCGCTTACGGTAGGTCAGGGTGAGGTCGGCCTCGTCCCCCAGTAGCTTAAAGATGGTCAGCATGGCCTTACGGGGGCCATCCTGGCGAAATCTGCGGTCCTTTTGCACCAGGGTCAGGAAAATCTCCAGGGCGGCGGGGTAATCCTGGGCTAGGGTGGCCTGACAGCCCTGACGAAAGGCCAATTCCAGGGGGGAGAGGGGGGCGGAGTCGGGGAGGGATTCCGACAGGATGGCCTGCAGGGCCAGCAGTTCCTCCAGGGCTTGACGGCGTTGCTCGATCTGGCGATCGGGGGTTGTGACCCGATCCAGGTACTGCTGGGCGCTGATGGCATCACCGCCGGCCAGGGACTGCTGGGCCGCCACCAGCAAGACTTCAGGATGATCGGGATAGTGCTCCTGCAGGTGGACCAGGCACCTGGTCAAACCCTCCCGATCTCCACTGGCCTGGGCGCTGTGTAGGGCTGCCAGGGCAGTGGTGAGGGGCGATTGGGCGCCAATCCTGGCCAGTAATTGGCGGATTTGGGGCTCGGGCCAGACTCCCACAAACCCCTCCTGTACCTGGCCCTGGGTGACCACCCGGACATCCGGCACCCCCCCCACCCGAAAGGCCCTGGCCAGGCCAGGATTGCTGTCGATGTCCACCTTGGCAACGGTAATGTCGTACTCCGCCGCCAGGGCCTCCAGGATCGGCTTCAGCACCTGGCAGGGGCCACACCAGGTGGCGTAAAAGTCTACTAACACGGGATGATCAAAGGATTGGGTCAGCACCGCGGCTTCAAAGTCAGCCTCGGTAACGGTAATGGACTGTCCCATGGGTTACTCCACTGCAGGTATCTCAAACATGAACGCTCCCTTCACCTGGGACGGTAAACCTCGGTGAGATTAATCCATTATAAACCGGCTTCCCTCAAGGCCTGGATCAGGGGGCTTGAGGCGATTGCCCTGGGATGGTGGCGCCAACAGGACAAATTCTATCCAATCAGTCTCAATACGGGTAGCGGCTGCCTGGGGTCGGTAGCTTGTTTTTGCTGGCACCCCGATTAGCCCAGTCATACCTTTGTTGCCCCATTGACGCTAGTTTCTGCTCAGTTCATACTAAAAATTTCAGGTTTTTCTAGCTTGGCCAAAATTTTGGAGGTAAATTAGGGGGGTAGCCGGTCGACATGCTTGTAGGATTTCCTCAAGCCTTTCTATAGATAACTTTTAATTCTAGCTCTTAAACGATGGCATTAAATCATAAACTCAGTAATATTCTTATCGTTGAAGACAGCAAAGGCCGCCGGGAAATCGTTTTAGACGGGTCGGTATATTCCATCGGGCGGGATCCCAAGTGTGACATCCGCCTGTCATCCCAGTTCGTCTCCCGTCACCATGCCACCCTGGTACAACTGCCCAAGGACGATGATAGTTTTTACTATCGGATTGTGGACGGTAACCTGAAGGGCAAGCCCAGCGCCAACGGTATGCTGATTAACGGTCGCAAACTATTGGCCCACGACCTGAGAAACGAGGACGAAATTGTCTTTGGTCCCCAGGCCAGGGCCATCTATTACCAACTCAAGCGGGATAGCCAGTCCACCTTTCCGCCGGATGAGTTTGACATTACCCTGATTAGCCCCAACATGGTAGAAGAGGGGGAGGATGATAATGGGTTGGACTTTCCCCAAACCATTGAAACCTAGCCCCCAGGCCTGGGCAGAGCGGCGGTCGGTGTGTCAGTAAATGATTAAAATAGAGCCCTGGGGGCGATCGCGAACCCCCGGTTCAACCCCTAGAATAGTAAGAAAATAGTTAGAATCGATACATTTATTTGGGCTGGCTATCGGGGTCTCCATCGCCTCCGGTGGGGCGACTGTTTTTTTAGCCTAGTCCTTGTTGTCTACCCTGGGCCCTTACCATGAGCACCATCGCGGCAGGTCAGTCTTCTCAACCCGACCGGATTTTAATCTTTGACACCACCCTGCGGGATGGGGAGCAGTCCCCGGGGGCCACCCTCAACGTTGAAGAAAAGCTCGCCATTGCCCGCCAGCTGGCCCGCCTGGGGGTAGACATTATTGAAGCCGGTTTCCCCTTTGCCAGCCCCGGAGATTTTGAGGCGGTATACCGCATTGCCCAGGAGGTAGGTACCGTCGACGGCCCCACCATCTGTGGGCTGGCGCGGGCCACCCAGGGGGATATTGCCCGGGCGGCGGAGGCGATCAAGCCCGCTGCTAAGGGACGGATCCATACCTTCCTGGCCACCTCAGATATCCACATGCAGTACAAGCTGCGCAAGAGCCGGGCCGAGGTGCTGGCCCTGGCACCGGAGATGGTGGCCTACGCCAAAACCTTCACCGATGATGTGGAGTTTTCCCCGGAGGATGCGGGGCGGTCTGATCCAGAATTTCTCTACCAGGTGCTGGAGGCGGCGATCGCCGCCGGCGCCACCACCGTCAACATCCCCGACACGGTGGGCTACCTGACCCCCTCCGAGTTTGGCGACCTGATTCGGGGCATCAAGACCCACGTGCCCAACATTGATCAGGCCGTGATTTCCGTCCACGGCCACAACGACCTGGGGCTGGCGGTGGCTAACTTCCTGGAGGCGGTGAAGAACGGGGCTCGCCAGCTGGAGTGCACCATCAACGGTATTGGCGAACGGGCCGGCAATGCCGCCCTGGAGGAACTGGTGATGGCCCTGCACGTGCGCCGCTCCTTCTATAACCCCTGCTTTGGCCGGCCGCCGGAGTCGGAGGCGCCCCTCACCGCCATTGATACCCGCCAGATCTATAAGACCTCCCGGTTGGTGTCTAACCTGACCGGTATGTTTGTCCAACCCAATAAGGCGATCGTCGGCGCCAATGCCTTTGCCCACGAGTCAGGTATCCACCAGGATGGGGTGCTGAAGAATAGGCTGACCTACGAAATCATGGATGCCCAGTCGATTGGTCTGACGGACAATCAGATCGTCCTGGGCAAGCACTCCGGTCGCAATGCCTTCCGCAGCCGCCTGCAGGAGCTGGGCTATGAGCTCGATGACCAATCGGTGAACCGGGCCTTTCTGCGGTTTAAGGAGCTGGCGGACAAGAAGAAGGAAATCACCGATTGGGATATTGAATCCATCGTCAATGACGAAACCCAACAAACCCCTGAACACTTCCACCTGGATCTGGTGCAGGTCTCCTGCGGTGACAGTTCTCGCCCCACGGCAACGGTGATTATCCGCACCCCCGATGGGCAAGAACTGATGGACGCCGCCATTGGCACCGGCCCCGTCGACGCCGTCTATAAGGCCATCAACCGGGTGGTGAATATTCCTAACCAGCTGATCGAGTTCTCGGTGCAGTCGGTCACTGCCGGTATCGATGCCCTGGGGGAGGTGACCATCCGCATCCGCCACGACGATCGGGTGTTTTCGGGCCATGCCGCCAATACCGACATCGTCGTGGCCTCCGCCCACGCCTACCTGCACGCCCTCAACCGACTCTATACCAGCCTGCAGAGTGGGAAGGTTCTCCATCCCCAGCACGACACTGACGCGGTGGTGGCGTCCCTCTAGTTATGGCTATAATGAATTGCCAGATTCCATGGCGATAACATAGCGACTGGCCGGTGTTGAAACTGGCTAGGTCATTCCGGCCTGACCAAACTTTGTCCTAGAATAGAGCCAATGGGGTTGTAGCTCAGCAGGATAGAGCGACCGCCTCCTAAGCGGTAGGTCGTGGGTTCGAATCCCGCCAACCCTGTTCCCTAGGTAACTATAGAGACCTACAACATCATGGCAGCCCACGGCTAACCTCCACTCTGCTACGCTGGGCTATCGCTATAGCTCTCTCGACCTGGTGGAGGGGTCAGGGCCTGCACCGTGGCCACCACGGCGGCGGCGGCGATGTCGATTTCAGCGGCGGTGGTAAACCGCCCCAGGCCAAAGCGTAGGGAGGCCTGGGCCAGGGCATCGCTGTGGCCCAGGGCCTTGAGAACGTGGGAGGGGGCGGTGCTAGCACTGCTGCAGGCGGCGCCGGAGGAGAGGGCCACCGTTGATCGCAGCCCCAGCAGCAGGGCGGCCCCATCCACCCCCAGGATGCTGACGTTGAGGCTGCCCGGCAGGCAGTGCTGGGCATGGCCGTTGCGCTGCAGGGTGATCTGGCGGGCCAGCAGGGTCCAGAGGCGATCGCGCAAGCCCGCCAGCCGCTCCGCCTCCTGGGTCCTATCCTGGATGGCTAGATCCACCGCCGTGGCCAGGCCGACAATTTGGTGGGGGGCCAGGGTGCCCGATCGCCAGCCCCGCTCCTGGCCGCCCCCATGGATCTGGGCGGCTAGCTGCACCCGGGGTTGGCGGCGGCGTAGGTAGAGGGCACCGACGCCCTTCGGGCCGTAGACCTTGTGGGCGGTCAGGGAGAGCAGGTCGATGGGCAGGGCCTGCACATCCAGGGGAATCTTGCCGATCGCCTGGGCCCCATCACTGTGGAACAGCACCCCCCGATCGCGGCAGCGGGCACCAATCTCCGCCAGGGGTTGCAGCACCCCGATCTCATTATTGGCCGCCATCACCGACACCAAAATCGTGTCCGGCTGGAAGGCCGCCTCCAGGGTGGCCAGGTCCAGCAGCCCATCGGGGCCCACCGGCAGGTAGGTGACCCTAAACCCCAGCCCCTCCAGGTAGCGGCAGGGATCGAGGACGGCGTTGTGCTCCGTCTGCACCGTAATCAGGTGCCGTCCCCGGCTAAAGTAGGCCTCCGCCACCCCCTTGATGGCCAGGTTGTTGGCCTCCGTGGCGCCGCTGGTGAAGATCACCTCCTCGGGGCTGGCGTTGATCGCCGCCGCCAATTTGGCCCGCGCCGTCTTCACCCCCGCCTCCGCCTGCCAACCGTAGGCATGGCTGCGACTGGCGGGGTTGCCAAACCAATCCCCCAGCCAGGGCAGCATGGCCTCCAGCACCCGCGGATCCACCGGGGTGGTGGCCTGATAGTCGAGGTAGATGGGGCGGCTGGCCATGGCAGTTTTACTCCTCCTCGCCGATCAATTGCCAGCGAATCGTCTGAGCGGTGACGCTGTTGGCCTCCCCCAGCCGCACCTGAATGGTCTCCTGGGTGATGGGGGCCAGGGCCGCCAGCAGCGATCGCAGCTGGGGGGTGCTCTCGCCGCTGTCTAGGTAAACCCGCTCCGCCAGTTGGTGGAGCCGCTTCCAGGTGGTGTAGAGCTTGGCGGCGGTCTGCTCAAGCTGGGCGGCCTGGGCCACCATATCGGCGGCGGCATTCAGGCAGCCCACCCGCAGGGCCTCCTCCAGGGCCAGCTCCAGGTCCACGCTGTCGGTCTCCAATAGTTGCACCTGGTTGGCGGAGGCCAGGTATTTTGACAGGTAGCGGGCCTCCACGGTGACCTGCTTGAGGGTGTCGAGATCGGGGTTGAGCTCCACCTCGGTTTTCAGGGTGGTCTGGTGAATGGGGGGGAGTTTTTCCATCTCCTTCACCAGGGGGGCCAGGTAACGGCTGGGAATGGTTTGGTTGGCCGCCTTCTCCCTGAGGGTTTCGGGAATTAACTCCGAGGTCATGGCGGCCCACTCGTTGGCCACCTGGCGCACCTCCCGGCGGGTGATATGGTCTCCCTTGCGGGCCGAGTCACTCAACAGCTGCTGCACCTCCGGGGCGGCCTTGGCGGTTTCCACAAAGGCCCGCTTGCTAAATTGGTTGACCTCCTGGGGGCTGAGCAGGCCCGCCTCCAGGAGCTGGTCAGCGCTCTCCGCCAGTTCGATCAGGTTGTAGGCATGGCTCTTGGTGATTTCCCGGTCCTTCAGCCAGTTGAGGAAACCGGTGCCCCGACCATCGCCGCCCCGCTTTTCCCGATCGCGCACCGCCCGCAAAATCCTGCCCCGCCAGATGTCGGTTTGTAAATCAAAGCGATCGCAGACCTGCCAGGCCGCCTCCACCTGCCGATTAAAATCATAGTCAGAAATCTGGTCATCCTGGGGGTCTGGCAGTTGGAAGGCCAGATCCCCAGTCTGTAGAGCGGCCTCAATGGCCTCGGCGGAATAGGACACGATGGATTCACCAGTGGCTACAGGGCAAGCACCCATGGTACAAAATAGGACGTTTCCACGCGTTTTCCAACACCTCCATGGCCGATCTACCGATAACTGAGTTTATTCTGCGCAACTACCATAATTTCAATGCCCGCTCCCTGCGGGATGCTCTGGCCGCCTACTGGCGCCACCTGGAGTCCGGGGGCAAGATGTTCTGGGCCATGGCGGGGGCCATGTCCTCCGCCCAGCTGGGTATTACCCTGGCCCCCGCCATTCGCCAGGGCCTCGTCCATGGCCTGTCGGTGACCGGCGCCAACCTGGAGGAATCGCTGTTTCGCCTGGTGGCCCACCACAGCTACAGGGACTTCCCGGACTACCGTTACCTGACCAAGGCGGAGGATACCCAAATCCTGGAGGCTGGCATGCGCCGGGTGACCGACACCAGCATTCCTGAGGATGAAGCCTTTCGAGCGGTGGAGGCGATCATGGTACCGATGTGGCAGGCCGCCAGCGCTAGGGGCGATCGCCGCTTCTGGCACGAGTACTTCTACGACCTGGTGCGGCAACTGGGCACCGACCTCTACGAAGGTAACCCGGAGGAGTGCTGGCTGCTGGCCGCCGCCCAGGCTAACCTACCCCTGGTGGTGCCCGGCTACGAAGACTCCACCTTCGGTAATATCTTCACCTCCTACGTGAAGGCGGGTGAGGTGCAGGCCGCCATCGCCAAATCCGGCATTGAATACATGGCCGCCTTCTATGACCAGTACCAGGACCTATCCCAGGGGGCGGGGGTGGGGTTCTTTCAGATTGGCGGTGGCATCGCCGGAGACTTTCCTATCTGCGTGGTGCCCTCCATCAAGTACGACCTGGGGCAACCGGTGAAACCCTGGGCCTACTTCTGCCAGATCTCCGACTCCACCACCTCCTACGGCTCCTACTCTGGCGCCACCCCCAACGAAAAGATCACCTGGGACAAGCTCACCCAGGACACTCCCATGTTTGTGATCGAGTCCGACGCCACCATCGTTGCCCCCCTGATCCTCACCGCCCTGCTGGAGGGTAAGGCCAACCCGGCGGCGGCCCGGCAACTCTGGGGCTAACGGGGGCTTTAGGGTTAAGGGAGGATGACTTGTCAGGACCCAGCCGTAGGCAGCACCCGAGTGGAATACGCTATAACTCCTGTAGTTTAGTCTTTACCGCTTGGATATCCTGCCACATTAGCCACTTGGGGCCGCCCTTTTCCCGGGATTGATTACGTAGCAGGTAGGCAGGGTGAAAGATTGGCATACAGAGCCGATTCTCCCATGCAAACCACTGGCCGCGAATTTTGGTGATGCCCTCCTTTAAGCCTAAAATGCCTTTGACGGCGGTGGCCCCGGTCAGCAAAATGATTTGGGGATTCACCAGGCGAATTTGCTCCAGCAGATAGCCCTTGCAGGCGGCCACTTCCGTGGGGGTTGGCACCCGATTGCCGGGGGGACGACACTTGACGATGTTGCAGATGTAGACATCCCTGGCCGGGTCCAGCTCCACTGAGGCCAGAATCCTATCCAGCAGTTGACCCGACTTGCCCACAAAGGGCTTGCCCTGCTCATCCTCCTGTTGTCCTGGACCTTCTCCAATAATCAGCAGGGGAGCCTGGGGGTTGCCCCGGCTAACCACCACATGGGTGCGTCCAGCGGCCAGGCCACAGCGTTGACAGGCCTGACAGTGGACGGTCAGGGCGGTTAGATTTCCGTAGGTGCCGGGGGTAATGGCGATCGCGGCGGTGGTGGGAATGGCATCGTAGGCCCCTGAGGAGGCATCGGCAACCCTGCCCCCCTCGGCCCCAAACAGATTAAATTGATCCTCTGCCATGGGTTCCTCCACAGTCCACAACCTTGGCCATCCCCTGGGGGAGTAGTGGTTTTAACGAAGCTGACGCGAGCTGCTCAGGTCGAAAGCTTCCCACACTCTGGCGCTGAAGTCTACCCCCTGGCCAGGCAGCGGCTTTGAGCTAGGCTACACCCTGGGATCTCGCCCTAGGCATCTGCTTTCCTCCCCAACCACAGCCAAGGAGAGGAATTACCCCGATAATGGTTGAGGCAACCCACCCCTATCCTGCTGAGGCGCTGCCACTCTCCCACTCCATTCCCGGTTAGCCATGAAGACATTTTTCACCCCTGACCCCATCCTTGAGCAAGGCCTGAATCGGGTGCTTGATCAGCTCTGGGCTGATTGTCCCACCCTGGCCCCCACCCAAATTGCCGTCACCTGGGTGGTTTACGACCCGCCCTACATTACCAATACGGGCGGCGCCCTGACCGCCCAGGACTTCTGGCAGCATCCGGTGCGGGGGGCGACCTACCGGGGGATGGAGTTGATCTACCCCGCTAGCGTGGTGAAGTTGTTTTACCTGGTGGCGGCCCAGGAATGGCTGGAACAGGGGATGATTGCTGATTCCCCGGAATTAGACCGGGCCCTGCGAGACATGATCGTGGACTCTAGTAACGATGCCACCGGCCTGGTGATGGATGTGCTCACCGGCACCACCAGTGGGCCGGAGCTGGCGGCAGGTCCCTTCGCCACCTGGCAACAGCAACGCAACATGGTGAATCGCTTTTTCCAATCTTTGGGCTGGCCGGAGTTGGCCGGGGTGAACCTGAACCAGAAAACTTGGTGTGACGGTCCCTACGGTCGGGAACGGACCTTTTTGGGGGAACACTACGACAATCGCAACGCCCTGACCACCAATGCGGTGGCCCGACTGATCCATAGCATCGCCGGGGGGGTAGCGGTATCTGCCACCCGGTCCCAGATTATGCTCAACCTGATGCAGCGTGACCTGCGGGGAGATCGCCCGGTCCCCCAGCAGGAAGACCAGATCACTGGATTCTTTGGTGCCGGCCTACCGCCCCAGGCCAAACTCTACTCTAAGGCCGGCTACACCAGCCAGGTCCGTCACGATGCCGCCTACGTTGAAATTCCTAACCGCCCCCCCTTTACCCTGGTAGCCTTCACCCAAGGCCAGGAGCACAGCCAGAACCGGGCGATTCTGCCCGCCCTGGTGAGCTGGTTGGTGGACTCCAGCTTGCCCTAATCAGGCTCAGTAGATCGCAAAGTCCCCTGGCCCTCATCCCCCAGCCCCTTCTCCCAAAACTAGGAGAAGGGGAGCCGGATCGGATCAAAGCCCCCCATCCCAAACGTTGGAGAGGAGTTTGGGGTTAGGTTAAGAAATGGCGCTTTCCCTCAACCAGATTTTATGGCAATTTAAGTAGCCTACCCAACGTACGACGGGGGCAATTTGCCCCCGGAAAGGATTGGCCCGATGACTGAACCGTTGCCTTCTAGCGGGCTCTGGCAGCCCAACCGTCGCCGCAGCCGTCTGGTGGAGGGGCTGGTGAGGGCGGTCTGCTTTACCTTTGCCGCCATTTCCATCCTCACTACCCTGGGCATTATTCTCACCCTGATCTTTGAGACCTTTGATTTTTTCTTCGATCCCTTTTTCCGTCAGGCCCTGTGGTTAGAACGGCTGCCCCAGTTCCTGCCGGAGGTGAATGAGGCCCAGCGTCAGGCCCTGGCGGATCAAATCCAGGCCCTTAACCCCAAGCAGTTAAGCTCGGGGGCGGAGGCCCTGGGGTTGCGTCCCCCCAGCCCAGTGGCGGGTTTTTTCTACGCTCTGGGCAGGTTTTTCACCGATACCCGCTGGACCCCACTGTTCAAAAGCGCGGACTTTGGCATTTTTGTGCTGATCAGTGCCACCTTGCTGACTACGGCGATCGCCCTCCTGGTTGCCATCCCCCTGGGGCTGCTGATTGCCATTACCCTGAGTGAGTACGCGGCCCCAGCCCTGCGCCAAACCCTCAAGCCAGTGCTGGAGTTGATTGCCGGGGTGCCCTCAGTGGTGTTTGGCTACTTTGCCCTGCTTACCGTGACGCCCTTTTTACAACGGTTGATTCCGGCCCTGCAGGTGTTTAACGGCCTCAGCGCCGGTCTGGTGCTGGGGGTCAGCATCGTGCCCCTGGTGGCCTCCCTGAGCGAAGACGCCATCAGGGCGGTGCCCCAGGATCTCCGCCAGGCCGCCCTGGCCATGGGAGCCACCAAGCGGGAGACCATCCAGGCGGTGGTTCTCCCCGCCGCCCTGTCAGGAATTGTGGCGGCGATCATTCTGGCCATGTCCCGGGCGATTGGTGAGACCATGATCGTCACCCTGGCGGGGGGGCAAAATCCCCAACCCATCGATGGCAACCTGAACTTTATCAACCCTCTACTGCCGGTGATGACCATGACCGCCTTCATCGTGCAGGTGAGTTTGGGGGATGCCCCCTTTGGCTCCCTGGCCTATAAGACCATCTTTGCGGTGGGGATGTCGCTGTTTTTGATTACCCTGAGCTTGAACATTGTCAGTTACTGGTTTGTGCGTCGTTTTCGGGAGAAATACGAATAATGGTTGATGCATCCCCCTCCCCCCTGCCCGATTCCGGAGCCCCTGGGGCTGAGCCACGGTTTGTTTCCCGGCGATCGCAACGCCAGTGGCTAGACCGACTGTTTCAAGTGCTGGCCTGGGGGGCAACCCTGGTGGCGATCGCCGTCCTGGCCTGGCTGCTGGTGGATATCCTCAGCCAGGGCCTGGGCCGAATTGACGGCCAGTTCCTCACCAGTTTCCCCTCCCGGCGGGCGGGTAAGGCTGGCATCCTGGCCGCCCTGGCGGGCACCTTCTGGGTGATGGTGACGGTGGCGGCGGTGGCCTTTCCTGTGGGGGTGGGGGCGGGCCTCTACCTGCAGGAGTTTGCCGCAGATACCTGGTTAACCCGCCTGATCGAAATCAACATTGGCAACCTGGCCGGGGTGCCCTCGATTATCTACGGGCTGTTAGGGTTAGCCGCCTTTGCCCGCCTGCTAGAGCCGATCACCGGGGGGCGCACGGTGTTGTCCGGTGCCCTCACCCTGGCTCTGCTGGTGCTGCCGATTATCATTGTCGCCACCCGAGAGGCCCTGCGGGCGGTGCCCGACAGCGTGCGCCTGGCGGGCCTGGCCCTGGGGGGGACGCGCTGGCAAGTCGTCTGGGACCATGTGCTGCCCGCTGCCTTTCCAGGGGTGTTGACCGGGGTGATTCTGGCCCTCTCCCGAGCCATCGGTGAAACCGCCCCCCTGATTGCCCTGGGGGCCCTCACCTTCGTGCCCTTCACCCCCGGCTGCACCGAGGGCTTTCCCTACGTTAACCCTCTGGATGCGGTCCGCTGCCCCACCGCCGTCTGGCAAAGCCCCTTCACCGTCATGCCGATTCAGATCTTCAACTGGATTAGCCGCCCCCAGCAGGCGTTTCATGAGAATGCGGCGGCGGCCATCATTGTGCTGATGGGGATGCTGATCCTGATGAACAGTGTAGCGATCGGGCTACGCAGTCGGGTCAGGAAATTCCAGGATTAACTCTAGGATTAATCAGTCAACTGGAGTCAGCAATGCCGGCGTCAAGGATCAGGAGGTCACCAGGCTCCTAGCCCCTGGATGGCGCACCCAACCCGGATAAATATCCTGCCAGAACCTTCGGCCGGCCTGGCGTTGATCAGCCTACCCGGTCCTAAGTGTTTTAGCGGAAGCTATAGACAACGGCTTTCCTTGAACTTCCCTTAAACAGAGGCCTACCAAACCTTAGTCTGGTCATCAAGTTTTCTTAGGTTTGCCCCTATAGACTCCGTAATGGTCAATTTACTTTCTTAAGAGGCCACGGAGAGCGTTGTATGGAACTCAGCAGACAAACCTTTAATCGCTATACCCTAGCGGGTGTGGTAGCTGTAACGGCGGCCTTGGGTATCGGCACCACCAGTGCCCTGTCCCAAGGTTCTACCATCAAGATTGACGGATCGAGCACCGTGTTTCCGATTTCGGAGGCCATGGCTGAGGAGTTTATGGCCCAAAATCGCGGCACCCAGGTGACCGTCGGGGTTTCCGGTACCGGTGGCGGCTTTAAGAAGTTTTGTGCCGGTGAGCTGGATATCACCGGTGCCTCTCGCCCCATCAAGGGTTCCGAGGCCGATGAGTGTAAGGCCAAGGGGATTGAGTACGTGCAGGTCGAGGTGGCCCGGGATGCCCTCACCGTAGTGGTGCACCCCAGTAACCCGTTGACCAACATCACCACTGACCAACTCAAGAAAATCTGGGAACCCGCCGCAGAGGGTAAAATCAAAAAGTGGAACCAGGTCGATCCCAGTTGGCCCGATGCCGACTTCGTCCTCTATGGCCCCGGTACAGACTCCGGCACCTTTGACTACTTTACCGCTGCCATCGTCGGCGAAGAGGGTGCTAGCCGCACTGATTACACCGCCAGTGAAGACGACAACACGCTGGTTTTGGGAGTTTCCCGCAATGCCACTGCCCTGGGCTACTTTGGCATGGCCTACTACCTGGAAAATCAAGACACCCTTAAGGCCTTGTCGGTCAATGGGGTAATCCCCAACCGGGAGGATGTGGAGAACGGCACCTATAAGCCCCTTTCTCGCCCTCTGTATATCTACGTGAAGAAGTCCAGCATGGCCAATGCCCCGGTCCGGTCCTTCGTGGAGTTTGTCCTGGACAACGCCACCGACATTGTTCCCGAGGTTGGTTACGTGCCCCTGTCTGAGGCCCGCTACACCGCCATCCGCCAGGGCTTCTAGGCCAGCTCTTCAGCTCCGGGTACCAGGGCTCTGGGTCTCAGCCCGGAGCTAGGCGGACTACTGTCTTACCCTAGCTTTGACCCTAGCCCTGGCTACTTGCAAGGGGGCGGAGGTGATGCCAACGCTCTCTTATTTTGTCCTAACCCCTCTGGCCAACGCCCTTTTTCCAGGTTATTGCCATCTATGGATCAGTTCAGCAGGGCCGCGGCTAATCGTCTACCCACCTGGGTAAAGGGGCTGGCCGCCCCCCTGCTAATGCTTTCCCTTGGCTTGCATGGCCTGTTGTTGGTAACGCCGATTCCGCCGCCGCCGCCCCCCGCCGAGCCCGAACCTGAGCCGACGGAGGACTTTGTTGATTTAATCAGTATCAGCGAGCTGATCCCCCCGGCTCCAGTGGCTCCGGTGGTGGCGCCGCCGCCCCCCATCCCCGCCCCTAACCAGCCGGTGCTACCCCCCAGTAGCCCGGTCACGGCTCAGGCCGACGGAGAGGTGCCTGCCGCCGCTACGACCCCGGAGGCGGAGGTCGCTGCCACGCCCCCCCCAGAGGAGGAGGTTACCCAGCTGTTTACCCAACTCACCCGAGGCTCGGGGGATAGTGATTTCGACGCTACCGAAACCCTGTTTCCCTTTGCCGCCTACTCTACCCGGCATGGTATACAAGAGTGGTCTGGCCAGGAGCAGGCCTGCTTCTTTAGCCAGATTAGTGCTGATACCTACAGTCTCCGCCCCCCCGCCATCTCCCTCCGGTACCTCACCCGGAACGTTCAATTTATTGAAACTCAGGATATTCCCCGCACCTTTCCGGCGCCTCAATTTGAGGTCAGCCAGTTGGAGGGGGGCTATTGTCAACGGTCCCTGTTTCAGGTGCTGAAGGGGGGGCAGCCCCTGTTGTTTATCTCCGTGGTGGGGATTGGCGTCGGCACCCCCGGTCAGCAGGGCAATGGTTTGGTAATTATCTGGTCTGGAGATCCTCGCACCGGTTAGGGCTGACCCCAATCCAGGGCAGAGTGTCCCCCATTAGGCCATAGCTATGGCTGAATAGTAGTAATCCCCCCTAGGTTCTCTAGTATGGCCCTCTCCTTTCCCGTCCCTAAGCTATCCAAGTCCGTTTGGCCCCGGCTGGTTGCCCCCATGCTGCTGGCCTCCCTGGGGTTGCATGGGCTGCTGCTGTTCCTGCCCCTGGGCCGGTCGGAGGAGGGGGCGATCGCCTCGGCGGATCTGGAGGAGGATAGCATCGCCATTACCCGGGTGGCCCCCTCCTCCCCAGCCCCCAGCCCCGGGGCACAGGCGATCGTCAGCGGTGTCACCCCAGGTGCTCCGGCAGCGGTGATCGCTACTTCTGCCTCCAGGGTACCGCCAGCTACCAGGGGGCCACAGTCGATATCACGGCGCCCGCCACCGGTCACCCAGCCTGGCCGCCCCGGCACCGCTGGGGCTCCCCCGGTCAGTGCCGTCGGTGGGGGCTCTCCCCCGCCAGGGGAGGCTGCCCCCACCCCTGCCTTGCCCGCCTCCCGCCCCTTGGTAGACCCCTCCCTGGGGGAGCGGCTGATGGCCTACGCCGCGGGCCTAGCCCTGCCGGCAGATCAGATCAGCCGCCTGGGCCGCTACCTCCAGGAACGCTTTGCCTACAATGAAGCGGCCGCCCAGCGTGACACCTACAACCGTAACCTGCAGGTCTGGGAAGCCCAGGTTCGTGAAACCACTGGCTTGCCAGGGTTGACCCCAGACCTAGACCGGACCGACTTTTCCCTCACGGTTCCCCAACGGGTCTGCCTCCGCCAACCCCCCTCAGAGGTGAGCTTGGGGGTACTGACTAAACCCGATGGCAGCCTGGTCGAACCGCCGGTGGTGCTGCGCAGTTCCGGCTATAGCGCCCTGGATCAGCAGGCCCAGGGGTTGGTGGCCAACCATAGCTTTCCGCCAGCGGATTCGATCAAAGCCCATACCCTGAAGGTAGACATCGAGGTGGACTACGGTTTGCGTCCCTGCCTGGGGGAGGGGGGCAGTAATCAGTAATCAGTAATCAGGAGAGCTAGGATGGGTAGGGGCTTAGGCCCTTTGCAGGACTGCTAAACCCATGCCGCGAGGTCTTAGACCATGGCTATAGCCGATCAGGGCCAGATATCTCAGCCCCAATCCGAGGCCTTTTTAGTTTGTGGTTTGGGTAGTTTGGGCCAACATTGTGCAGCCAACTTAAAAACCTTTGGGGTGCCGGTCTACGCCGTTGACCAGCGCCGGCCTGACGCCTGGGAGGTGCCTGCTCTGCCGGATTTGCTGGATCGGCTGGTGATCGCTGACTGTCGGCTGGCGGCGGTGCTGGAGCAGGCAGGAGTCAGGCACTGTCGGGCGGTGCTGTTACTCACCCAGGATGGACGGGTAAACCTGGAGGCGGCCCTGACTGCCCGGGTGCTCAACCCCCAGGTGCGGCTGGTGATGCGATCGGATAAGCAAAACCTGAACCAACTACTGACCCAGCAATTATCAGATTTTACCGCCTTTGAACCCAGTCAACTGGCGGCTCCCGCCTTTGCCCTGGAGGCTTTTGGAGACCATTTGCTGGGTTACTTCCACGTTGAGGGTCACCGTTTTCAGGTGATCAAACAGCGGCTGCCACCGGACCATGTCTGGTGCGATCGCCGCCAACTACACGAGTTAGATACCCGCTACCGCCGGGTTCTATGCCACCATCCTGGAGGGGCCCAGGCCAGGCTTGCCGCTATCCGAGAGGCTGGCCTATTCTACACCTGGCGATGGAACACCCCCCTGCGGGCGGGGGATGAGGTGGTCACCATTGAGAGTGATAGCCCCTCCCCCACGGTCTTTAACGTCACCCCCACCCTAGAAAGTGCTGCTAAATCTGCCCCTGGGCTGCGGCGACGATTAGGGCGCAGGCTACAGCGGTTAGGCCGCTGGTCTACCCTCAAGGCCGATATACTGAACTTCTGGCGATCAGGGGAAAACCAACTCCGTCAGGTGGCCCTGATCTGTGGCCTGACCATTGTTGTGCTGTCCTTAATGGGCACAGTGCTGCTAGATCTGAACTCCCCGGCGGAAATGTCGGGCTTTGAGGCTTTTCTCCTCAGTTTTATTACCCTCTTCGGTGGCTATAGCGATGTTTTCCAGATCCTGGCGGAGTTTAATCATCCTCGTTTGTTGCAGGGCTTTGGCATAGTTTTGACCCTGGCCGGTACGGCCTTTGTGGGGGTGCTCTACGCCCTCCTGACGGAGAAACTCCTGGCCCTGCGGTTTGAGTTTATGGAGCGACGGCCACCGGTACCCGACCAGGGCCATGTGGTGGTGATCTGGTTGGGGCAGGTGGGGCGTCAGGTGATCAGTTTGTTGCAGGAGCTGAAGCAACCGGTGGTGGCCATTGCTCCCCAACGGTTTGACACCGAGGTGCTGCCCCAGGTGCCCCTACTGACGGGAGATGTGGCCACCGCCCTGGATCGGGCCAACCTGGCCACTGCCAAGAGTGTGGTGGCGGTCAGCACCGACGAGGTTGACAACCTGGAGATAGGGCTGCTGGCCCATCGTCTCAACCCCCACTGTCGGGCGATTATCCGCACCTATAACCAGCAGTTTAGCGATCGCATCGCCCAGCTTTTCCCCTTTGCCCAGGTGCTCTGCGCCGCCGCCATTTCCGCCGAGGCCTTCGCCGCCGCCGCCTTTGGTGAAAATGTGGTGGGTCTACTGCGGTTGTACGATCAGACCGTTCTGGCCACCCAATACACCGTAGAACCAGGGGATACCCTGGAGGGTCTGCTGCTTTCCCAGGTGGCCTACGGCTATGGGGTGGTGCCGGTTTGGCACCAGCGTCCTCCCCAGGCGGGCCAGGTGATGCCCTCGGAGGATACGGTGCTGCGGGTGGGCGATCGCCTGGTGGTGCTGGCCACCATCTCGGGGTTGCGCTGCATCGAACAGCGCCAGTTAGCCAATCCTACCTGTACCGTAGCAGTGGATCATGCCATCAACCCCGCCGCCCTGTTTGACGGTGCCGCAGAAATTGCCAGGACCTCTGGCCTGCCCCTGGCCGCCGCTCGAGACTGCATGGCCCAACTCCCCTGCACCCAGCCCCAGCCCCTCTATCCCCAGCAGGCCCATCGCCTGGTGCGACTGCTAGCCCAGAGCCAGATCAGTGCCCGGGTCGTGGACTATGGACCAGCATCCCAGGCTGTTGGACAATGGACAACGGCAGATTAAGAGACCCCACTCTCCACCTATGGCAAATTCATCCTGGCACCGTCGCCATGTGCTATCTCTGGCGGACTTTACGGCCCCGGAGTTAGACATCGTCCTGAGCGCTGCCATCAGTTTTCGGGAGGTGCTCTCCCGTCGCACCCGTAAGGTGCCGGCCCTGCAGGGGCTGGTGGTGACCAACTTATTCTTTGAAGCCTCTACCCGCACCCGCAGCAGTTTTGAGTTAGCCGCCAAGCGGCTGTCCGCAGATGTGCTCAACTTTGCCCCGGGCACCTCCTCCCTCAGCAAGGGGGAAACCATTCTGGATACGGCCAAGACCTACCTGGCCATGGGGACTAACCTGATGGTGATTCGCCACCAGGATTCTGGGGTGCCTCAGCTGGTGGCGGCGGAGATGGATCGGTTGAATAGCGGGGTGGGGGTGCTCAACGCCGGTGATGGCTGCCATGCCCACCCCTCCCAGGCCCTCCTCGACCTTTTCACCCTGGCGATCACCCTCAACCCCGATCACCCCAGCACTGACCTGCTGCAGGGCAAGAAGATTGCCATCGTGGGGGATCTTCTCCATTCCCGGGTGGCCCGCTCTAACCTCTGGAGCCTCACCGCCTGTGGCGCTGAGGTGCATTTGGCCGCCCCCCCCACCCTGCTCCCGCCGGGCTTTGCCGATGCCTTTCGGCAGCAGTCCCCCCTGCCCCTACCCAGGTCTATCCATCAGCACAGTCAGCTAGCCCCCGCCCTGGCCGACGCCGACTTTGTCATGGCCCTGCGGCTACAGCGAGAGCGGATGAGCCAGCATTTGCTTCCCAGCCTGCGGGAGTATCAACAGCAGTTTGGGCTGACCCGCGATCGCCTGGGCATCTGCCAGCCCAACGTTAAGGTGCTCCACCCGGGCCCGGCTAACCGGGGGGTGGAGATTAGTTCAGACCTGATGGATGACCCCAACCTTAGCCTAATTACCGATCAGGTCAGCCACGGGGTGGCGGTGCGCATGGCCCTGCTCTACCTGATGGGGGTGGGTAAGCCGCTATAGAGCCCCATCTAGGGACGGGCCGGCAGGCTAAAGTTACGGAAATGCTGGGCCTGCTCCTCAATGCGACAGGCGATGCGATCGCACACCATACTGCATAGATCGAAAATTAACTCGTCAGCGATGCCGTAATAGGCGGAGGTGCCTTCAGTGCGGCGGCTCAAAATCCCCGCCTGCAGCATCACCTTAAGGTGCTTAGAGACATTGGCCTGGCTGGTTTCGGTGGCCTCCACCAGCTCCTGCACACATTTTTCCCCGTCCCGCAGCAGGTTCAAAAGGCGCAACCGCATCGGCTCACTGAGAACCCCAAAGTACTCGGCCACCTGTTGTATTACCTCAGGGGGGACATTCTCAACAACAGCCATGGCTTGCCTGGGGGAAGAACTCAAAAATATCTTAACAAGTTTTTTATTTTTACACTAAGTTACTATCTGATGCTCCGGTGGTTTTCGTGCTGTTCCGCCGCGTTCTAGGGGCGCATCGCCCCAGGCCGATCGGCTGTAGTATGAAGCTAGGGTTCCATGGCCCTAGCCTACGGGAAGGTGGAGGCGAGTTAGAACGCCGAGCTGGTCATGGCGGCCACCAATCCACCCTGTCCTCAGGGTTCTGGCCAGAGCAATCAATGGGAGTCCGCCGTGTCCGATGGCCAGCCCGTTCAACCGCCGCTGGAATTTATCCCGGTCCATTACCGACCCTGGGTAGTGCACAGCAGCTACGCCCTTCTCCCCGTGGTTCTACGGCTGCGGCTCCAGCCCTGGCTGCCCGCCGGCATAGGGCCGGTTACCTGCAGCAACCCGGAGGTGCTGGCGGACTATTTCCACCGGTTTCAGGCCGGTGAGCTGCGGCTACTGCTGGCCTTCCGCCATAGCCAGGTTGACGACCCCCTCTGTCTCTCCTACCTCTTTTCCCGGCTGATTCCGCGGGCGGCCCGCCGCCATGGCATCTCCCTGAAGCCGCCAATTCATAGTTTTTTCATGTACGACCGGGGCATGCCCCTCTGGGCCGGCCGCTGGCTTGGTTGGTTTTTCTCTAGCATGGGGGGGATTCCGGTGCGCCGGGGCCGCCGCCTGGACCTCAAGTCCCTGAAGGCGGTGCGCCACTATCTGGTCAACGGTCCCTTCCCGGTGACCATTGCCCCGGAGGGGGCAACCAATGGCCATGGGGAGGTGATCAGTCCCCTCGAACCTGGCACCGCCCAGGTGGCCTTCTGGGCGGTGGAGGACCTACACCAGGCCCAGCGATCGCAGCAGGTGCTGGTGCTGCCGGTGGGCCTGCAGTATTTTTATCCACAGCCAGATTGGGCCGCCCTGGATCGACTGTTGGGGCGGCTCGAGCAGGACTGTGGTTTGGCGGTGACCCCTTGGGAAGACTCCCGCCAGCGATCGGCCCAGGCCTACGGACACCGCCTGCTCACCCTGGGCCACCACCTGTTGACCCAAATGGAAGGGTTTTACCAACGCCTCTACGGCCCCCTACCGGCCGCTGATCAGGGCAGCGATCGCCTGCAAACCCTGCTAAATCAGGCTCTGGTGGTAGGGGAAGCATACTTTAAGCTGCCCAGTACCGGCAGTCTGGAAACCCGCTGTCGACGTCTGGAGGAAGCGGGCTGGACCCATATCTATCGAGAAGATCTGGCCACCGGCCACCGCCAGGGTTGCCCCTTTGACCAGGGCCTGGCTAACTGGATGGCGACCGCCGCTGCCCTGCAGGTGCGGCCCATGCGCTTAGTGGAGAGCTTTGTGGCGGTCAGGGATAGCTATCTGCAGGGGCAGCCCAGCTTTGAACGGCTAGCGGAGACCAGCCTCATCCTATTTGATCTGGTGGAGCGGGTGAAGGGCACTCGGGTGCCCAGACGTCCCCAATTGGGCCGTCGTCAGGCAGTGATTAGTCTGGCGGATGCCATCAATGTCAGCCAGCGCTGGTCTACCTATCAACCATCCCGGCAGGCGGCCAAAGCCGCCGTAGACCAGTTAACCCAGGATCTACAGGCCGCCCTGGAGGGGTTGATTTTACCCACCGGTAGCCCCCCGGTGGGCTAGGTTGATGGGCAAAGGGCCCTAGCCCGTGCCCATCCTACCGCTCCTGATTACTGACTCCTGATTACTCCATCCAAGACCGTCTAGCCTTCGCTGGGCTCTGCCCCCGGATCGGTTCGAGTCAAGACCCTGGACTGGCCCGGAACAGGGTACAGTTGAGGCTGACCTTTGTTAGGTTGCCGATGATATTACTGCTGAGCGGTCGGTTCCTGGCCTGGTTGGGGCCTTTTTTATGGATGGTGGCGGGCTGTCAAGCCCCTGCCACCCCCGAGGCTGCCGCCACCCTCAATAAGATTGACTTTGATCTGACCCAACTGGATGATCAGGGCCTCTATGGCCCAGCTGACGGCAAACGCGCCCTCGACTATGAGTTTTGCATCCCCGCTGGAGAGGCCTATGGGCAAGCAGTGACCACCATTGATCCCAGCCTAAAACTCTTTCCGGGCCGGGCTGGCCGCCTCGGCTGTACTGACCAACAGGTTCTAGCCATGGGTAATACCCACCAACCCCGGGCCCAGTTGGTGCTGCAGGAACTGGCCAACCTTGACTATATCCACCGCATCGCACGGGTAGATTGGGAATAGATGAATACGATTGTGGTTATTGGCATAACCGTCCTGGCCGGCGTGGCTGTCATTGTCCAGGGGCAGATTATGGGTCTGATTACCCAAACCCTGGGGCCCTTAGAAAACCTCTGTATCACCTACGCGGGCGGAGCCCTGGTGGTGGGCCTGGCGGCCCTGGTGGCTCGGGGCGGCCAGCTCAAGGATTGGGCGAGCTTGCCCTGGTATGCCTTCACCCCTGGTCTTTTGGGCGTCATTATTGTCAGCACCATTGGCTACATGGTGCCCCGCCTGGGCCTGGTCACCGGTTTTACCCTGTTCGTAGCCAGCCAATTCATGGTAGGTGTGTTGTTCGACCACTACGGTTGGCTGGGGGCAGAGGTACGCCCCCTAGACCTGCCCCGGGCCCTCGGCCTGGGGTTGGTGATGGCGGGGATTAGCCTGCTGGTGCGGCCCCCAGCCTAAGGCTACCTACCCTAGTTGACTCAGGTTCGTGCCATGGTTAGTGTGTCCTCCCCCTGGTTACAATCCGGCGATCGCCTGCGGGTAATCGCCCCCAGCGGCGTCCTACGAGAAGCCCAACGCCTGCAGGAGGGCATAGCGGTCTGGCGGAGCTGGGGGTTTGAGGTGATGCTCCCCGCCAGTGTGGATAGTCGCTGGGGCTACCTGGCCGGCACCGATCAACAACGGCGCCAGCAACTACTAGAGGCGTTGAAGGATCCGGCCTGTCGGGGTCTTCTATGCGCCCGGGGCGGCTATGGGGGCACCCGGCTGCTGGAGGACTGGAGCTGGCCCGAGGGCGATCGCCTCCCCTGGGTGATCGGGTTTTCCGACATCACCAGTTTACTCTGGAGCCTGGCCCGCCACCGTCAGGTAGGGGTCCACGGTCCCCTACTCACCACCCTAGCCCTGGAGCCGGCCTGGTCCCGGCAACGATTGCTGGATTTGGTCACCGGTCAACCCCTGGCTCCCCTACAGGGGGAGGGATGGGGAGGGGGGCAGGTAACCGGCCCCCTGCTGCCCGCCAACCTGACCGTTGCCACCCACCTGCTGGGCACCTCCCACCAGCCTTCCCTCCGCCGGGTGATTTTGGCCCTGGAGGATGTGACGGAAGCCCCCTATCGTATTGATCGCATGCTTACCCACTGGCGGATGGCGGGCTATCTGGCCCAGGTGGCCGGCATTGCCCTGGGGCGGTTTAGTCGCTGCGATCCGCCGCCAGAAGCACCGAGTTTCAACGTCGAAGCGGTATTGCGCGATCGCCTGGCGGATTTAGGCATCCCCATTGTTGCCGGCCTACCCTTTGGCCATGACGGGGAGAATGCCGCCCTACCGGTCGGCACCCTGGCCCATCTGGATGGTGATCGGGGCACCCTAGCCTTTGCAAACCTCACCACTGCCTGGAGGCCCTGATCCTGCCATCCGTAAACCCACTGGACAGTTTTAAATGACTTTTTAGCCAAACTAAGATTAGGTAAACCTGAACAGGTATACTCCCCTAACATAGTCAGCAGAACTAAGGTTAGGATAACTCTTGATGACCTTCGGTTGTGATCCCTCAGGCACGACCGCTAACCCACCCCTAGGTAACTAAGTACTATTAGAATTTTTATTCCTATGAGGATTATATGGTAAAAACTATTTTCCAGCCTAGAGTATACCGCTTAATCCAAACCCCTGGGCTGCGCTGGCTGCTGTTCATGCCCCTGGTTTTCTATCCCTGGGGGCTCGGTCTCCAAGCCCAAGAAGGCACCGCACCCTCTGAGACCAGACCTTCGACCTTGCGATTTATGCCGGTTGATCCGGCTGCTAGCCCAACCCCTGCGACCGGCTACCTGGATCAGACCTACACCCTGGGCTCGGGGGACGTTATCCGGGTGGATATTTTTAATGTGCCAGAATACAGCGCTGACAAGGGTACCTACCCGGTGCGGGTGGATGGCACGATTGGGGTACCCCTGGTGGGTTCAGTAGATGTGCAGGGCATGACCGTGGAGGACGCTGCCCAGGTGCTCACCGCCCGCTACGCCCCCCTGCTGACCCGCCCGCCTCGCCTCACCGTTACCCTGGTGCGGGCTCGACCGGTGCGGATTGCGGTTGCTGGGGAGGTGAAGCGCCCCGGCACCTACGTAATTGACTTTGCTGGCGGAGCCTCTACGGAAAACTTCTCCGGGGTGCAGTTGCCCACCCTGACGGAGGCGATTCAGGCTTCTGGGGGGGTTACCTACCAGGCCAATGTGCGGGATGTTGAGGTGATTCGGCCCCAGCGATCGGGCCAGGATCTGGTATTGCGAGCTAACCTGTGGGATCTGATTCAGCGGGGGGATCTGGATCAGGACCTGCGGCTGCGGGACGGCGATCGGGTAATCGTGCCCATCGTTACTAATCCACCGGAGAGTGACTCAGTCCAGGTAGCCCGGGCTAACTTTTCCCCCGAATCAATGAACGTTCAGGTGGTAGGAGAAGTGGTAAGAGGGGGAAACGTCGAGGTGCCCCCTAACGCCTCCCTCAATCAAGCCATTCTAGCGGCCGGTGGGTTTAAGGACCCTCGGGCCCAAACCTCCTCGGTGGATCTGGTGCGCCTCAATCCCAACGGCACGGTGGAGCGCCGCACCCTACAGGTGAGCCTGGCGGATTCCCCCAACGAACAGACTAACCCGATTCTGCGCCCCGATGATGTGGTGATGGTGGCCCGCAATAACATTGCCGTGACCTCAGACTTTCTTACCCTTCTACTCTCTCCGATAACCAGTGTCACTACTATTCTCAGGATACTAGGGCTGGGGCTCTAGTGTAGAAGATTGACTTCCGAGCAATCCTCTAAAACCATCTTGAATGGGATAGAAGAGGAATCACTAATCCCGTCACAATCAGGATCCTTACCAGTGCCGGTGATACCAGTGTTTCCACCTAGGGGCTAGTATGGTAAGTTGTTAGCATCTGTACTTTGGCTGTAGCTATCCATAATAGGATGAGTATCGAATTTCCCACAAAGGCTTTATTCAGATAACAAATTTATTATCAACTGGTGTCCATCAAGCTAGTCGAGTCATCCCGCTCTAGCCATTCTATTAAGTATTAAAAATGTACTGTTTCGCCTAGAAGCAGTCAACCTGAATCCATTATGTTATCTTTGTGCCGGGTTTGTCATGGAAGAATCGCTCAGTTATCGTAACCTTGGGGTTCAACTAAACCAAGTCCATGCTAAGAATCCTAGTTCTGTCCCCTCACCCCGACCCTTCTCCTAGAGGGCCTAGGTTGCTTTCCACAGAGTGAGAAATTCCAGATTCTAAGCTGCAGATTTCAAGTTAGATGAGGTTTATTGTTTTTATTTAACTGATTTATCTTTAAAGTTTTGCCTCTATTTCTTGTAAAAGTTCTTCGAAACCTTCATGGTTGATCCTACTGAAACCCTAAGCCCCCATAGTGCCTCTCAAGGCAACTTGACCAAGGACTATTCCCGTAATGGTCGACTTCCTCAGGTCGTTACTGTTGCGCCCCAGGATGATCTCGAGGATGAGATTGACTTAGGGGAACTGCTGGCCATCCTGCGCCGCCGCCTGATTCCCCTGGTGGGGGTGAGCTTGGCTTCCCTGGCGGGGCTCTATGGCCTGGCAATGACCAGGCCACCGGTCTATGAAGCCAGGTTTTCCCTCCTGGTGGAGCCCGTTACTAAGGGTACCGAGCTTGGCCAGGGGCTTAAGGGTTTAGAACAGGCTGCTGGGGCTAGGGCCACTGACAGCTTAGACTACGACAGCCAGATCCTGGTGCTTCAGAGTGAGTCGGTCCTGGAGCCTATCGTAGAGCGATTACAGACTCGCTACCCGGATATCAACTACAGGGCACTGTCGGGTCCCTTGAAGATTGAGCGGGTCGATAAAGAATCAAAATTGCTGTCGGTAAGTTTTAGCGGTGAAGACAAAAATCAAGTTATCTATATCATGGATGTCCTGCGGAATGCCTTTGTGGAGTACAGCGTGGCAGACCGGCAGCGATCGCTGCGCAACAGCCTGGAAAAGGTAGCCGGTGAAATTGAAAAGCAACGTATGGAGGTCAGCAACGTTGAGGCGGCTCTGGAGGACTTTCAGAAGCGTTATAACCTGGTGGATACCAGTCAGGCCAGGGCTGACATTACCTCCCGCATCAATACGACCCTCAGTCAACAACAAGATAACCAGGTCGAGTTGTCGGCCGCTGTGGCTCGCTACCAAGCCCTCCAGAACCAGATCGGCTTGAGCCCAACGGAGGCGGTCACCATTGCCAACCTCAGCGAGGCCCCTGTCTATCAAAAATTGCTGCAGGATTTGCGTGGTATTGAAACCCAGATTGCCCTTGAAACCGCTCGCTTCCAAGCCACCACGCCGATGGTAGAGGCCCTACAGGATAAGCGGAATCAGCTACTTCCCCTGCTGGAGGCCGAGGCAAATCGCATTCTGGGTCCGGCCCTGGCGGCCCGTCTTAAGATTGATACCGAAAGGGTCGGGTTCCAGGGCAGCGTGGGTCGCGACCTGGTGACGGAAATGGTGAAAACCGCCAATGAGATTCAGGTCTTACAAAATCGGGATGGGGCCTTGATTGCCAGTATTGATAATCTGGATAACAACCTGGAGAACCTATCTTCCCTGGCTCGGCGCTATAACGAAATCCAGCGGGAATTGACCCTGGCGGAGGGGGGGCTGCAGCGTCTACTGGCCAGCTATCAAGACCTGGACCTGGAGATGGTGCGCCAAACCAATCCTTGGCAAGTGACCTCTGGGTTAGGGGAGATTACGGCCAAGCAAATTAGGTCATCCTGGCTACGTCAGTTTGTGCTCAGGGCCTTTGTTAGTTTAATCCTGGGGGTGGGTACTGCCTTCTTATTGGAGAAACTTGATCGGGGCTACCATGAATCCGAATCCATCAGCAACGATCTGAAGCTTCCCTGTTTGGCCACCATACCTCTGATGGAAAAGGATACTGAGGATCGGCAACTCTTTGTCAGTGTGGCCCTAGCTGCCTCCATGGAAGAACTAGTGGCCCAAACCCAAGAACAAAAGGCTAAGTCACCGAATACTCGATCTGCCCGCCAACGACGCGACTCGGGCTCCAGAAGTCACTACTATGGCTATTACAATCAGCCCTTTGAGGAGTCCTTCTACGGACTGGAGGCTAACCTGCGCCTACTGAATGCGGACTCTCCCCTGCAGGTGATCACGGTTTCCTCCTCGATTCCCGGTGAAGGCAAGTCTACGGTTTCTGCTCACCTGGCGATCGCCGCCTCTAAGGTAGGGCGGCGGGTGCTTCTGGTTGACCTGGATGCTCGAGCTCCAGTGGACCATACTTTGTTTAAATTGTCGAACCGTTTTGGTATGACGGATTTGTTGACCTCCGATGCCCCCCCTGAGAAAGCTATTCAGAGTCTCGAAGACAACCCAAATCTATTTATCTTAACCGCAGGTAGTCGATCTCCGGCCCCTACCCGCCTGCTCTCTAGTCAGAAATTTGAGGTTTTGTTGAAAAGCTTCCGGCGCCAATTTGATCTGATTATTTTAGATACCCCGCCCCTCTACAACTTTGCCGATGCTAAGCTAGCCTGTCAACATGCTGACGGCTTTTTGCTGACGGTTAGATTGAATAAAACCAGCCGAGACGTGGTTCACAACGTGGTAAGAGACTTTCTGACCACGACCCAAACCCCCATCCTTGGTTTTGTGGCCAACGGGGTGGAGCGGAACTCTAGCAGTTATTACTATTACTACAGTAGCTACTACGGCAAGAAACAACCCGTTGATGTTCAAGCCTGATTCCCCTATGAGTTTCTCCCTATGAATCTTGCCTATTTAATGAATCAGCATCCCTATGCCAGTTGTACTTTTATTCGGCGAGAACTGGTAGAACTGGAAGGGCAAGGTCAGGTCGTTCATCGATTTTCTATTCGCTATCCTGACCTGGCCATTAAGGATGCCGCTGACTACGAAGAGCTGAAAAAAACTCAATTTATCCTTAGCCAGGGACCTTTTGTTTTACTAGTCTACCTGCTGAAAACCCTGGTAACTTCTCCGCAACGGTGGTTTCAGACCCTGGGTATGGCTATCCAGGTAGGCCGCCACTCTGATCGGGGTTTATGGGTCAATCTGGTCTATTTTCTGGAAGCCTGTCTTCTCCTCCATTGGTTACGGGCTGCCAGGATTGATCATGTCCACTGCCACTTTGCCACTAATGCCACTGCCGTGGCCATGCTTTGCCATGAACTAGGGGGGCCTACCTACAGTTTTACGGTGCATGGACCCCACGAATTTGATAAGCCGGAGGCTATTTCCCTAGGCAAGAAAATTAATAGAGCTGCCTTTGTGGTAGCGATTTCCTCCTTTACGAAAAGTCAGCTTCTGCGTTGGTGTTCCTATAAGCAATGGTCTAAAATTCATGTTGTACATTGTGGGGTTGACCAACTGTTTCTCTCCCAGCCCTATGTCCCCTTACCCCCCAAGCCTAGTTTTGTCTGTGTAGGACGAATTAGTGAGCAGAAGGGACACCTAATTTTACTAGAAGCCATCAGCATGTTAGCCGCTCAAGGTGAGCAGTTTAAGGTGGTTTTGGTGGGAGACGGTCCTCTGCGATCAGACATTGAAACCCTGATCCGCCAGCTTAAGTTGCAAGATTATATCGAGATTACGGGCTGGGCTACCAACGCTGAGGTTCAGCACCATATTCTCAATTCCCAAGTTATGGTGGTGCCCAGTTTCGCTGAGGGTTTACCCGTAGTGGTGATGGAGGCCCTGGCCCTAGGCCGGCCCGTCCTGGCGACCTACATTGCTGGAATGGCTGAGTTGGTCACCCCTGGACTGTGTGGTTGGTTGGTTCCTGCCGGTTCCGCAGAGAAGTTGGCGGCAGCCATGGCCACTGTTCTCCATACCCCTCCTGAGACCCTGGCCGCCATGGGCAAAGCAGGGGCTCAACAAGTTGCCCAAGACCATGACGCGGCCCTGGAAGCTAGCAAATTAAGGCAACTTTTCCATCGTTATGCTAGCCCGGTTGGCTGAGATCCATTGTCCCTAGGGGTAAAACCTGTTAGGGGTCATTTTTTGACCCCAGCTTCCCTAAAACGCCCTGTCTGGCTCCTGTTTGACTGACAAAACATTGGCTTACGGCGGTTCAAACCGCCGCTATCCAGACGAAGTCGGCCTTCGCTAGCTGACCCATAACCCGCGTAGGCGGGTTTTGTCTGTCTAGGCGCGGCTTCTAGCCGCCAGCGTTGAGAGTTTTGTCAGTCAACCAAGTCTGGCTCTGTTACCCTGTCCTAAGAATCCCGAACTAAATAATGTGGGATGTCGTGGGATAGCTGTCCCGGCTGACAACGGCCAGGCAAGATACCTGATCTAGGAAAATTACAGCTTAAGAGATCCGCGTTCCTAAGCATTTTGGCCAAAGCCATAGATCAGGGGTTAATCCTTAGGGGATCCTAAGAATTAACCGTAGATTAACTACCTTCCGGTACCATCCCCTTAGTAGGATGTCCTCAAGGAAAAGTGGAGCGTAGTTTCTATGGCTACAATTCGGTCTATTCAGGCTCGAGAAATTCTGGATTCTCGCGGCAATCCGACGGTTGAGGTGGATGTGGTCCTAGAAGATGGGGCCTGGGGGCGAGCAGCAGTACCCTCGGGGGCTTCGACTGGAATTCGTGAAGCTCTGGAACTCAGAGATGGGGACAAGGGCCGCTATGGCGGCAAGGGGGTGTTAAAAGCGGTTGCCAACGTCAATACCATCATCGCATCAGCGATTCAGGGTATGGATGCGGTGGATTTAGGGGCGGTAGATCACCGGATGATTGCCCTTGACGGTACGGAAAATAAGGGTAGTCTAGGCGCCAATGCTATTCTCGGGGTGTCTATGGCGGTGGCCCGGGCGGCGGCAAACTCAGCCCAGGTACCCCTCTATCTCCACCTGGGGGGAAGTGAATCGGTTTTATTGCCGGTGCCCTGCTTCAATATCATCAACGGCGGAGCCCATGCTGACAATAGTGTCGACTTCCAGGAGTTTATGGTAGCCCCCGTGGGGGCACCCAATTTTAGTGAAGCCCTGCGCTATGGTGCTGAGGTTTATCACGCCCTGAAGGCCGTGCTCAAGGCCGCAGGCTATAGTACGGGGATTGGCGATGAGGGGGGGTTTGCCCCCAACCTGAAGAGTAACCTGGAGGCCGTTGAGGTTATTCTTCAGGGCATCGAAAAAGCGGGTCTTCGGCCTGGTCAGGATGTTGCCATCGCCCTTGACCCCGCCGTTAGTGAGTTATATCAGGAGGATGGTAGCTACCTGTTCTACAAATCCGACCAGAGTCGTAAGTCCTCTGAGGACATGATTGCGCTGTGGGAAAGTTGGGTAAACCAATTCCCCATTGTCTCCCTCGAAGACGGGTTAGGGGAACAGGACTGGCAAGGTTGGCAGGCTATGACCCAGCGGCTGGGCGATTGCCTCCAACTGGTTGGTGATGACGCCTTTGTAACAAACCCCACCATCATTGCCCAGGCCATTAAGGATGGGGTAGGTAACTCATCCCTGATCAAGGTCAACCAGATTGGCTCGATTACCGAAACCCTGGCCGCCATTACCATGTCCCATGAGGCCGGCTATACCTGTATGGTCAGTCATCGTTCTGGAGAAACCCCCGATGACTTTATTGCCGATCTAGTGGTAGCTACCATGGCCGGCCAGATTAAATCCGGAGCCCCCTGTCGGGGAGAACGGCTCTCAAAGTACAATCAGCTCCTGCGGATTGAGCAGGAGCTAGGCCCCCGAGCCCGCTACGCTGGCCCAGGGGCCTTTCAACGTCAGACCGTGGCTGTCTAAGGGAGGAAGTACTAAACTTCTTCTAACTTGAAACCTGGAATTTATCACCCTTCGGGAAGCAAGCCACACCCTAAGTCCCTCTCCCGAGGGGAGAGGGACTTTCAAGGGTTTTTGCGGCTCTCCGCCGCAAGCTAGGCCTTCTGGAAGAGGGGTCGGGGGGGGTGTTGCAACGTATACTTCACCCGAGTGGAATCCGCTATCAAGAGATTTTCCGGATCTTTGATGCGGTTGATTTATATGCCAAGTTGCAGAAGCTGACCGAGATGAAACCCGTTGTGGTTAATCCTGTCATCACCCTTGAGCAGTTATTTGATGAGTTTGCCCAGGTAACGGAAGATCTTCACCGCCGGGTTATCCGCGATCAGATCATGGTTAAGCTGCGGCGGCAAACCTACCCAGTATTACCTTTTCCATCTCAGCTACGGTGAAGTTTGTCCTACTAGGACTTACCCTGGGCTGGCTAGCCTTCACCTACCTGGGCTACGGGCCCCATCATCTGTTTGGCAAAGGCCAGGTAGTACCCCACTCTCCCTAGCCCTGGGTAGGGATGGCGGATGAAGGAGCTAACAAGGTGACCTATGACGCCCTATACGCAGAGCCCGCTGCGGCTTGGCTGGGCTTGGGGCAGGCAAGAGGCGGTTTATTTAGGGTGGCACCCAAGTCATCAATCTGCATGACATGTGAGATAATCATAATTAAACCTATGGATAAAACCTTAAGGTTACAGGGCATACTATCAGGCTTATATCCTCTGATTGCCATAGCAATTCAGATCGGAAAGAGTGCTAACAAGGCTGAAGGTGGAGTGGAGTCATGGGTAACCCCGCACAACCAGAACTACCTTCGAAGGTTTACGCTGAAGCGATCGCCCGTTCCGGCGGTGGGGAGTCGTTGTTATCAGCTTCAGCACCTGTGACAAGTCAGACGGTCAGTCGGTTTTATGCAGACCCAGCCGTACTCTATGCAACAGCAGACCGCTTGCGTGCCGAGGGTTTCGAGGTTCTAGCCGTCGGCAACACATCCATCAGTATTGCGGCTGAACCCCATATTTACCAGCGAGCCTTCCAGACTACCCTGAAGGCATTTGAATGCCCTGTCATCAAAGAGTTCGCGGAACAAACTACGGCCACATTTATCAACTCCCTGGATGATAAGCCCTTTGGTGAGATTGATCTATCCCACACCCATTGGACCCCTGCACTCGCAGGGATTGCCATTAACGAACCAGCCTACTACTTCCGTACCGAGGAGACTCCCTCGGGTCTGCCTCCCCAGACACGGCAGACCTATTTATCGGTGCCAGACCAAATTGCTGAAGGACTGAACGCAAAGGCGGTTCACCAACAAGGTCTTAAGGGCGATGGCGTTAAAGTGGTTATGGTTGATACCGGCTGGTATCGCCATCCCTTTTTTAGCCAACATAATTACCAGGGGCGGGTCGTTTTGGCCCCCGGTTCAACCGATGCTGAGGCAGACGACCACGGCCATGGTACGGGTGAATCTGCCAATCTGTTTGCGATCGCTCCCCATGTGGAGCTGACGGTGGTGAAGGCGGATGTGGCACTTGACGGCAAATCGCGAAATGTTAACTCCATTGCCGCCTTTAAACGCGCTGTTGACCTGCGCCCCGATATCATCTCCTGCAGTTGGGGGTCTGACCAGAGAACTCGTCAACTCTCGCCCTATACCAGGGCCCTGGGGGCGGTGGTTGCCGATGCGGTTCGCCGGGGGATCATCGTGATTTTCTCTGCTGGTAATGGGCATTGGGGCTTCCCCGCCCAACACCCGGATGTGATCGCGGCAGGGGGTGTTTATCGACATCTAGAGGGTCCATTAAAGGGACAGCTAGAGGCCAGCAGCTATGCCAGCGGCTTTATCAGCCCGGTTTATCCGGGTCGGGTGGTGCCCGATGTTTGTGGCCTGGTCGGGCAGCTTCCCCGGGCAGCTTATATCCTGTTGCCCATCCCCCCTGGCAGTCCAGTCGATTGGGGTTGCTCCCTGGGGGGGGATGGAACTGACCCAACCGATGGATGGGCCGCCTTTAGCGGCACCTCCGCCGCCGCACCCCAAATCGCTGGAATTTGCGCCTTGATGAAACAGCTTGATCCGGGGTTGTCTCCGGCCCAGGCAAAGGAAATCTTGCGGCAAACCGCGATCGATGTCACAGCAGGAGCCTGTAGCCGCCAGGGCTATTCAAACGCTTAAAACAGGAGTTGGTAGTTGCTCGACCCTAGAGGTCGATAGCAATAAAGGATCCGCTGTTGCATTTCAATCGTCTTTGGTCAAGCCAGCTTTACCCAGAATTGTTATTTCACCCAGGAGAAAACCTAACATGTCTTCTAATAATTACCCCAAACTCAGCGCTAAGCTAGATGAAATTCTGTGCGAATTCGAAGAAATTTTAAGGGATAAGATTTCAAAGGATGAAATCGAAGAAGTTAGACTGTCTATTTCGGAAGAGAATTTTGTTCCTCGTTCACCCGAGACTAATATTGTACTGGCACTCGTTGACTCTCTGAAAAGCTTGAAAGTCGCAAATAAAAGAACTACTGACAAAAAAATCAAAACAGAAGTTGATGAAATTAAGAAAAAACATGTCCTGGCGGCTAGAAGTCTGCTTAAGATTCAAAGTCATCAAGAGCTGGCAACACGGGTTCTGATTGCGGCAATAGAAAGTTCTGATGATGAAATTTCGGAAACTGCTACTAAAGCCCTAGGAGAATTTAGCGATAGTAGCATTGCCTTTAAAGTGAACGATTATCCATCCATTGAAAATGAAACTAGTTTTTTCGAGAAAGCCAGAATTGATGGCATTGTACGGAATGTAACAATAGTTCCTGGGCCGGAACAAGGAAGTCTGGAAGAAAGACAAATTGTTAATTATCATGGCAAGCGTTATGTATGCAATAATTATGACACCAAAAATAAGATTTACTATACATGTAACGAGCTGCTTGACTGACACATCTTTTTACTCTCATCGCTAAATTCTTTCTCCCCTTATGGGAAAAGAAACTTCAAAGCGAAAGTCTAAATTCTCAACTCCTCTTCCAGAGCGGAAGAGGAGTTGAGAGAAGGCTAGTGTGTGTTTTATAAGTCAGTATGGCGAAATATAAGTGCAAATTTGAAAAAATTTTGAATCAGTTCTTCTTTGCGGGAATTAACTTAATGACTTTGGGATCTGAGCAATTTTTGTTTGACTCCACCTGAATATTCGAAGGGAGTTTTGATCCACATATTTTCGCTTGAGAAACCTGCTCAAAAGTCAAACCTAGTGCACTCGACAAGTCAGTATCTATGATCACTGTGTTTGTCATGTCAGCATTCTTAAAGCTAGCATTTTGCGTTTTAACATTAATTAGAATTGCATCTCTTAGATCTGAATCTAAAAGGTTAGCCTTTTGAAGATTAGCACTTATAAGAAGAGTTTTCTGAAGATCGGC
>JBEIGU010000023.1:0-36179 GCA_040381765.1 Leptolyngbya sp.
AGTTGATAGTGGGGCCAGCTCAACCCCGTCACCGTCATGGCACTGCCAGGCGCCAACAAAATCTGACTGAGGGGAGCGGCCAGGGCAACGGACATGGGTAAATAACCATCAGTACTAGGGTTTATTTTAGGATAACTTCAGTGGAGGGGGCAGGGGTCAGTAATCAGGAGCCCTGGCCACCGACTCCCTCATCGTAAGGAAACTTCTGCTAAAGCAACTGGGGTCTACAAGCTGAGAGCAAAGCCAAGCGCGATCGGCCACCCTTTAACCCATTCCGCCGCGGCGGCACGCCCCGGCCCGGGGGAAATCGCCATTCCCCCGGCAAAAGAAACAGTAATCCAGCAGTCAGGGGTCAGTGGTCAGTCCTACCCCCCCAGCCCCTAGCTGTCGAAGTCTCACCCTATCCCCCCTTGTCAAGGTGGGGAAGGAAGGGTGATCACACCCCACTTCACCCCAGTGAATCCGCTGTAACGATCACACCCGTGCGCATAACGATCACAGGCCTGTGTTTAGAATCTACTTAATGGTGATCGATAGGTGCGTAGATAAAACCTTGGGTATTTTGGGTCAATTTACCCAAAAAGAGTACACCTTGAGGGGTGACGGTGATTCGGGGGCGACTAAGAATTGCTGCATCCTCAATCCAAGACTGGAACTTACCTCCGCCTTAGTCTGCTCCGTTCCGTTATCAGATAGTCATGGGGCTAGGCGGCCACTTCTTGATATAATAGAAGTTAATCTTCTGGTTGTTGCCCTAGGTTTTCCATGCTTAAGCGTCACCCCTTCGACAGTACGCAGCTGATGCGTTGTACCGAAGACTTGATTAGAGCGGCCTCGAATCGCTACCGGATTACGGTGCAGGTGGCTAATCGGGCTCAGCGGCGACGCTATGAGGACTTTGAAAACTATGAAGACCCCAAAATGAAGCCGGTGCTGCGGGCCATTGTGGAAATGTCCGATGAGCTGACCCAGCCGGAAATTATTGGGGAATAGGGTTTCCTAGATTTTTCGTCCCTGCTCCGTGGGTGACTCTGCATGGCCTCCTCCAGCCCCCAGAAACGGGTCATTCAAGAGGGACCGGGCTGGCGTCTCGGCTGGGATGCCTATGCCCCTGGCTACCCTGCCCTCCTAGGGGGAGAGGATTGGGCCATGGAGCTAACCGCTGAGGAGTTTGAGGATTTCCGCCGGTTAGCCGAGGAGTTGGTGGCCACCCTGAAGGCCATGGCCGATCACCTGATGGCGGAGGAACAGCTCACCTGTGAGTTGGAATCCAAGCATGTCTGGCTGGAGGTGGAGGGTTATCCCCAAGCCTATGGTTTACACTTCATTTTGCAGGGGGGGCGACGGGGGGAGGGGGGTTGGCCGGCGCCGGTGGCAGACCAGGTGATGGCGGCGATCGCTACCCTACCCACCCCAACCTTTTCTGCTCCCTAGGACTCGGTGGCCTCAATTCAGCAGCCCTGCCAGGGGAGTCAGTAGTCAGTAGTCAGTACCAGAGAGGTAGGATAGGCCAAAGGCCCTAGCCCCTGCCCATCGATTTTTAGCTTTAGCCCAAGACTAACAAGCCTGGGAAACAGATGGGCACGCTTTGCTTTGCCCATCCTACTGGCCTGGGGATGGAAAGGAAGAATTTAGGAGCCAGAAACAGGGGGAGGATGGGTGCCAGGATCTATTCTCCTGAACCGGGCCAATCCGCTAGCAGCTCAAGCATCTCTCGTTCAAAGGCTACCTGGGCCCGGTTGGTGCGCCCCCCCAGGTAGAGCTTACCCTGGTCCGTCAGGGCCCATACCTGGGAATGGGAGACGTAGCTCATCATCACCCCCACCATCAGCAGCCCAAAGCCGGTATACACCAGGGGAACCCCCGGATCCGCCTTGATCTGTAAGCCCGTACTACCCAGCACCTCCACCAGGGCCAGGGTCACCCCATTTACCTCCGTGGCCATGCCCTGTCGTAGGGTCGCCATCAGTTTCCCCGCCTCGTCATAGAGGAGTACGGACCCCTGCAGGTCCTGGGCTAGCAGGGTAACACCGGCGCTGAGATCGGGTTGGGTGGGTACCCAGGTGCCCCAAAATCGGGCTCCCTGATTGTCGATGGCCTTCATCGGCAGTTGTAGCACCGGACTGTTATTCAAGGTCACCCGCACCGCCCCAATGCCCCAATCCGCCTGGTAAAGGGTAACACCCTGGTGACGCAGGGGGTGGTTAACGGAGATGGTCTGGCGATCCAGCTCGGTCCCCGATGGGTCTAGCACCGATAGATCGGAGTAAAACTGATCGATATCCCCCGCCGGCCTATAGTCAATCCAGAACCGATTGACCCGCACCGCCCAGTCTTGAGGGACTTGAGGCGCCGCCCAGGGGCCGGCCTGGAAAATGTTTTGCACCTGAAAGGTTTCCCCACTGGTGACCAACTCCTGGGCAAAGAAGCCAGTCATGGCTCCCCAAACCGCTCCCAATAAAATTAGCAACATACTGGCGTGGACGATAATCGGTCCGATCCGCCCCACCAGGCCCTTACGGGCATAGAGGCTGTTATCCTCCTGGAAGATACGGTAGCGGCGTTGTCGCAGGGCTTGGGCCAGGGTCCCCAGGTCTCCCTGATGCAGCTCCGTGCTCAGGTTCAGCTTTTGAAACTGTCGCGGCTGGCGATAATACTGCCAGCGCTGGGCCGCACCCAGGGCTGGAAACTGGCGGGTAAAGGTACAGGCGGTGAGGCTGGCCCCGAACAGGATCAGTAGGGTTAAAAACCACCAGGTCCGATAGACCTGATCGAGCCCCAGGGTGAGGATTAGTTTCCAGGTGAGGACACCAAATAGGGCCGGGGCCTCGGGGTAATTGGCCTGGTAGAAATCCACCGATTGGCCCTGTTCAATCACTGTACCGGCCACGCTAAAGAGGGCGATGGTTAGCAAAAGTACAATCGCTAGCCGCAGGTCTGCTAGCAGGGGTAGCAGGTCTTGACGCAGGTAGTGCCGCAGGCTGGCCCGCCAATCGGGGGTAGGGGCTGGGGAGGGAGTCATGCTAAAAACCGCTTCAGGAGAGTAGATTGGGGGTTGCCGGCAGCAGTCGAGTGAGCAGGGAAAACACCCCAAACACCAGCAACAGTACGCCGCTGGCGGGGGTTAGCCAGCCGGACCACTGGCGTAGCTCCAGCAGGCGTTTGATGCTGCTGGTGAAGCTGCCCGCCAGCACCAGGGGTAGCACGTAGCCGATCGCGTAGGCTAGCAATAGCCCCGCCCCCAGCAGGGGTTTCTGGCTGGCCGAAACCCAGGCCAGCAGGCTGGCCAGTACCGGTGTGCTACAGGGGGAGGCAACGATGCCAAAACTTAGCCCCAGCAGGTAGGCCTTGACCCAGGCGGGTAGGGCCCAGTCCGTCATATCCAGACCCGTTGCCCCTGGTAAGGAAAGGGGGACTAACCCCAGCAGGTTGAGGCCCATGATAATGGCCAGCAGACTGACGGCAATGGGGAGACCAATCGCCACCTGACCATAGACGTAGCCAAATAGGCCAGCGGTTAACCCCAGCACCGCCAGGGTGGTGGCTAGACCCAGGCCAAACCCCAGCGATCGCAGGCTAGCTTGCCACTGATTGTCCACCTCGTACCCCCCGATATAGCCCACCATAATCGGCAACATGGACAGCAAACAGGGGGAGAGGCTGGTGACCAACCCCGCCAAAGCCACCACCGATAAACTCACCAGGGATAGGTGGGTAAGCTGGCCATTGACCAGATCGGTGGCCCACTGACTGAGGTGATAAATAAGCAAGGACAGGCGATCTAACATAGGGATCCTCATAATGGGCCGGATCAAGGGGGGACCGGTCACTTTACCTATTCTAGAGGGTGTTAGAAACCTACGGCGCTAAGCTGGTCCCCCACCAGGTGGGGTTACACTGGCCAGGCTATCAGACCGAGTTGTCTAACCTGGTGTTGGTGGGGGCCAGTGCTGGCTACCCCAGGGTACCGGGGGTGATTAATAATGGGATGAACGTGATGGAACTGATCACGGGGGTGGCGATTAAACCTGTGGCTGCTCCGTCAACAACCTTCCATTCCCCAGACTAGCCGCTAGCCATGACCATACCCATTCTCCTCCTCCTCCTCACCGGCCTATTGGCCCTGTTGCTCTGGTTAGGGGCCCGTCCTGGCAGCTTTGGGACTCTCTACCGGCAGCAGACCCAGGCCTGTCTGCAAACTCTGCCGCCACCCGGGGATCTCCTCACCGCCGCTGATCTGCAGGGCTTGCCCCCCCTACTGCAGGTTTATTTACAGCGCTGTGGGGCCATCGGTAAGCCCCGGGTCAGGGGTTTTCAGGCTAGGTTTCGGGGACGCTTCCGTAACGGCCTGGATAGTCCCTGGATGGCATTTAGCTCTGAACAGCACAACTTTGTCCAACCCTCAGCCCGCCTCTTCCTAATGAGGGCCTCCCTGTTGGGCCTTCCCCTCCAGGGTTATCACGATTTTGTGGGCGACCAAGCTCACTTTCGCATTCGCCTGCTCTCCCTATTCCCCCTGGTGGATAGCCAGGGCGCAATCCTCAACCAAAGTGAAACCGTGACCCTGTTCAATGATTTTTGTGTACTGGCCCCCGCTGCCCTGGTTGATTTGCCAATCCAGTGGACAACGGTGACTCCCCACTCCCTGCGGGGGGTCTTTACCCGCGGCGATCAGACGGTATCGGCCCTATTGACCTTTGACCAGGTCGGCGATCTGGTAAATTTTGTTTCCCCAGACCGTTATTTTAGCCCTGACGGTAAAACCACCGAGCGTTGGCCCTGGTTTACCCCCATGGGCCAGCACCGAGACTTTGGTGATATCCGCCTGCCAGCCTATGGCGAAGCCACCTGGGAAACCCCCGACGGTGACTTTGTCTACGGTGAATTTTATCTGCAGGAGATTGAGTACCTCTAGGGAGAAGATCTGGGGGAGGGTTCACCTAAGGGCCGAGCAACCGCCTGACCGCTCCCTTAACCGCCCGACCCATCTGCTGCCGCCGCCGCCAGCGTTCAAAATCTCGGCTATAGGCATACTCATTGGGCCGATAGATGCACCAGGCCCGCCAGGTCAGGTGCAGGGCCCAGGGGCCAAGCCCCAGGTAGAGCAGCCAGGTCAGGCTACCCCCCGCCAAACCGTTAAAGACGAGGAGAAAGCCACCCACCACCAGAAAACGGGCCAAGCCATGGTGAAACCGCTGGCGACGCTGGCGGTCAAAAACCTGTTTATCGCTTTGATCTTGCCTTTGCAGTTGCCATTCCGCCTCGGCGATCGCCAGGGTTTGAGCTGAAATCCCCAATTCCTCGGCAATCTCTAGCAATTGTTGGCGAGACAGCTCCCCACTTTCCACCTCCCGGGCGATGGCCAGGCTTAAAATTTGCTGAGCCTCCTCCGCCAGGTATAGAACCTTACCGGGATGGCTTTTAAAATCCGTGGTTAGCTCAGTCATAGCGGTTTGCTGGGGCTGGGATACTCCTTGATTAGTTATAGCCAAAATCTCCATGCCTTGGGGTAGGGAAATCCCCTATGGGGCTTTGGTGAGAACGCTGAGAACAGGGTGAATGGGTGCATTTTTTGCCTCCTAACCCAAAGCTTGTCAGTTACGAGACAGGAAAAAGCCAGGACTGGCTAGACCCTCTGGCTCATCCTAGTCACCGGCAAGGGGGCGGCGGCCCTATCGCCGGTGAATTGCCGCCCCGGATAGAATTCACCAGGGATGGGAATCCTAAACTAGGACATCTATACTCCAATCCGCAAAGGGTGCACTATGACGGAATTAATTGCGATTCGCCTGGAAGACGGCAGCGAAATCTATATGGAAGCCACCGAAAATGTGGTGGTGCCTGAGGGCTCGGGGGCAGAACCTCAGCCCGAGGCAGAAACAACCCGCACCGCTAAGGGCCTAACCTGGGGAACCCCACCAGGGCCAGGTTCCCTGGTGGGGGTAGAAAGCGTTAAGGCCCTAAACTTCAAGGCCCTGGAGGGGACGATTCGCACCTATACCAACTGTACGATGAACGCCTTTAAGGATTTAGCCAGCGCCAACGTGGACAAAGTTGTCCTGGAGTTTGGCCTACAGGTGGGGGGGGAAGCCGGTGTTCCCTACGTTACCAAGGGGACCGCCTCCAGTAATCTGAGGATCACCGTGGAGTGTTCCTTTAATTGAAGTTGAGGCTTGAGACGGCTTCAGGTTTGGCTAGAGACCCCAGGTATAGGCGGATCTGGGGCTAGAATAGAAACAACCGATCCATGGCCGTAGTCGCAAAACTCTCTACCGATTACCCGATCCATGCTGCGACGAAGGGTGACATTTTTAGGATGGTTGACCGGCCCCCTGGCCCTGGGTTTGATGGCCTATTCCTGTGGCTTGGTCCCACCGGGCGCTGACTTAGGTGGATCCGGGTTAGGCCGCTTGCCCACCACCGATGATCAGCGCTGGTATCAGGCGATTACCGCAGCTAACCAGGCGGCCCAGCTGGCCCAGACCGCCGCTAGTAGCCAGGACTGGTTACAGGTTAGTGAGCACTGGGGGAAATCCCTGGTCCTGCTCAGCCAAATCCCAGAGCAGGATCAACGGTCTATCTTCAGTCAGCGGCGGGCTCAGGAATACCTGCGTTATCTGCAGGTGTCGCAGCAACAGGCCAGGCAACAGGGGTTTCCCAGGGTGTTCCCGGCCCTGGGCAGTAATATTCTGGATGAACAGCTCAGTACCTACTACTCCTACGTCGCCGCCCTGGGTCCACCGGACATCTTAATTGTGGGTAGCTCGCGAGCCCTGCAGGGGATTGATCCCCAGGCTTTAGAGCAGAGCCTGGCGGCCCTGGGCCATCCTGGCCTGCGGGTTTACAATTTCGGGGTGAATGGGGCCACGGCCCAGGTGGTCAGTTTCCTGATGCGACAGCTGCTAGGGCCCGATCTCCTGCCCCGGATGGTGATTTGGGCGGAGGGGTCCCGGGGGTTTAACAGTGGCCGTCTTGATCGCACCTTTGAGGAAATCCTGGCCTCCCCAGGTTACGCCACGGTGCGGGGGGGGCAACAGCTGACCCTGCCAGCCCCGCCCGCCCCCTCGCCAGAACAGGGCACCATCTCCGCCAGCCCGATTACCAGCCAGGGATTTCTCAAGGTTAACGACCAGTTTAATCCGGCCCAATACTATCAAGCCTTCCCCCGGGTGCGGGGGGCCTATGACGACGCCTATCGCTACTTCCGTCTGGATGGGGTACAGCGCCTCTCCCTGGAGGCGGTGGTCGCCTTCCTACAGGAGCGTCGCATTCCCCTGGTGTTCATTAACCTGCCCCTTAGTAACGACTATCTGGACCCGGCCAGGCTCCGCCATGAGCGAGAGTTTCAAGCTTTCCTAGAAACCCACCATAGAACTGGAGGAATGGTGGTGATTGACCTGTTAGAACAGTGGCGTTGGCAGTCCCATTTCTTTGCTGACCCCAGCCACATCAACCTCTACGGTGCCAGGAAATTGGCTGGGTTGATTGCGGACCACTCTCGCTTTCCTCGCCTTTCCCCGGAGCCCCCTGATTAGCCAAAGCACTGGAGGCCGCCTCCCTAGCCTGGGTCAAAGGGGGGCACAGGGTAAGGTAGATCGGTTCCCTGGTAGTGATCGGTCTGGGTGGCCGCTGCCTCCACCCAAACCTGGGTGCGCAGGGGGCCGTACTGATGCCGCAGGCGGGCCTCAATTTGCTCACCGATCTGGTCAGCCGCCGCCATCCACTCTGGGTGCAGCACCAGGTGTAACTCAATCCAAACCTGGCGGCCCACCATCCCCCGGGAGCGAATGCGTTTACAGTGGGTCACCCCCTCTACCTGGGTGACCAGGTGGGCGATCGCCTCCGGAGCAATGGCGGTGGGGCGCAGCAACATGGGCAGTTGTTCGTTCAGTGCCCGCCACAGACTGCGAGCCACCAGCGGTAGCAGTAGCAAGGCATAAACCGGGTCAAGCCAGCGCTGATTTTGCCAAATGGCCAATAGAACGGCCACCATTACCAGGCTCAACCAGGCATCGGCCAGGAAGTGCTGGGTATTCAGTTTCAGGGCCAGGCTGTTGAGGCTGCGGGCCTGATAGCTGCTATAGAGGCCAAAGGCCACATTCAAAATCACCATGGTGGCGGTGAACCACAGCACCTGGGGCGGGATGGACACCGGTATGGCTTGACTATCCCCTTTCAGGGCCGCCATCAACTGCCCCAGGGCAATCAGCCCCAGACTGACACCAGTAAAGCCTAAAAAGGCACATAAACCCAGGGTGCCGGCTACCTCACCCCGACCATGACCCCACACCTCCCGGCCCATCTGCCGTTGGGGGGAGGTTACCGCCACCACACTGAGGAGGGTGCTAAACCCGTCCACCAGGGTATGGAGGGCCTCCGCTAGCAGGGTTAGGGATTGGCTTGTCCAGCCCCCCAGGGCTTCCACCGCCAACAGCAGCAGATCAGCCCAAAGGCTGGTGAGCAGTAGGCGGTAGACAATCTGGCGCTGGTAATCACCCTGGTTCATAGACCCAATACTCTGCTACGGTCCTAACACCCTGGATCGAATCTCACCAGGTTAGGGGTGGGCCCTTCTGGGGTTTAACCCCTAGGCAAACACCTCTGCCGGATCGGCGGTGACCGCCCTACGCACAGAAATTAGCCCCGATAGACCACACATCAAAACCGTTAAGGATAGTACAAACAGGGTGCGAGGCAGCCCCATTGCCATGGGTAGAGCACCGGCGGTGGCCTGGTCGGTAAAGCGATAGAGCCCAATCGCCAGCAGAAACCCTGGAATATAGCCCATTACCGCTAGAATCAATGCTTCCTGTAATACTGTTTTGAAGAGATAGCCGCTGCCATAGCCCATGGCCTTCAGGGTAGCGTACTCCCGCAGGTGGTCGCGGATGTCGGTGTAAAGAATTTGATAAACAATCACGGTGCCGACCACAAAGGACACCAGCACCCCCAGGCCGAAGATAAAACCAATGGAGGTGGCTTGGATCCAATATTGGGCTTCTTTGCGGATGATCTCTGCCTTAGTGTAAACGGCGATATCCTCCGGTAGGCGATCGCGGATGGCGGCCTGGACCTGTTCCAGGTTAGTTCCTGGCTGCAGCAACACCAGGCCCAGGTTGACCTGCTCCAGGGTGCGGGGGGTCAGGTAGCGGCGGAAGTTTTGATCGCTCATGATCAGAGTGCCATCGGCGGCAAAGCCACCGCCCAGGTCGTACTGCCCGACAATGGTAATGCGGCGACGTTCCGCCTCGGTTTCTAACCCCAGGGTTTGGGGGCCAAACTCGGGGCGAGAGCGGCGATCGATAAAGGTGGTGTAGGGCTGCTCCAGGGCGCTGATGGCCTCGGGGGTGGTTAACTCGCGCATCAGAAAGACCGGATCCCTGGGGTTAAAGCCGTAGACAAACATGGCCCGGCTGTTTTTAGTTTCAGGGTTTTTCCAGAGGGCGTAGTCGGCGTAGAGGGGCATGGCCTGCTTTACCCCAGCAATCCCGGCGGCTTGGTAGAGACGCTCCCGGGGAAAGGTTTTGGTGGTACTGATCTCCAGGGACTGGGGGGAAAGCAAAAAAATGTCGGCATTGAAGCGATCGTAGAAATTAGTGGTGGTGTTTACCAGGGCACCCAAAAAGCCCAGGTTCATAAAGATCAACAGCACGGCAAAGCTCACCCCCGCCACCGCCACCAGCAGGCGCGATCGCTGATGCTGCAGGTTATACCAGGCTAGGGGAATCGGGGCCATGCCCTAACCTCCTGCCTGAATATCAATGGCTACATCCACCTGCAAATTGGTAAGGCCGGCCACCACCTGACTCTGATCCAACTGTACTCGCACCTCCACCACCCGGGCATCGGCATTAGCCGCCGGGTCGTCATCCAGAATGTCATTTTTAGCAATTTGCAAACCAATTTCCGCTACCTTGCCGGTTAAGGTCTGGCTGAAGGCGCCGTTACGGCTGGTGATGGTGGCGGGTTGGCCCAGTTTTATCAGGCCGATGTCACTCTCGTAAACCTCCGCCACCACCACCATCTGACGGGTATCCCCCAGGGCTAACACCGGCCCCTCATTGGGGGATACGGCTTCCCCCGGGTAGGCGTAGACGTCTAGCACCTGTCCAGCCTGGGGGGCCCGAATCAGGGTGAGAGCTAGCTGGGCCTCCGCCAGAGCTAAGCTTTGGGCAGCGGAGTCGATTTGACTATTCAACTGATTGCGCTCAGCGTTGACCTGGGCTGCCCTCCGCTGGGTCTGGGCCTGGCGCAGATCGCTGGTGCGCCCGGTCTCCAGGCGTTGCTTCGTGGCGGTGGCACTCTTTAGATCGGCCCGTAGCCGGTCGACGGTGGCCTGCTGTCGGTCAAGCTCTTGACGGGCCACGGCCCCAGATTGACTTAATTGTTGGAACCGGACCAGATCAATTTCTGCCACCGCTAGCTGGGCCTGCAAGCTTTGGATGGCAGCGGCCTGGGCGGCGATCGCCGCCTGCTGGGGGGCATCCACCTGGCCCAGGCGACTATCCGCCTCCGCCACCTGGGCCTGACCCAGGGCAATTTCCGCCTGCCGTTGGGCCCTGGCCTCCGCCAGTTGACTGGCCGCATAATTGCGCTCGGCCTGGCGTACCGAATAGCGATCCAGATAGGCCAGAATCTGACCCTTTTCCACCTGGTCTCCTTGGCGGACCAACAGGCGATCGAGGCGACCCGCTTCGGTGGCGGCCACTTTAATCACTCGACTGGCGGGTTCGATTCGCCCCAGGGCCACCACCTGTACCTGGCGGGGTGGGGGTAGGGCCGCCTGTTCTGCCGCTAACTGGCGCTGCTCTTGACCATGGCGCCAGAATGCAAACACCCCCCCACCGATCAGGAGTGATGCCCCCAGGATTAGCCACAGCTTCGGTTTTTGCCAGATTTTAGGGGAGTGATTGCCCATCGCAGCGCAGCCAAGAAAAACAGCCGTAGACTATCGTAAGCCGATTCCAGGTCGTTATTCCTGGGCCACCTTAACCATGTATTTGCCCTTCAGGGGAAATCCTGTAGATTGTTGAGCGGTGGAGGGTTGATCAAAACCCCAGGCTCTGCGGGGAATCTCAGGGTTTAAGGGCTGGTGGGGTAGTGGAGGAATTGCTTCAAGGAAAACCCATAACAGTAAATATACGGAGGAAGCGCTGTCAAACAAGGTAACAGTATGTTTCAATTATAAAGTATACGAGAAATTACTTAGACTCAGTTCATGACTCGAGTTATTTTAAGTTTCAGGTTGATAGCTGGCTAGTTATCGGTGCAACTTTAGAGACCTTGACTTTACCTTGTTGAGGCCCCACTTGCCTGGCCATACGGTCAATAGTTTTGAAGTGCTCTGCCGGACTGTGCTTTCCAGGAATTCTGGAGAGCTGTTTTCAGATTTTGTGAAGCCATTGAGGACGCTCTTGATGTGCTCGAAGCTTTAGCTTGGGCAGACGGTCTGACGGGCTTCCGCCATGGGAAAGATAGCCATCGCTTTAAAGCTACGGAGTAATGATAAATAACTATGACATCCTCCTATCCCCAACCCTACCAATCGATTGCGGCCCGGTATGGGCGTGTCACTCTTCCTGGGTTGGCCTCTGCCCCCCAAAGTTCGGTAGGGCGCCCACTAGACCATCAGCTACGCCAATCCTCCCCGGCTAGGCCTAACCTTTTAGACGCCCTGTTGCGTAACCTCAAGTACGATTTGGAACAGGTTGCCAATGTTATTGACCCGATCTTGACAGCGGCCCATCATTGTCGGGTTTCTGGGCGCTATCTGCAAGGCATCATGGTTGGCAACCAGGGGTTTCTGGCCAGCAACCTTAACCGTCACCAATATATTCAGGTCACACCCTGTGGATCTAACTGGCTAATGGGACGAGGGGTAGACTGTCAGGTGCTGGCGGTTGAATTTGGCGTTGCCCCCTACCATGCTGGCCTTAGTTTCAATCCTGAAGTGGGGTTTTCCCTGACTGACTTGGGTACGACAGTAGGTACCTTGGTAAACGGTAAGCCCCTGGTTCCCGACCATTCTTGCCAACTGCAAGGGGGTGATGTGATTGCCATGGGTAGGCTTTGCTTTGAGTTTTTTGAGGAGTATTGCCTACCCTACGATGAGAGCTATGGTTATAGCTAGCGACGCTGATAACGCATTCCAGGCAGCAGGGTAATTAGTCCCATTAATTCTAGCTGGGCCAGACTACTCAGGAGCTCGCTGGTGGTTTTTTCTACCTTTAGGGCGATTTGGTCGACGGTCATGGGTACCGGGCCAATTTCCCCTAGCACCTGTTGCAGGTCAGCCCCGATCGACGCCACTGAGAACAGCGGTAGGGAGGTTACAGGATCGACCGTAGCGGATTGGACAGCATCTGGAGGCGCTAATTGGGGAATTTTCCCGAGCTCCTGCACCAGGGTAGTGTCGTCCATAATCAGTTGCGCCCCCTGACGAATCAGGTCCAGGCAGCCCAGGCTAGAGGGATTATCCAGGCAACCCGGTAGGGCGAATACCTCTCGTCCGTAGTCGTTAGCTAGTCTCGCGGTAATCAACGCTCCCGATCGCAGCGGTGCCTCCGTCACTGCTACGATGCGGCTGAGGCCGGCGATAATCCGATTACGGCGGGGAAAATGGACCCGATCGGGAGGAGTGCCGTTCTCGTACTCACTCAGTAGTAAGCCCTGCTGGGCAATGCGCTGTTGTAGGTGGCGATTGCTCCAGGGGTAGGCCTGATCAACGCCGGTGCCGACCACCGCGATAGTCAGGCCCCCACCCTCAAGGGTTTGGCTATGGGCCTCCCGATCAATGCCACTGGCCAGACCAGATACAATCACCACATCCTGGGCCACCAACTGCTGCACCAATCGTCGCGTCCAACGTTGGCCGTAATCAGAGGGAGTGCGGGTACCGACTATGGCAACGGAGGGCAAGGTCTGCAGGGCCAGGGCCAATTCAGGGCGGCCTCGATAATAGAGTACGGGAGGCGGATCGGCAATTTCAAACAGCAGGCCCGGGTATTCCGGGTCGGCGGGGGTCCAAAAATTGGGGTGGCGACGTTCCTGGGCGGCCAGCAGTTCCGCCGGGCACACCCTCTGCCGATAGTCCGTCAGACTAGCCCCCAGGCTGAGCCCAATGCCCTCCACCTCTAGTACCTGGTTAACCTCTGCCCGCCAAGCCGCCCCTAGGCTGCCAAAATGGCTATGCAACCGTTTTAGGGTGACCGGTCCAACGCCATGGACCTGGGACCAGGCCACCCAGTAGGCCCGTTCACTGATTCCTGGTGCAGTCGTCACCGGCATCCCTCAAGCTGGTCTCTCCTAGGATGCCCCAGGGCGGGCTAGGCCATCACCATGCCGCCATCGACATTGAAAACCTGCCCCGTAATGTAGGCCGCCGCCGGATCCGCTGCTAGAAAACGCACCATGCCGGCCACCTCCTGGGCCTGCCCAAACCGACCGAGGGGAATAAACTTGAGGATTTCCTCGCTATTGGGCAGCTGATCGGTCATGTCGGTGGCAATAAATCCTGGAGCGACCGCATTCACCGTCACCCCCCGACTGGCCAGTTCCTTGGCGACGGTTTTAGTAAAGCCAATCACCCCCGCCTTGGCGGCGCTATAGTTGGCCTGGCCCGGGTTCCCCATTTGCCCCGCCACCGAGGCAATGTTGATCACCCGGCCCGACCGCTGTTTGAGCATGACCTTACTAACTGCACGAGTACAGAGAAACACCCCGGTTAGATTTAAGTCAATCACCGCCTGCCAATCCTCTAGCTTCATCCGCAGTAACAGGGTGTCACGGGTGATCCCCGCGTTGTTAACCAGGATGTCAATGCGACCAAAGCGATCCAGGGTTTGCTTGACCAGGTCCTCCACTTGATCGGCTTGGGCCACATCGGCCTGTAGGGCGATCGCCTCACCGCCATTAGCGCTAATCTCAGCGGTTAAGGCTTGGGCGGCGGTGGCGGATTGGGCGTAATTGATCACCACCCGGGCGCCCTCTGCGGCTAGGGCCAGGGCAATGGCTCGGCCAATGCCACGGGACGCACCGGTAACAATTGCCACCTGACCCCCTAGGGCTGTGGACGATGGGGCCATAAGTCAACCTCCCTCAACTGAAACCGAAAGCCTGCTTGGGTGAGCTTCCAGCTGTGCTTTTTGGTTGTATCACGAAATGGGGCAGGTAAGGCCGGAATCGAGCCCTGTGGATCAGCGGCGGCGCAGACGGGCAAAGTGTTCTTCCCCTCGGCGAGTCGGGACGGAGACCGCCACCGGGTCCAGGCTGAGCACCTCAAAATAGGGGATGAACAGTTTCGTAAGTTCTGGAATGGAAAGGCCAAAGGGGGGGCCGCCGGGGCGATCGTGGGTGAAAAACACCGCCAGCAACTCCCCCTGGGGGGCCAGTAGATTGGTGGTAAGGTGCACATAGGCGGGGCGGAGGCTGGGGTCAAGGGCACAAAAGCAGGTGTGTTCCACCACGTAATCAAATTGTCCTTGCCACTGCGGCAGCAGGGTAAAGATATCCTGCTCCAGCCCGGTGACGGAGAGCTGCTCGGTCTTGGCTGCCTGGGTGAGGGCGGCGATCGCCGAGGGGGCAAAATCTACCGCCGTGACCTGAAAGCCATGGCGGGCGAATAGCAGGGCATCATAGCCTCGGCCTGCCCCCAGCACGATGGCGGAGGCGGCGTTCTCAGGGGGTCCCTGGCTCTCTACCCACTGACTCAGGGCCGGGGCGGGCTGACCCAGGTCCCAACCGGTGGTACCCTGCAGGTAGCGATTTTCCCAAGCGGTGGGGCTGAGGTTGACGGGGGATGCTGGGGCCATCACGAACTCCGGTGTAGGCTCGGCAGAGATCCTTAGGGTAGCGTGGAAGGGGATCCCATATGCAACGACGACATTTGTTAGCGGGCCTAGGGACGGGATTAGGGATGGCGGCCCTGGGGTCAGGGTCGGTCCGCTCCTCCCCGATGGCTAAACCGCCTCGCCTCAAACCCGGCGATCGGGTGGGAATTGTCAGCCCCGCTGGGGCCAGCTTTACCCCCGATCGCCTGGACCTGGTGGTGGAGGCGGTGAAGGCCCTCGGGTTTGTCCCCCTGGTTGGCCCCCACGCCCTGGATCGCTACGGGTATTTAGCGGGTCGAGACCGCGATCGGGCCGCCGACCTGAATCACTTCCTTGCCGACCCCGAGGTGGCGGCCTTGCTGCCGGTGCGGGGGGATTGGGGCAGCGCCCGGCTATTGCCCTATCTGGACTACGATCGATTGCGTAGCCACCCCAAGGTGATCATTGGCTTTAGTGATATTACCGCCCTGCTCCTGGGGATTTACGCCCGCACCGGCCTGGTTACCTACCACGGTCCCCACGGTTTGACCGCCTGGCGCCCCGATCAGGTGGATCTGTGGCGCCGCGTACTAATGGATGGGGAAGCGGTAACCTACCAAAATCCATTGTTGGGGGTTGATCAAGACCGCCTGATGCGGGACCAGGGCCGCATCACCACCCTCACCCCTGGTCGGGCCCAGGGGCCCCTGGTGGGGGGCAACCTGTCGGTCCTGGCGGGCCTGGTGGGCTCCCCCTATTTCCCGAATACCCGGGGGGCTATTTTATTTCTTGAGGATGTGGGGGAACCTCCCTATCGCATTGATCGCCTGATCACCCATCTGAAACTGGCGGGGGTGCTGGAGGGGCTGGCGGGCTTTATCTTTGGTCAATGTGTCGATTGCTATCCCGGCCCTGGCTACGGATCCCTGACCCTAGAGGAAATCCTCCGGGACCACCTGCAACCCCTTGGTATTCCCGCCTGGACAGGGGCCTGGATCGGCCACGTAGAACCCCTATGGATTTTGCCCATCGGTGGTTTGGTAGAGATTGATGCGGCCATTGGCCGTCTGACTTTGCTGGAGCCCGCAGTCCTGTAGCTCCTATCCACCCTCAGCTTCTTGCTTTTCACACCATTACTCGACTGGCTTTTACCCTAGCTTCACCCCAGACCAGATAAGCTAGTACAGGGTGCCTGTCGACTTCCTTGCCAGTTTCTAAACGTTATCCTTGAGTCGTTGTGGTGATTCTGCAATCTGCTCCCTACTTGAGCCTGAGTACCCCTTCGGGCGATCGCTCTTTGCCGCTGCAAGGTATTCAATGTTGGACCGTCGGTCGTAGTGACAACAATAATCTAGTCCTCTCCGATCGCTGGATTTCCCGCCACCATGCCATGTTTCAGGCCGTTGATCAGGGGGATTTTTATTTAATCGATCTGGGTAGCCGCAATGGCACCTTCCGCAATGGGCGCCGGGTGACAGTCCCTGTCATTCTCAAGGATGGTGACCTGATTACCTTTGGCCAGACCGAGTTGCGGTTTTTCTGCCCCCAGCCTGACCTCCCTCATGGTCAGGGGAATGCTGCTGCTGGTCAAAGCGCCGGGCTAGCGCCGACGACGGCTTTGCACGTGCGTCACTTGATGACGGTGATGGTGGTGGATATTCGAGATTTTACAGTGATGGCTCGCCAGGTCAGCGAGAAGGTTTTAGCGGAGGCGATTGGCACCTGGTTTAGGCGGGCCGGTGAAATTATCGGTCGTTACGGTAGTGGTGTAGATAAGTATATCGGTGACGCTGTCATGGCCGTTTGGGTGCACCAATCCGCTGATAGGACGGTGGTTGAAATTCAGCAAATTTTGCGGGCTGTTAATGCTCTAGCCACCATGACAGGGGCCCTGCACCAACAATTTCCCCTCCCCTTCAGCCTTAGAATTGGGGCGGGGCTAAACAGCGGCTATGCCATGGTGGGGAATGCGGGCTCCGGCGATCGCCCCGACTATACCCCCCTCGGGGACACAGTCAACGCCGCCTTTCGCCTGGAGTCCGCCACCAAGGCCCTGGGGGTGGATGTGGCCATGGGAGAGAGCACCTATAACCTGCTTACCCAGGGTAACCCTGCTGGCGGCCAGTCCCCCCTACCCTGGCAGCCCCATACCGTCAGACTGAAGGGCTACGAAGCACCAATGACGGCCCACACCTGTAACTTTGTTGATCTCCACCAGTGGCTGAGTCAATAACGCCTCTCCAGTGTTGGCCTTGGAGCGATCAACCCTATCCTAAGCGGTCTGGCCAAAGATATAGATATATATTGGGGAATACCAGTCCCCTAGCTCAGCCATGGTTCGCCGCGATATTCTGATTCTGTCCAACGGTCCTGGTGAAATCGCCACCTGGGTGCGCCCTGTGGTTAAGGCCCTACGCCAGCAGTTACCGAGCTCGCTGCAGGTCCGTATTTCCGTGGTGCTATCCCCCTGCGTCAATGCCTCGGGCCGGGAGGCGGAAATGGCCGCTAGCCTGGCGGGGGTGGACCGGGTGCAAGGGGCTCAACATTTTTTCCCCTTTTTGCTGCTGGGTAAAACCGCCACCGATTGGGACTGGGCCCCCCAGGGAGTAGTCCTATTCCTGGGTGGGGACCAAATTTACCCGGTGTTAATGGGTCGGCGGCTGGGCTACCGTACCGTTATCTATGCGGAGTGGGAGGCCCGCTGGCACCGCTGGGTGGATCGGGTGGCGGCCATGACCCCAGCAATTGTGGATCAGGCCCCGCCCCCATTTCGCTCCAGGTGTGAGGTGATTGGGGATTTGATGGCGGAGGTGGAAACCGATCCGGCCCAGGTAGCGGAGATCGCGACTACCCTCAATCTTGGAGCAGAACAGCCCCTGATCGGGTTAATGCCGGGGTCTAAATCCACCAAGCTGAGGGTGGGTCTACCCTTCTGTCTGGCCACCGCCACCGCCCTTCACCAGCAGCGCCCCCAGACTCGATTTGTGATTCCAGTGGCGTCGCTCCTCTCCCTGGAGACCCTGGCCCAGTTTGCCGATCCGCACCATAATCCCGATTGTGGCCTGTTTGAGGGGGTCACCAGCGCCCACCTGGTGCAGTCCCCGGCAGATTTACCCCGACTGCGGACCCCGACTGGCCTGGAGATCCTGCTTTGGACCGGCCAGCCCGCCTATGACCTGTTCACCCAACTCACCCTCTGCCTCACCACCGTCGGGGCCAATACGGCGGAGTTAGGCGCCCTGGGGATACCGATGCTGGTGGTCCTGCCCACCCAAAAACTGGAGGTCATGAAGGCCTGGGATGGGATCCCGGGGCTATTGGCTAACCTGCCCCTGGTGGGGGATCCCCTGGCCCGGGGGATTAATCGCCTGGTACTGCGGAAGATTTATCAGCAGGGCCGTTTGTTTGCCTGGCCTAACCTTTGGGCCCAGCGATCGGTGGTGCCGGAGCTGATCGGTCCCCTGCAACCCCGGGTGGTGGCCGACCAGCTGATCGACTATCTAGATCATCCGGAGCGGCTGGCGGCCATGGCTAAGGACCTGCGATCGCTGCGGGGGCCCTCTGGGGCCGCCACTAAACTGGCCGCCGTGGTGGTGGCGGAACTGGGAATGGATCGGGTTGACGGTAGGGTTTTCCCTGCTGTCAAGGGGGATGGGCTTGGCTAGGATGGTGATACTAGCTAACTCGCCTATGCAGATCCTGCTCATCCACGGCCTCGCCCGCACCTCCCTATCCTTGCTTAGCCTGGAGCAGGCCCTGCGCCAGGCGGGGCACCCCACCGAACAGTTTGGCTACTTTGCCTTTGCCGAGGGTTTTGATGCCATTGCCCAGCGACTCTGCCAACGTTTTCAGCGGTTGGGAACAGCAGGGCCCTACGCTGTGGTGGCCCACTCCCTGGGCGGGGTACTAACGCGAGCGGCCCTGGGGCTGGGCTGCCAGGCTACCCCAGATCACGTGGTCATGCTGGGTACCCCTAACCAGCCCCCCCGGTTAGCCCCCCTGGCCTGGAAACTGCCCCCCTTCCAATGGTTTACCGGTCAGTGTGGGTTTAACCTAACCAGCCAGAATTTCTACGATCAACTGCCCCTGCTGCCCTCCCCCTACACCATCGTGGCAGGTACCGGTGGCCCCCGTGGCCTGCTCAGCCCCTTTGGGGAGGATATCAACGATGGGGTGGTGGCCCTGCAGGAAACCTACATGACCGAGGCCGATGCAGTGCTGCAGGTGCCTGCCTGGCATACCTATATGATGAACCATCCCCAGGTGCGCCGGATTATCATGGAGCGGCTGCTGAGTTCAGCCTTGAAAAAACGATAAAGCCTCCGTCCTGAGCTTCAGAAATTCCCCCCAGGGGGTAATATGTAAACAATTTGCAATAATCCACCGGTTTGGATGAAGACCGCCAGCCGGGGATGCGGCCCAACCTTGAGCAGGTTTGCATGTTAGCCACCCCCCCTAGCCCGTCCCCCAGTGCTACTGACCTCAGGTCAACCCACCCCCAAAAGGTGGTGGCGATCGGCGATAGCTGTGTCTACGGTTTTGGTGACCCGGAGGGGGGCGGCTGGGTAGAGCGTTTGCGTCGCCTTTCCCTGGCACCGGAACGGGCCGGGGCCGTATTCTATAATCTGGGGGTGCGGGGCGATCGGGTGCCCCAGGTCCAGGCTCGCCTGGACCATGAGTTTCGCTACCGGGGGGAAATCCGTAATCGGTTGCCGGACCTGATTATCCTGTCGGTGGGCATGAACGACTCGGCCCGGGTGGGGCGTCCCCTGGGGCGTAACTACACGGACTTTGACGACTTTGAACAAAGTCTGGGTCGGCTGCTGCAGGACGCTCGCCAGCTCTGCCCGGTCCTATTCGTGGGTATGACGCCGGTGAATGAAGCGGCCATGCCCTTTTCTGAGGTGCTGTACTACAGCCATCAAGAGCAGTGGCGCTATAAGGAGGCGACCCGTCTGGCCTGCCACAGCTCCAATATCCCCTACCTGGATGTGCTGGATCTGTGGTTGAAGCGTGACCAGGGCTGGTGGCGAGATCGCCTCTGCAGTGACGGTCTCCATCCCAACCCCCTGGGTTACCAAGCCCTACTTGCCGATCTACTAGCCTGGGATGCCTTTCAAGTCGCCGTCGATCTGCCCCCCTCGCCGATTATTTAACCCCCTCGTTGAGGTCTGACTAGACCCAGGGGAAGTCATGCCCAGGCAGGCTTCCCCCTGGATCAATCTAGGGCTCTCAGGCTACCTCCCTGTGACAACTGGCCAGAAACCCGTTAGAATCCTTTTCAATACAGGTGTTCTATGGACTGATGGAGTATGCCCGTGAGTGCCGGCCAGATTAAAGCCCTACTTGACCAACACCGCTCGGCCTTTAGTTCCTTTACGCGGGCCAATGCCCAACTCTTTAAAGCCTATCAGCAGGCCTGGCTAGATTTTTCTAGCCTGGATCTGGCGGGGCAGCAGCAGCGGCTGAGGGGCCTCTCCTCTCCCCGGGGGGCCGCTCCCCTGGAGCTGGGGGACAGGGCTAACCAGGGGATTATTCCCTTTTTCTTTGCTGAATCGGCCCCGGCCTGCGATCGCTGGTCCAACCGGGAGGCCAGCAGCCACTGGGTGCAGCAGGTACTTTCCGACATCACCACCTTTGCCGTGGATGGCTCCCAAATTTCCCCCGGCAAGGATCTGTCCATTCCCCTCGCCCTGATCCAAATTGGTTGGTTTGAAAATCCCCATAGCAAAACTGGCAGGTACGAGAAGGCTATCCGTCTGGATCTGATGACCCCGGCAGACCTGGGGGCCAACCCCGCCCAACCGGTGGAGCGCTGTATTAATATCCGCCGTTTCCAACTGGAGGTGGGGCGACTGGTGGAATACATCAATGCCTGTCAGACGCCGGAGCGTTGCCTGGTATTCTTCGATGGAGCTCTGGTGCTCACCTTTGCGCAAGCCTTTGATCAAGACAGCCAAACCGCCTATGTTCAGGCGATTTTGCCCTTGTTGGAGGCCAGCGAGCGGCGACGGGTGCCCCTGGTGGGCTATGTCGACACCTCCTATGCCCACGACCTGGTCACCCTGCTACATCAACTCTACGGTCTGGAGGCCACTGAGGGGGTCCATGATGCCCAGCTCCTGGCTTCCCTGATGACCTGGGGAGACCGCACTCCCCTGTTTCGTTGCGATCGGGGAGGCATCTTAACCCAGTACGGAGCCTACGGCGATGGGATTGCCTTTACCTATCTAAAAACCACTCGTAATGGCTACCCGGTGCGGCTGGAAATGCCCCTGTGGATGGGGGAAAGCGGTCACCTAACCCGCTATCTTAACTGGGTGCGAGCCGAGGTGATTGTGGGCGGTGGCTACCCCTACGGTATTGAAACCGCCGACCAAACCGCCGTTCTGCAGGGACAGGATAAACAAATCTTCTACCGGGTTTTGCAGGATTGGACAGAACAACAGGCGATTAACCTGCGCCTATCCCGAAAAATGGTGAGCAAGCAACGTCGCCGCTAGGGTAAACCCTGGGGCTACCGCTATAATCGCTGAAGCACCTTACGTCGATCGAGTTGATCCCTTGATTGCCCTTTATCCCGGTAGTTTTGACCCCATCACCCTGGGTCATGTAGACATTATCACCCGTGGCAGTCGGCTGTTTGATCGGGTGATTGTCTTAATTTCCAGTAATCCCAGTAAACTACCCCTGTTTTCCATCAGCCAGCGCCAGGCCCAGATTCAAGCATCGGTGAGCCACCTCGGTAATGTGGATGTGGATCACTACGAAGGCCTTACCATCAGCTATGCCCAGCGTCACCAGGCTCAGGTGCTATTGCGGGGGTTGCGGGTGCTGTCAGATTTCGAAAAAGAGTTGCAAATGGCCCATACTAATAAAACCCTGGCGGATGATATTGAAACCCTTTTTCTGGCCACCTCCACCGAGTACGGCTTTTTGAGCAGTAGCCTGGTGAAGGAAATTGCTCGTTTTGGAGGACCGATTGATCACCTTGTTCCTGACCATGTAGCTCGAGACGTTTACCAATGCTACGCCCAGATCCAGCCCAGCGCCGCCCTCGGCCCGGTAGCTCCCCCCCTTCCTCCACCGCCGATGGTGACTCCGGTCTCCCAACCATCGGAGATGTAGACATTCAGCAGGCTCTCAACAAACTTGAGGAAATTATCCTGGCCAGTCCCCGGGTTCCCTTCACTGGGCGCACCTTGATCGATGAGGACCAACTCCTCGATCAACTGGATGCCATTCGACTCAACCTGCCGCCCGCCTTTCGCCAGGCGGTGCAGGTGTTACAGCAACGTCAGGACCTAATTGCGGATGCGGAACACTACGTTGAGAATCTACTGGCTACGGCAGAGCGCCAATCTGCTCAGATTTTAGATGAGCTAGGTATTCTCAGGCAGGCTGAGGAGATGGCCCAACAACTGAAGGCCCAAACCCAAGCGGACTGTGACCAACTGAGGAATCAAGTGACGGCGGAGTTGCAGAGGCTACAGCAACAGGCCCAACAGGAATGGCAAATTCAGCACCAGAACGCCTTGGCAGAACAGAGCATGATTCAAGAGGAAGCGGATGCCTACGTCGATCGGGTGCTATCCCAGGTGGAACAGCAGTTGTCCCAGATGCTGCGGATTATCCAAAACGGTCGTAATCAACTCCAGCCTGGCCCCGCCTCGCCGATTCAGCCCTCCCCCCCTGGTCAGTCCGACCCCCAACCCCGCCGACCTCGCCCCCAGCCCTCTCCATGATCACCTATCTAAAGGGCACCCTGGCGGAGCTTGAAAAGCCTGGCGGGTATAAAATCCTCCTCACCCTGGAGGTCAACCAGGTGGCCTACGAACTGCAGGCGACGGCTCGTCAGCTAACCCTGCTACCGGCCCTGGGGGAGCCTCTGCAGTTGTTTACCCACCTCCAGGTACGGGAGGATCAATGGGTGCTATTTGGCTTTGGGACCCGTCAGGAACGGGATTTATTCCGCCAGCTGATCAGCGTCAGTGGGGTTGGCCCCCAAATTGCCCTGGCTATGCTGGATACCCTGGGGGATCAGGACCTGGTGCAGGCGGTGGTAACCGGCAACACTCGCCTGCTGGCCCATACCCCCGGCATTGGGCAAAAAACCGCTGAACGGCTGGTGCTGGAACTGAAAGCCAAATTACAGAACTGGCAAACCCAAACCGGATCAGCGCCCCTCACCGAGGGGGGCCCTATAGTGTCGATTCAGGAAGAGGTGATGGTCACCCTGGGGGCCCTGGGCTACACCCAGGGGGAAATTCTCAAAGCCTTGCAGGCGGTGGGGCGCCAAACCACGGTGGCCAAGGCCAGGGATCCGGAGATTTGGCTGCGGGAGGCGATCGCCTGGCTCAGTCAGTCCCTCAATGTCTAAACCCTAGCCCCTCTGGTACAATAAAAAACCTTGGCGTTATTCACCTAGAGAACTATCCATGGCTCTGTTACAGGTTCGCAAGCAGGAAATTATTTCCGACTACCAGGTTCACGAAACCGACACTGGCTCCGCCGATTTGCAGATCGCAATGCTCACTGAACGAATTAACCGCCTCAGTGCCCACCTACAAAACAATAAAAAAGATTACTCCTCCCGCCGCGGCCTGTTGAAAATGATTGGTCAGCGTAAGCGGTTGATGAGTTACGTGCAAAAGCAAGATAGCGATCGCTACCGGGCTCTGATTCAAAAACTCGGCATTCGCGGCTAGTTCCCCGCCTGGTGTGTCATGGCTCCCAATTCTTCTCGTAAGCGCTTACCCTTTGAACCTACGGGCAAGGCCCCCAGAGCTAAGCCTGGCAAGACTGATCAGCCGGTGCAGTCGGTGCCCTCCCCCGCCTCTAATCCTCAGTCCAAGGGGAGTCAGGCTGGTTCATCGGCCATTCCCGAGGTGGTCAGCCAGCGAATGCTACGCCGGATACTAGCCTTTTCAGGGATCCCTACCGGCCTTGGGGTAATCACTTTCTTTGCCAGCTATTACCTGGTGGCGAAGGCCCAGGTAGAGTTGCCCCCCTACGCGGTTTTACTTGTCACCCTGGGGTGCTTTGGCTTGGGGGTAGTAGGGTTAACCTACGGTGTTCTCTCCGCCTCCTGGGATGAGGACCGACCCGGTGGTTGGCTCGGGCTGGCGGAGTTTCAAGTTAATTTTGGTCGCATGACCAGTGCCTGGGGTAGTAGGGCCAAGGGCTAGTTTGCCCCCCGATATCGCCGCAGCCTGGCAAAGGTGAACTAGAATCCTTGCCCCATCTTTGCTTCCCTCGATTAAACCTGTCCTAAGAGGTTGTTTGAAAAGCCAAAGAAAGTCTCAAACTATACCTATGGAGTAGGATAATCACCGCAAAATTCAGTATTTTGGTGGCCCCCTGGCGGCGAACTATACCTGGGACAACCCTTTTCAAACAACCTCTAAGGGTGCTGGCCAAAACTATTCCCCTCCGACCCTGTGGCCCGCATGCCTACTCCCTTAGCCCTGCTTAATCTGATCCACGATCGCAAAAAGTTTCTTACCTCCCTGGCGGGGGTGGCCTTTGCGGTGATGCTCATGCTGCTGTTTAACGGCTTTAAAAACGCCCTTTACGACAGCCAGACCCAACTGTTGCAGCAGCTAAATGGGGATATTGTGATTATCAACCGGCTGAAGGAAAATATGTTTGTTCCCCGTTCCTTTGCCCATCGCCGGCTCTACCAGGCCCAGGCCCTGGCGGGGGTGGAGGGGGCCTACGCTATCTACACCAGCGATGCCCGTTGGAAAAACCCCGACACCAAGCAGGGGCGGCCGGTGCGGGTGATCGCCTACAACCCGGATGATCCGGTTCTCCCCTTGCCGGAAATTATGGCCCAGCGCCAGGCCCTGAAGTTGCCCAACACCGCCCTCATCGATCGCCGGGCTCGCGCCGAACTGGGGCCTCGACAGACGGGGGTAGTGACAGAACTGGCGGACCGCCAAGTTCGGATCGTCGGTACCTTTAGTCTGGGGACAGACTTCGCCGCCGGCAATGGCAATCTGCTGATGAGTGATCAAAATTTTCTTCGCTACTTCGCTAACCGCGGCCCGGAGGAGGATCAACGCAGCTTTGCCACCGCCGACATCGGTCTGATCAAGTTGGCCCCTGGGGTTTCCCCTGACACCATAGTTGACCTCCTGCGGCAACGTCTACCCCAGGATGTTCTGGTGCTGCCCAAGTACGGGCCAGAGGGGTTTATTCAGCGAGAACGACGGTATTGGGAGGAGAACACCAATATTGGGTTTATCTTTTCCCTGCTTACCGCCATGGGTTTTGTGGTGGGGATTATCTTGGTCTACCAGATTCTCTACACCGATGTGGCTGACCATTGGTCAGAGTATGCCACCCTCAAGGCGATGGGCTACACTGACCGGTTTCTGTTTACCGTAGTCATGCAGGAGGCGATCATGCTTTCGGTGCTGGGCTTTATCCCCGGGCTACTGGTCAGTCTTCTGCTCTATCGTCTGGGGGCGGATATTACGGGTCTGATATTTAACCTGACCCTGGAGCGGGCGGTGAGTCTCTACGTCCTCACCTTTACGATGTGTTTAGTGGCGGGTAGTCTGGCGGTGCGTAAGGTGCAGCGCACCGACCCCGCAGAGGTTTTTGGTCTTTAGGTGAATTTCTGACCAGTTCTCAGCAGAGTCAGCGAGCGATGTTGAGCAATTGCCTGGCAGGGGCATCCTGGGCGATCACCTGACCCTGGCGGTCAAATAACACCGTACCCACCGCCAGTTGAACATTGCCATACTTTTGGCCATAGGCCTGGGCTTTCTCCGAAATGGTGGCGGCCAGGCGATGGAACACCCGATCAGCCAGGCCCAGCTCCACTAATTTCTGGTAAGCCGCCTCGGCGGTCTGGGCCGCTAACACCGCCTGCAGGGCTGCCAGGTCACCGTCGGTGCGGGCCACGGCGGCGGCGATCACCTCGAGTTTGGCATCGGCCAGGTGGCTGGAGGTGTGGAAAATGCCGCCGGCTAGCTTCACTAATTTTCCCTGGTAACCCAGCAATAGCACCGACTCTGCCCCCCGCAGGCCGGCCTCCACCAGTAGGGCCCCAATCCAATTGCCGGTTTGTACCAGGGCACTGTCGGGAACCCCCAGCCCTTGGGCCACCTGCAGTCCATGACTGCCGACACAAAATACCAGATGGGGCTGCGATCGCACCTTGGTTTGCAAGACCTGGCGCAGGGTCTCCAGGTGATCGGCGACGGACAGGGGCTGGGAAATACCGCTGGTGCCCAGCAGGGACAACCCCTCCAGCACCCCAAAGGCTTCGTTAGAGGTGCGTTGGGCCAGTTGCCGCCCCTCTGGCATGACAATGGACACCGTGATGGTTTGATCCGCCCCGATCAGGGGCAACAGGTTGGCCTCAAACAGGCGCCGGGCGTAGCGATAGATGGCGGGTTCCCCGGCGGCGGTTCTACCAATCCCCTCCCCCGCCACCAGCACCAGGGGCCCCTGCCGGCGCGGCTCCCCCTGCACCCAGGCCCAAACCGGTGTATGGCGGGTCAGGTCCAGGTTATCGCCGGGGTCACTGAGGGTAATGGCCAGGGCACTGCTAGAGCCTAGCCGCGCCACCTGCTGCAGGGGGATGGCGGCTTCCCCAGGGAGGAGATCTAGACTGACCGTTGCGGGCGGTGCCGAGCCCTCCCCCTGCAGATGGATCAGGGCCGCCTTAGCGGCGGCCACGGCAAAAACAGGCAGGGTGTAACCAGCACGGGCCATAGAAATAAAAAATGACTAAATGCCTAGAAGGGCTGGGTCAGTACCATAGTTAGGGTCTCCGGGGAGAGGGGGGGGCTGGCCTCAGGGGTGGAGAAGTCACCAATGAAGACTAACCGGGTGTGGCGGGGTTCATCGGCTTGCCAGGGGCGATCGTAAAAGCTATCAAAGCGATTGCCCACCCCCTGCACCACCAGGCGCATGGCCTTGTGGGGTACGGCCACAAAGCCCTTAATCCGGTAGATTTCGTAGCGCTGCACCAGGGATTGCAGACGGCGGACCAACTCCGTTGGGTCAAAGCTCTGGTCTAGGACAACGTGCAGAGCGGTAATGTCCTCATCGTGGTCGTGGTCTGCCTCGCCATCGTGGTGACTGGGGCGGGAGTCGAGCTGGTCTTCAACCGCCGCATTAAACCCCAGCAGCAGATCGGCACTGACCGCTCCCTGGTGGCAGGGGACAATTTTCACCCCGGTGGGCAGCTGGCTGGTTAACCATTGCTGCAGGCGCTCTTGGGTAGGGCCATCCACCCGATCCACCTTGGTGAGCAGCACCAGGTCAGCACAGGCCAACTGATCCTCAAATAGTTCCTCCAGGGGGGTTTCGTGACCCAGGCTGGCATCGGCCTGGCGTTGGGCCAGCAGGGCCTCCAGGTCTCCCACAAATTGCCCCCCCGCCAGGGCCTCCCCATCCACCACCGTCACCACCCCATCGACGGTGGCCCCAGTCCGAATTTCAGGCCAACGAAAGGCCTGGATCAGGGGCTTGGGTAGGGCCAGGCCGGAGGTTTCAATTAGAATACAATCGAGCTGATCCCGGCGTTTCAGTAGGGTCTGCATGGTGGGCAAAAACTCCTCCTGTACGGTGCAGCAGAGGCAGCCATTGGCCAGTTCTACAATGGTGTCCTGGGGATCGTCGTCGTCGCAAACTCGACAGGCCCTTAACAGTTCCCCATCAATGCCAACTTCGCCAAATTCATTCACCAGCACGGCAATGCGGCGTCCCTGGTTGTTCTGGAGCAGGTGGCGCAATAGGGTGGTTTTCCCGGCCCCTAAAAAGCCCGTGACAACGGTGACTGGAATTTTGTGCATGGTGACCCCTGATCGGTTAGATAGCCTCTATCGGTCTGGTTTAATTGCCGCTGCCCAGTGGTGGGCGGCCAGGCCTTGAACTTGGTCAAGGGGTTGCCTTCCCCAGACCGACCCATGGGCACTCCGGCGATCGCCTCCAGGCAGGTGGCTGACCGGCCCATCCATCCTACCCACTGCTTGACCTTACCATCAAGGGCCGGGCTTTGACCCATCGATCAGTCTGGTTCATCCAGGTGATCCACCACCGCCCGATAGAAACTGATAACGTGGTCATCCAATTTTATAACGACGGGAAACGGCTAACCTTGGCTTAACCGTTTCCCCAGCAATTGTAAATTCAAAAATTCTAGGGGCTGAAACCCTTGATACCTCGTTCAGATCAAGCTCCATGGATGGGCGCGAATCGGCTGAAACGGCCTAAACTGGTTCTGAATTTATTTTTGCTGCCGTTTCCCATGGGCTCCTTGGGATAGATTCCTGAGAGACTAATGGAGCAGACAGGACTAAATAGCGGTGGTAAAAATACCAACGCTGGTCAGAATCCAATTTAGGATGGAGCTAATAATGGTCAGCAGGATAGCGCCTAAAATCGCACTCCAGAGGCCCCAACGCAGACGAAAGCCCTCCACCAGCCAGGCCGCTAAGCCAAAGACAATGATAGAACCAATCAGGGGAATGATACCCAAACTCAAGATCGAAACGGTTTTCGTCAAAGCGCTGGGTAAAAATTGCCAAATACCATTGAAGACCCCGATGATGGCGCCGACTATCAAGGCCTTGACGGGGTTATCAATTTCTACGCCGACGGGGGGGATTTTGGAAATAATCAGCAAGCTAACAGCTAGTACGAGAATGCTAATCAGTAGTGCAATCATGGATGTTCCTCGCAAATTTGATCAAAGTTAGTTAGGAGATTTAGTTTTCCAAAGTAAGGCTTTAGCCTTACTTTGGAAGCAAGTCGAAAGTCAAGGTCAGCAAATAGATTGCTCCTCAAGATCAAGGGTTAAAAGGGGTACCAGTAGATTCCCCAGGGTGCCTAAAGACCCAGGGCCGTAGCCAATTGTTTCAGAACATCTGATTCCCGCTCACTGATACGGCTGGCACCAAAACCCATAATTCCACCTTCCTTTTGGGCTTTTGCCACTTTCTCCGCCAAGGACATCAACCAGATTTTATAGTTATTGGCTTCAACCCCGGTCACCTTGGTGGCCAGAAGAGCAGTAACCTTTTGGAAATGGCTAATGGCCGCATTCTTACCTTCCTTAGCATCTTTAAAGGTTTGAATTAGCCCTAGCAGCTCAAATTGCTTTTTCAGCTGCAACTGGTCTCCAGACAGGGGATCCTGGCTATCCAACTTGGCGGTAGATTGAAGCAGGGCCGGTACCAGATCTCCGGGCAAATCTGAACGACTGGTTTCTTCGCTAACAAGCTTGACACCAGCCTTCAGTTCTTGCAGAAAGGAAACCGGATCTACCTTATCGGCTAAGCAAACCGCAACCAGGGCTTGCATTGGGGCCTGCAAGAGGGTCACCCACTCATCCTCACTAAAGTTTTGTTGCATGGGTATGCACCTAAGGGAGTCCTATAATTGTTATCACAGAAAAATAAGGATGGGGTAAGGGCTGGCTGAGGCTATGGCCGTAGCCACCACTTTAGTCGAGTTCCTCTAGTCCCTGGGCAGAACTCTGGCGGAGCCTATCCAGGGATTGATTTTCACTGCGACGGGAGGTGCGGCGGTATTTTTTCACGGATAGTAGGGGTTCATGGTGAACCTGGCCTAATTCCCGACTTTTCGCCTTGACCCTGACTTGATGGTGACTCCGTTGCGCCCTGTGGTCCTGTAGCCCGATCAGTTCCTCTAACCAGGTCAGATAGACCGAATATCGTTCCCAGTCGGTCCTGACGTGGCAACCAGGTTCCTGCCGGTGCAGGCAATCTTTAAATTGACAGGGTTCTTCACTCAGGCGAATTTCTGGAAAGTAGTTGCCTAGATCCTGCGGGGCGATGGTTAAATCAGGTTGGTTAAAGCCGGGGGTATCGGCTAGCAATCCACCCCCTGGTAATTCAAATAACTCCACATGGCGGGTGGTGTGGCGGCCACGCTCTAGCCGTCCTGAAACCGTCCCTGTTTTCAGATTCAACTGGGGAATCAGGCGGTTGATCAGGCTGGATTTGCCCACCCCGGAGGGGCCAGAGATCACCGTAGTTTGATCCTTTAGGTGGTCTGCTAGGGTGACTACGGCGGATTGATCTTGCTCCTCCAGACTAATCACCAGGGGATTATAGCCCCAACGCTGCAGTCGATGTTGCCAATCCTGACGGACCTGAAGGCTGACCAGGTCTGCCTTACTCAGGCACAGTAATATCCTCAGGCCGGTGGATTCGGCCTTGACCAGGAAACGACTTAATTGGTGGATTTCTAGATCAGGGGATGCCAGGGCAAAAACCAACGCCATTTGGCTAGCATTGGCGATGGGGGGACGATCTAGGATGGTTTGGCGGGGGTAGACCTGAGCGATCGCCCCCCGGCCCCCACTCCAGTCCACATCGGTCACCTCTACCCAATCCCCCACCATCACCTGTTGGCCAATTTTCTTCAGACGGGCTCGGCGGGTACAGAGCAGACGCTGGGTGAAGGGCTGATCAGAGGTTGGTGAGCTTAAGTTGATCCAATAGAAATTGGCTTGGACAGCGGTAACAACCCCCAAAAGTTTGGTGGGCAAGGGCTCAGGGTAGGGGGTCGGAAACTCCATAGCATTAGGTAGGACGACGCACCCTCAGACAAAAGTAGGTATCCTGCGGCTGCAGAGAGACAATTCCATAGCCCTCCATCCTCAGGCTGTCGGGAACCTGTTCGACGGGCTCGCCGGCGTCTAGCCAAACCTCTAGGAGCGAGCCGGGGGACATTTTCTCCAACTGCAGCTTAGTGCGGACAAAGTTAATGGGGCAGGGGGTGCCGCGCAGATCTAGGAGGGCATCTATGGGGCTTGATGCATCGGTGGGGTTCATCCTCGAAATAGGCCCCCCAGGAACCCCTCGATCCCCCCCCGATTAACCTGATCGCCTCGAATTTCCGCCAGCTTCTCCACCAGTTCCCGTTCCTCCGGCTTCAAACGGGTGGGGATATTTACCTGTACCGTGATCAGGTGATCGCCCCGGCTGACGGGGTTGCCTAGTTTTGGTACCCCATGGTTCTCCAGGGGCAGCACCGTACCCGGTTGGGTGCCGGCGGGGATCTCTAACTCCACCGGACCATCCACGGTGTCAATGGAAAGTTTGCTGCCTAAAATAGCCTGTAGGTAGCTGATGCGTAAATCAGAGAGGATATTGATGCCATCCCGCTTAAAGGCGGGGTCCTCACTGACAAATAGGTACACGTAGAGATCACCGGCCGGTCCACCCCGCAACCCCGCGTCGCCCTCGGATGAAACCCGTAGACGGGTACCGTTATCAACCCCAGCGGGGATGGTAATCTTCAGCTTTTTGGTTTCCTGGATCTGGCCACTACCACCGCAGCTTTCACAGCGGTCTTCGATCACTTCACCGCTGCCGTTACAGGTGGGGCAGGCGGAAACCTGGGTAAAGCTGCCGAAGGGGGTACGGGTAGCCCGCCGTACCTGACCGGTACCCCCGCAGGTGCCGCAGGTGCTAGGTCGGGTGCCGGGCTTGGCACCGCTGCCCTTACAGGTACCACAGGTCTCCAGGTGACTTATTTTAATTTCCTTTTCACCCCCAAATACAGCCTCTTTAAAGTCTAATTTCAGGTCAAGCCGCAGGTCATCACCACGGGTAGGACTGCGACGCCGCCCCGCCTGGGCAGCCCCGCCCCCAAAACCACCGAAAAAGCTTTCAAAAATATCCGCAATGCCACCGATATCGCCAAAGTCTGGATATCCTGCGGCGGCGGCGCCACCAACCCCAGCCTCGCCAAAGCGATCGTAGCGAGCCCGTATCTCTGGCTCTGACAGGATTTCGTAGGCCCGGTTAATTTCTTTGAAGGTGTCTTCAGCGCCAGGATCCTTATTGACGTCCGGGTGATACTTGCGAGCTAAACGGCGATAGGCCCGCTTGATCTCCTCTTGATCGGCGCTGCGAGAAACACCAAGCACATCGTAGTAATCACGGGCCATAGGGGTTACCTAGACTAGTCCAGCAGTAGATAAAGATATTAAAACTCTAAACCATATTAAGAAGTTGACCTGACTTTGACCAGGTGGGATACCCGTCCCTAGTCAATGGCTTCGTAGTCTGCGGTTACGGTGGCATCTAGACCTAAATCATCGTAGTCACCGTCATCGTAGTCATCAGGGTTGTCTGGCGCGGCCCGAACTCGACCCGTGTCAGGATAAAGATCGGGAAATTCTAAGTCTACCGGGTTAACCTCCTGAGACTCCTGATAATAGAGGTTCGCACCAACGGTAAACAGAGCTGACTGTAGGGCATCGATATGGTGCTGTAAATCCTGAGGTTGGGTAACGGTGTGCAGGGCATGGCGAAGTTGAGCCGCCTTATTGTCTAACTCTACGCGAGCCGTCTCGTCCATAAATGCGGCATTATCCCGCAGGGTAGCTTCATAGCTATAAAACAAATTATCGGCCCGGTTGACTAGATCGGCCAACTGCCGGCGACGGTTATCGTCATCGGCAAAAACCTCGGCATCCAGGCGCATTTGCTCTACTTCGCTTGGACTCAGCCCGCCCCTATTGGTAATCCGAATGCTTTGAGCCCGCCCTGTACCCTTATCCAGGGCAGCCACCTGGAGAATACCGTTGGCGTCAATTTCAAAGGAGACTTCAATTTGGGGGATGCCCCGGGGGGCAGGGGGAATACCCGTTAGTTGGAACTTGCCCAGGCTTTTATTGTCCTTAGCCATGGCTCGCTCCCCCTGTAGCACATGGATTTCTACTGAGGTCTGGCCGTCGGTAGCGGTGGAAAAGACCTGGGACTTACTGGTGGGGATAGTGGTATTCCGCTCAATCACCTTGGTGAAAACCTCCCCCAGGGTCTCTATGCCCAGGGAAAGGGGGGTCACGTCTAGAAGTAGCAGGTCCTTAACCTCTCCCCCCAGAACACCAGCCTGAATAGAAGCGCCCAGGGCCACCGCCTCATCAGGATTGACGGAGCGATCGGGGGACTTACCGTTAAAGTAATGACTGATTGCCTGTTGCACTGCTGGAATCCGGGTAGAGCCCCCCACCAGTAAAATTCGATCAATCCCCTCAGGGGGGAGGTCAGCATCCTTGAGGGCCTGTTGAACAGGCTCCAGGGTAGATTTAATCAGGGTTGCGGTTAACTGCTCGAACTGGGATCGGCTCAGACTCATTTCCAGGTGCTTAGGTCCAGCGGCATCGGCGGTAATGAAGGGGAGGTTGAGGGAGGTAGCGGCCATACTCGAAAGCTCTATCTTGGCCTTTTCGGCAGCTTCGCGAATCCGCTGTAGGGCCATGCGATCGCTAGACAGGTCAATGCCCTCCTGGTCCTGGAAGGTGGCCAGCATCCATTCCACAATGCAACTGTCAAAATCATCGCCCCCCAGGTGATTGTTGCCGGCGGTAGCTTTGACCTCAAAAACCCCATCACCCAACTGTAGAATCGACACATCAAAGGTGCCGCCCCCCAGATCAAAGACCAGCACCACCTGGTCCTGATCCTGCTTGTCCAGGCCGTAGGACAGGGCGGCGGCGGTGGGCTCGTTAATGATCCGCAGAACATTCAATCCAGCAATGGTACCGGCATCCTTAGTGGCCTGGCGCTGGGCATCGGTGAAATAGGCCGGCGCCGTAATCACCGCCTCCGTGACCTCCGTGCCCAGGTAAGCCTCCGCATCCTGCTTCAGCTTTTGCAAAACCATGGCGGAAATTTCCTGGGGGGTGTAGGTTTTGTCGCGAATTTGCACATCTACGGTGTTATCGCGCCCATTCACACACCGGTAGGGAACCCGACTGCGTTCGGCGGCTGTATCATCCCAACGGCGGCCAATAAACCGCTTAATGCTGTAAACCGTATTTTCGGCATTGGTGACGGCCTGACGCTTGGCCAATTGACCCACTAAGCGCTCACCATTTTTACCGAAGCCCACCATACTAGGTATGGTTCTGCCTCCTTCGGTGCTGGTGATCACCACTGGCTTACCCCCTTCCAGGACCGCCACACAACTATTGGTTGTACCCAGGTCGATGCCAATTACTTTACCCATGACTGCTGGTGCTCACGCCATAACGGTTATCTATACCCTTGATCCATGGATGAGGTTGATTCATCCGGATGAATTGACTTCAGATTTAAACTTTAATTTGAGAAGGTGTCAGACAGCTACTCAAGGCTATAGGATCTGCGGATCTTAAGGTGCCCCCCTAGCCAGGGAAAGATAACCTTTAGAACTATTTTTCCCTGGCTAAGGGGCTTTAGGAATGGGTAGGGTCGGTTTCGGTTGGAGAGCCTTCCTCCGGGGCGGAGGCCACCTTGACCATGGCGTGCCGCAGGACCCGATCGCCCAGTTGGTAACCCCGGACAAACTCCTCGATCACCGTGCCTTCGGGGTGATCATGGCTGGGTTCTCGCATCACTGCCTCATGGAACTGGGGATTGAACTCCTGACCCTCCGATCGCATGGCGGAAACCCCTAACCGCTTTAAGGCATCCACCAGCTGCTTATAAACCCCTTGATAGCTTTTATGAATAGTCATTTCTCCCTCGGTTTGGGGCTTGATTTGGGACCGGGCCCGCTCAAAGTTATCCACCACGGGTAATAGTTCGGTGATGGTGTTGCCCTTCACCTGGGACTCCAGATCTTCCTTTTCCTTGCTAGTCCGCTTACGATAGTTTTCAAAGTCAGCCGCAATCCGCATAGACTGAGCCGTGCGGTCTTCCAACTCGCTCTGTAGGCTGGCCAACTGTCGCTCCAGCTCCACCAAGTCAAGGGATAGGGCTCCGTCATCAGCCTGGGCTTCCTGATTTCCCAGGGTTTCGGATTGTTCAAAATTAATATCGATGGCCCCATCCTCTTCATGGAGTTCTTCGATCCTTTCCCCCTCAGGAAATTGTTCGGAGTTGTTAGTCTGATGTTCTTGCTCCACCATGCCAATCCGTAATTTTTAGATCAATAGAGTCTACAGGCTCAAGCTTAGCTTAATTAACGGTTTGCAGCTAACCCCTGGAACCCAGGCAGGTGGCTTCACTGTTTTGAGTAGTGGGCTGCAGTAGGGGAAAGCCCAGGGTTTGTCGCTGCTCAAGGTAGAGCTGGGCCACCCGCCGGGCCAACCCCCGTACCTGACGAAGGTAACGGGTGCGTTCGGTAACGGAAATTACCCCCCGGGCGTCTAGCAGGTTAAAGGTGTGGGAACACTTCAGCACATAATCGTAGCTCGGTAACACCAGGGATCGATCCATCAGTTGTTCCGCTTCATCCCGATAGATCTCAAAGAGTTTAAACAGGCGTTCTGGGCTGGAGGCTTCGAAGTTGTAGGTGGAGTTTTCAATCTCTGCCTGACCATAGATATCCCCGTAGGTGAGGTGATCGTTCCAGGCGATTTTGGCGATCGCATCCACCTCCTGCAGGTACATGGTTAATCGTTCTAGCCCGTAGGTGAGTTCGATCGACACCGGTCGACAATCAATTCCACCACACTGCTGAAAGTAGGTGAACTGGGTAATTTCCATACCGTCTAGCCAGACCTCCCAGCCCACTCCCCAGGCACCTACGGCAGCATCCTCCCAGTTATCCTCAACGAAGCGAATATCATGATCCTCGGGTTTAATCCCCAGCGATCGCAGGGATTCTAGATAGGTCTCCTGAATATTTGATGGAGAGGGTTTAATTAAAACCTGGTACTGGAAATAGTGCTGGTAGCGGTTAGGGTTTTCGCCATAGCGGCCATCCGCCGGTCGGCGACAGGGCTCGGGGTAGGCTACGGCCCAGGGCTCTGGCCCCAGGGCCCGCAGAAAGGTATGGGGGCTTTTGGTGCCAGCCCCCTTTTCGGTGTCGTAGGGCTGCATGATCACGCAGCCCTGTTGGGCCCAAAAATCATTCAGGGTGGCGATGACGGTCTGAAACTTCACGATTTTTCCCTACGGCAACCTGGGCTTCTAGAGTATACCTGTCAACCCCTGACAGCAGATAGGGTAGAAAAGCCCAGCCCCACCAATTAACCCAAGTCCAGGTTGAGAACCATCGTTCTGCCCCCTCAGCCCCGATCCCTCCTCCAGAGGACGTAGCTTGGTTGACTGATAAAACATTGGCCTACCGCGGTTCAAACCGCTGCTATCCAGACGAAGTCGGCCTGCGCCGACTGATCCATAACCCGCGTAGGCGGGTTTTGCCTGTCTAGGCGTGGCTTCTAGCCGCCAGCGTTGAGAGTTTTTTCAGTCCACCCAGGACGTAGCTTACCACCCGCAGAGTGGGGAGCCGAAAAAACCCTTCAAAGTCCCCCTCCCGAGGGCAGAGAAATTTAGGGTGGGGAAAATTCCAGGTTTCAAATTAGGCGAGGTTTAGTTAGCGATCAGATACCTAAGATATCGTTTGCTGCCTGAATGTTCTGTCTCGTCTTCAATCCTTTTA
>JBEIGU010000024.1:0-35902 GCA_040381765.1 Leptolyngbya sp.
AATCGGTGCATTTGGTTTGGATCAACGGACACAAGGAGGTCATTAAGCTGACGCAGACCCAAGAGCATATTTTGCACTTCCTGGGTGCGGCCTGCCAACGATATTATTTTCTGTCTTGATTAACCTGCTGAATGTGCGCTTAAGCCTATGGATAGGGATACTGCCATGCCCTTCAGGTGATCAGCTAAGCAGGAATTAACCTTAACCTTTGTCAACTAACCCTGCTCCGGACTATACAAACCATCGATGGATCGATGATTACTGGCGTAGCAAGTCAATGACCTGCTGAGCAGATTCGCGCCAGGAGACGGGTTTATATTCTGTTTGAATGCGTTTGACTAGAGCATCATAAAAACTAGGGGACCCTAGCAACAGCCCAAGCTGCTCTGCTAACTCAGGGGGATTATGGGGATCGAAATAGAGGCAAAAATCACCTCCCACCTCTGGTAGAGACCCGCCCTGACTGGCGACGACGGGTTTACCTCTAGACAAAGCCTCCACCACAGGCAGACCATAGCCTTCATAAAAAGATGCCTGCACCAGACAAAGGCAATGTTGATATAAAAAATCAATTTCTGCGTCGTCTAGCCCCGATAGTATGTGCAATCGCCGTTCGTAGAGGGGATGTTTTGTGATCAGGCCATCGGTTTCAGGATGCCAGCCCCGGTTGCCAGCAAAGACAACCTCCAGATCAGGGTAGGCGCTTTCGATCTGATTGAAGGCAGCAACGGTGGCCTTAATGTTCTTATGGGGTGACAAACTGCCCAGCACTAAGATGTACTGCCGATCCCTAAAGTGGTTTACGGGGCTGTCTTCGGCAATAATTGGGCTGAGCCTTTGGGGCGTGAAATCGCTACCCAGGTTAAAGGGTAGTACGGTCTGGTTTGGGTTGTAGGAGAGTATGCCCCTATCCCTGGCCTCGAGAAAATCATCAACCGTCCTTTGGGAAATGCAAAGAACCTTGTCAAACAAATGGGCATACTGAGCCATGAACCGAGAGAATTGATCGGAGAAGGCATTGGAGCAAAACTCTGGAAACTTGATAGGAATCAAATCGTAGCAAACCAGGGCGATATTAACCTTCTGGGCTTTTAATTGGGATAGGAAGGAATAGTAGGTATCGGGTAAATCCCAGTTGGCATCAATGATCAAATACCAGTCATCTGAGTTGATCAGGTGATTTTTAAAGATAACCGGTCGTGGTTTTGACAATCGACTAACTAACTTACCGAAAAGCTTTTTGAAAATCTTTGCTAGTTTTGCCGATACTTTCCGTAGCCAGTAGGCAAAAAAAGATTGGCGCTTCACTTCCTCAGAAACCGCCAGTGATTGGACAGGTCGCATGGTAGCGACTGAGTCAAACATAACCAGATAGGTTGCTAAGGTTTGAGACTGGATGGTCAGTTCGCCTAGCTCAGCGGAGAAACGCCGTACTAATCGATGAATACCAGTGTTTTTGTAAGGGTGGAGAGCTGTATGGGTACAGTCCAAGAAAATTCTCATTTCGAGCTTACACTATTCAAAGATAATCTTGATTAACTCTTTGGCACTTTCTTCCCAGGTAAGATATTGAATATTCGAAGAGTTAGGTATCTTTTGTTTATCTTTCTGCAATAACCATGTCTTAATTGCCTTACTTAGGTCGCCGGGTTCCTCTGCAGAAAAGTAAAAAATATTTTCTCCCGCCAATTCACGAAATACTGGAAGATCACGGGCTATAACAGGTAGCTTATTCTGAGCGGCTTCAATCAAAGGTAACCCAAAACCTTCACCTTCAGAGGCAACAATTAAAGCTGTCCCATGGGCGTAGACCTGCTCTAAATATTCGTCAGTAATTCCTTGTAACCAAAAAAGGAACTTGTCCATTTGAGGATGGTCTTTCAATCTATCCACCAGTTGGTCTACCATCCAGCCCTGTTTCCCAACTATAACTAGATTTAGTTCTAGACCTTCCTGCCATAGTAACTCGAAAGCCGATAGTACCTGGGCATGGCCCTTTCGTGGTTCAAGGGTGCCAACCATTAGAAAACTCGGCTTACTCTTGAATGCACTTAAAACTTTGCCTGCACTTTCAGGTAGTCCATAGGAGGGCACACTACTTTTGATATCTGCCCCCAGACGAAAGCTTTTAACCTCTGGCAAGTTATTTATACTGGAATAATGATTGTCCAGCCAGCTCTTAACCTCTTTTGCCACAGTTGCTGAAATACAAATCAGACTATTTGAAAATTTAGATACAGTTATTAGCCATTCTTGGAAGAGAGGGCTTAAATTAGGAGGGAACCAATGGGGATAAGTTATGGGTAAAATATCATAGACAATAAAGTAAACCTTCATCCCAATTTTCCTGAACTCATTTACCGTATTTATATACCAATATAGGTCTAGTCCTAAGAAGATATCCTCCTTTTGAACTTCAATGAGACTGTCTTCAAGATCTAAATCTTCAATTCCAATAAACAGAGAAGAGAATTTCCTAGCATAACGATAGCCTCTGCCATCAAAATATACAGGTTCTACTCGATAGTTTTCTGGTTGTAAATTTAAAAGCTGGATAAGAATACTTCTGACTACTCGCTGAATACCTGTCTTTAAATCTTGCTGTACCAGTGCGGAAATATCCACTAGCAGTTGTCGCTGTCGAGCCACTGGCGTATTAGCAGCTATTGCTGTAGCAGCTGTAGGTAAGTCACTTTTGCCAATCTCCAGAAGTGTATCTATACTACCTATAGCCTTCAGAGTTGTTTGATACAAGCTGTAAAAACTGTTTTTCTCTATATTTTCAATAGCATTTTGATACTGATGAACAATTTCCCTAGGAGAATGGTGAGTAGAAATATAATCTATCCCTATCTTACTAAGGTGGTGACGTAGTTGTGAGTTTTGGTGTAGTCTCTCGAGCTGAGTCGTTAGTTCTACATCACTGAAATGATCTGACAATTTAATCAAGATGTCATCAGGATACTCAGTAACAGGTCCGTGGGCATTAACAATCAAGGGTAAACCATGGGCCATAGTTTCTAATACAGATCGAGATGTTTCCCCCCGTGAAAGAGTCCTCAACTGTACTGCTATATTGGCAGCAGCTAGATAATGACGATATTGCTCTGGGTTTATAAAACCTGTGATGTGGATTCGATCTTCCAGGTTGGCCTGTTGAATTTTGGCAAGCAGGTCTTGCCCATAAGTACCCTCATCATTTTTACCGACAAAAATCAGATGGCACCGTGGGTTTTCAGCCAGACTAGAGGCTAACCATGCATTCAATAACCGATGGTTAAGCTTAGTAGGTCCTAACATACCAAAGGAACAGACTAAGAAATCATCTTCAGCGAAATTGAGTTGCAGCCGTGCTGTCGGACGATCGATGTCACCAGGCAGATTATAGAGCTGAGGAACAATCAACCAATCTTGAGCAATGTGTTGACCATAGTAGAGATTGGCAACATCTTTAGCATAGCGAGAATGGACGATGACCCCCGTTGCCTGATCGAGCACGGTTTTATTGCAAGGATAGGTCCAGATGGTGAGCTCAGCACCTTTTTCTTTCAACATCAGTAAAGCTGAATAGCCATGGGAGTAGTAGAGTTCTGATCTAAATAGATCGGAGTTGGCTGCTTTGACCGTTGACGTAAAAACATCTAGATAACCAACTAAGTGGCCTAAATAAAAGTCATGCAGGACTACCACTCCTGGAAACTGTTCTAATAGTTCGAACATATGGCAGTGGAAGGCAGAATTACCAAAGTGATATAGGATGCGATCAAATTCACCAGCGTGGGCTTTAAACCAGGCCACATCTTTCACCGGTAAGTTGGCTGTAAGCCATGGATCTTCTACCCTCGGTTGACTGACAACCAGGGTAATGTCATAGAAACGGGCCAGCTCTGGCAATAGCTCAGCACTGTAATCGGCAATGCCAGATTGCTCTGGGGGTAGGGGGGAAACGTAGGCCAGACGAGGTCTGGGACTGGAGATCGCTACCGATACTTGCTGGCTATGCCGTTGTTGATCATGGAGGGCTTCAAAGGCCTGAAGAGCTTTTTGGGCAGAGGCTTGCCAGGAAAACCTGGGGGCTTGCTGCAAAGCGTGGTGCCGTAGGGACTGTAGAAATCCCTCATCGGTCAAGGCATGGTAGAGTGCCTGGCTAATAGCGGCCGGATCGGTTGGATCAAACAGGGCGTCTTGACGGCCAATCACTTCAGGGATGCTGCTACTATCTGAGCCAATCACCGCTGCACCGCAGGCCATCGCTTCTAGCGCTGGCAGGCCAAACCCTTCATAGAGGGAGGGAAACACAAAGAGATGGCAAAGGTTATAGAGTAAGACCAGGTCCTCATCCGGTACGTAGCCGGTGAAAACGACCTCATCGGAGGCCAGGCCCTGGGCTTGGGCAAGAGAAACCAACCGAGTTTTATCCTCTGGACTTACAGAGCAAACAATGGCCAGTTGATGGGCCTGGCGGGTTTCAGGGGGCAACTGAGCATAGGCCTGAATTAGCCCTTCAATATTCTTTCCATAGTCAATACCCCCCGTATAGAGCACAAAGGGTCGTGATAAACCATAGCGGGCCTGTAAAGCTTGGATTTGGGTGGCGGTTAGGGTAACCGATTGAAAGTGGCTGTCAATGGCGGCTGAGATATTGACAACACGTTCACCGGGCAAGGCTAAGGCTGACAGAGCTTCTCGACGGGAATAGTCTGATATGGAAAGCAATAAATTAGCCTTCTTCAGGGATTTTAGCTTGCGACAGTACCAGTCGCGAAATACCTGATCCTGAAAATAATGATCTTGTTTAATTAGGGGAATCAGATCGTACAGTGTCACCGCCGTAGCCGCATTGAGCCCTAGTAAGTTAACTGAAGTTGCTGCATCATCCCCTAACCCTTCAAACAAACTGGAAAGATGATGTATGTCTGGCTTTAAATGGGCTACTGCAGCCTCTCTAATATACTCAGCCACCCGGGTACGCCAGGCATTTTCTAGATTGCTTTCTGCCAGGGGTGAGGGTAAATCAAACACCACGATCCGATCTGGGTCAATAAGCCCGTCAAAGGCCTGGCGAATGGGGATGATGGTTTCAGGAAATCTATTGCTTAAGGTCAACCAGACCTCATGACCGTCCGCTATCCGGGCCATTGCCTGGGTGAGGGCCAGGCTATAACGACCAATACCGCGATTACGACTACCCGTCGTTTGGCAGGCCTGCAGATCAATAACGATGCGCATAGTTCCTCGTTTAAAGCTTTTCGGTAGCTCGTTTCAGATCTTGCAAAATTCGAGCGGCGCGGGGAGTAAGCATAAAATCGCTATTAATCTCATTGGCCTCTTTCTGTGATGGCTTCAACCCTGATCCTCGCAATGCCATGGTTGTTTCCTCACCAGTCAGTCTATCTGTCTTTGAAACTTGCTGTCGAAATCGTTTCTTAAGGTATCTTTCCAAGTCACCAACTCGTCGGAGTGGCGCAGTCATATACCAGAGTCGGCCATGTTTAAGGTCATACATTTCCCTGGAGACACTCTGATATTCTCTTTGGAGATGTTGATACTGTCCTTGAAGGTGTTGGTACTGCCCTTGAAGGTGTTGATGTTCTCTTTCCTTCTGTTGGCCATTCCCTAGTTGCTGATGTTCTCCTTGGAGTTGCTGATACTCCCCTTGGAGTTGCTGATGTTCTCCTTGGAGTTGCTGATACTCCCCTTGGAGTTTCTGATACTCCCCTTGGAGTTGCTGATATTGGTTCTGCAATTGTTGTAGCTGTTGTGCTGCTCCGTTCTGTTGAAGGTCATAACGCCTTCCCAGTTGTTCAAGGGTTACACCATAGTCTTTTGAGAACAGATCCTGCATAGTTTCTAGTAGTTCACTATTACCGGTTTTCTGGGCAATAATTGCATAATCAGGGCTAACACTCGCCAGCACATCTAGAATGCTAAGGTTATTGCTGTAGATTATCTCTTTAGACTCCTGAAGTCTTAGTACTTTCGTTCGTTCAAAACCATAGTAATCGCAAATAAAAGTCAATAAATCCGGTGGTATTGGACGTTGATGAGTTGGATCCATATAAAATGTGGAAGAACCCACCGTAATATTTTCTGGATTAGGTGTTTCGAGTATAAGTAAGCCGGCTGGTTTCAGGACGCGCAGTGCTCTCTTCACTAATTGCCTGAGTTCCGACTGGTCCAGGTGTTCTGCTAGGTGAAAGGCAGATACAACTACCTGACTCTCATCGGGTAAATTTTGTAAACATGAGATAGCATCTTGAGCTTTTACCTGTAGCCCTAATGCTTTACAGTCGGAAAGCATATTTTCGTCTGTATCAACCCCAAAGCCCTCCACTCCGTGATCTCTTAATACTTCTAACCACTCACCCCGACCACAACCTAAATCAATAGTTTGAGGTTCTGGATAAAACTCTTTAAGCTTATCGATGAAGGGTAAATAGACATGAAGGCGAGACATGATCAAATCACGACTTCCTCGATGGCGATCTTCAAATGCTTTGTAAAAGTCTGAATCCACCTAGACCTCCTCGACGGTTGGCGACAACCAATTTACACCATAAAACTGTGGCTTATCGATATTAACCACTTCGAAGACTAGGGCAAGATCCCGCCACTCATAGTTTTGTATTAAGTGAGTTTCTCCAGAATGTAAGGCAATTGTTACAGAGTAAGTACCAGGACCGAGGTTGGCTGGAAACCAAAATCTAATGTGGACCTCTTTGCCAGGCAATAAGTTGGAAATAGGAAATTTAAGAAGGCAGGTATTAGTGCCGAAAATAGTTAGGCCTAGGCGGTCTTTGATCATATAACCGATTGTCAGATCGGGTACATGGTTTCTTACCTTTGCCGAAACGCATAACCCGAGAAACTCACCTACATTTACCAGTTCGACTTTCTCTTCCTTCTCATTAATTAGTGAAACATCGGTTAACAAGACCTCTTGTGTTCCAGAGATGGTTTGGGTTTTACCATCCTTAAGCTGCTCAAGTCGAATAGTAGAATTTTCTCTCTCCGCGATCAGCGCATTGTAGTAATCCATAACCTCCTCAGGATTACCATCCTTGAGCACCATGCCACTCTCTAGCAAGATGGCCCGATCGCACAAACTCTGAATCGCACCGGGATCATGGGAAACCATCAAAAGGGTTGTACCCTGCTGTTGAAACTCGCGAATACGATTAAAACTTTTATGTTGAAAATAGGTATCCCCAACGGAAAGGGCCTCATCAACGATTAAAATCTCTGGCCGAAAGGCAGTCACCACCGCAAAGGCTACCCGCATCTGCATACCGCTAGAATAGGTATTAACCGGTTGATCAAAGTACTCACCAATCTCAGCAAACTCCTCAATTTCAGGCATAACGCCCTCGATATCGCTGTGCTGAAAACCCATTAAACCAGCGGCGTGGTAAGCATTTTGCCGACCAGTAAACTCAGGGTTAAACCCCATGCCCAACTCTAAAATCGCCGCTACCCGCCCATTAATAGAGATGTTGCCTTGGGTAGGGCGTTGGGTGCCGGTAATCAGTTTCAAGAGGGTACTTTTACCCGCGCCGTTTTGACCCACAATGCCAACGGCTTCACCGGAGGCCACCGCAAAGGAAATCCCCCGTAGTACCCAGTGTTCATTTGCCGGTTTTGTAGGTAAACCAAACCAGGAGGCGACCCGATTTAACTCAGAGTGATATTGGCGGTAGGCTTTACCCAGGTTAGAAACCTGCAGTACGGGTAGGCTCATAACGCATCCACAATTTCGCTACTGGCTCGCTTAAAAAGCCCCATGGCCATGGCCAGTAGGGCCAAAGCCAATAGACTTACCCAACCAAGCTGCACCCACGGTGGAGACAAATTATAGAGTATGGCATTGTGGTAGCCCTTAACAACCCAATACATTGGATTGAGCTTCATCCAACCCTGTACAGCTTCTGGCACAATGTTAGGGCTGTAGACAATGGGGGTAAACCAAAACCCGAGTTGCAATACAACCGTTACAACTTGCCCAATATCTCGCATAAAGACATTAAGCGTTCCCATAATTAGGCCAATACCTAGAGCCAGGGCTAGGTTAATCACTGTTAGAAGCGGTATCCAGAGGATGTTGGGGCCGGGCATAAACCCCAGCATCATAACCACCAGTAAAATTGCCGCAAACAGAAAAACATTATTCACCAGTGCTGAACCGGTAACAATCAGGGGCAAGCAGATTTTCGGAAACACCAGCTTCTTCAGTAGGCTAGCATTTTCAATAAATACCGTTAGACAGCGGTTGATCACCTCCGTAAATAACGCCCAGCCTAATGTGCCGGCCAGTAGGTAAATCGGATAGGCCAGTTTATTGTCGGCCATGTCAGGCAATCGACCAGACAGCAGTTGACCCAACACTAGGGCGAAGACCGCTGCCTGGATCAGCGGATGGATAATCACCCACAATCCACCCAGGCGACTACGGGCAAAGCGCCCCTTAAACTCCACCTTAATGGAGGACAGAATGAAGTAGCGATAGTCCCAGGCCGATCGCAGTAGGCTCTTGACCCTATTCGGACGTTTGATCTTAATCGGTAGTTCCATCTCTAATTAGTCTCTGTGCAACCCTAGGGGTGTTTAGGGGAGCGGGTTACGCCCCACCAGCCTAATTTAATCAGCCAACCTAAACTCAGTAACTCAGTAGATCACAAACATGCTCTTTTGTCATGATCCAGCCCTTACCCTAAATCCCTCTCCCAATTTGGGATGAGGGCCACGGGACTTTGGGATCTACTGAAACTCCCTGGCTTCAGGTGCTGTAGATTATATTCACTGTAACGATACGCACGATAGGTATAATCATGTTTGCCAGCTTAGCCTAAAAACTACGGCAATTCCCAAATTGGCGAAAAGCGGATGAGGCGGTCATTAGGCGCTACCGTATGGCCAGCGACGGTGGTGATATTAGCCCAGTTAATAAGAGCCCCCTGACCCTTGCTATAGTAGGCAGTGAACTGAAGCGAATTGGCATCGTCATGAGCAAAACCGCCCTCATTACCGGTATCACTGGCCAGGATGGCTCCTACCTGGCGGAGCTACTGCTGGCCAAGGACTACAAGGTTTATGGCATGGTGCGGCGCTCCAGCTCCAGTAGCCTCAGCCGCATTAGCCATTTCTCCGATCGCATCGACATCGTCCCCGGCGACCTGCTAGACCAGTTCTCCTTGATTGATGCGATCGAGCAAACCCAGCCCGACGAAATCTACAACCTGGCCTCCCAGAGCTACGTCCCCCTCTCCTGGACCCAGCCCGCCCTCACCGCCGAATACACCGCCCTGGGGGTTTCTCGCCTGCTAGAGGGGATTCGCCGCTGCAAACCCGACATTCGCTTTTACCAGGCCTCCAGCAGCGAGGTCTTTGGCCAACCCCAAGAATCCCCCCAGACCGAGCAAACCGCCTTTCGCCCCCGCAACCCCTACGGCATTGCCAAGGCCTACGCCCACTGGATGACCGTCAACTACCGGCAGAAATACAACCTCTACGCCTGCTGTGGCATTACCTACACCCACGAGTCGCCCCGGCGGGGGTCGGAGTTTGTGTTTCGCAAAATCACCCAGGGGGCGGCCAAGATTAAACTGGGCCTGGCCCAGGAACTCAAACTAGGCAACCTAGATGCCCGCCGCGACTGGTGCCACGCCCAGGATGTGGTGCAGGCCATGTGGCTGATGCTGCAGCAGGATAGGGCCGATGATTACATCATCGCCAGTGGTCAAACCCACTCGGTACGGGAACTGGTGGACTGTGCCTTTAGTAGCGTCGGCCTCAACTGGCAGGATTACGTCACCGTCGACCCGGCCTTTTATCGCCCCGATGAAGCGGTGCAACTGGTGGGCTGCATTTATAAAATTAAGGCAGAGCTGCGCTGGCAACCCGCCTACTCCTTCGAGGCCCTGGTGCAGTCCATGGTGGATCACGACCTCAAGGAACTCACTGATAGCGGGTTGTAGCGCCCCATGAAGGTCCTGGTTGAAGCCACCCCGGTCCTACCCCACCCCAGTGGGGTGGGGCTCTACGTGATTAATCTGCTGGCGGCGCACCGCCCAGGTTACCCTGGCCGCCTACCGATCCCTACTTTAGGGTAGAATCCGAGGGTTTTCTGCCCTGCTTCTATGTCCCAGGCTGACCTGCTGATTAACCTGGCCTTTGTCCCCCGCCAACCCACAGGGCTAGCGGTCTACGCCTTGAATATTTTGCCCTACCTGGGCTTGACCACCCAGGCCGTGCTCGCCCCCCGTCCCCTCAACCACCAGGAGTGGCAACCCTCCCCCAGCAACGCCACCAGTGACTCGGGTACCTGGGGCCATGGTCGCCGGCTGTGGTGGACCCAAACCCACCTGCCCCGTCTCTATCGACAACTGCATAGCCAGTTGCTCTTCTCCCCCATTCCAGAAGCCCCCCTCTGGTCTCGCTGCCGCACTGTGGTGACGGTGCACGATTTGATTCCCCTGCGGTTTAGTTCCCAAATGCCCCCGGCTCTGGTGACCTATTGCCGCTACTACCTACCCCAGGTAATCGGCCAGGCGATCCATATCCTTTGCAATTCCCTTGCCACCCAGCGGGATATCCATGAGTTTTTTGGCCCCCTAGCCACCCCCCAAACCGTCACGCCCCTGGCCTACGATCACCGCCACTACCAGTGGCTGGATCTGCCGCGTCAGCCCTACCTGCTCTACCTGGGGCGCCATGCCCCCTACAAAAACCTGGCCCGGTTAATTCAGGCCTTTGCCCAGTTGCCCGCCGGGGCCGCTGACCTGGAGCTGTGGATTGGCGGCGGCGGAGATCGCCGGTTTACCCCCGCCCTGCAAGCCCAGGTGGAGGCCCTGGGGCTGGGGCCACGGGTGCGGTTCCTGGGCTACGTCCCTGAGGCGGATTTACCCCGGTTAATCAACCAGGCCATGGCCCTGGTGTTTCCCAGCCTCTGGGAGGGGTTTGGCTTGCCGGTGCTGGAGGCCATGGCCTGCGGTACCCCGGTGATCACCTCCAACCTGGCGGCCTTGCCCGAGGTGGCGGGGGAGGCCGCCCTGCTGATCGACCCCTACCAGGTGGGGGAACTGGCGGCGGCAATGGCAGCGGTATGGCAGGATAGTCAACTGTGGCAGCAGTTACACCGGGCCGGGCTGGAGCGAGCCCAGCGGTTCCGCTGTTCGAAAACCGGGGCGGCTACGGCGGCGGTTTTACAGGCTTATCTATAGCCTTAGCCTGGCGGAGATGAGCTAGCCTGACTTTTTAGCGATGTTTGGCAGCTTTCCCCAGGGCCATCCCCCAGACATTCAAGGCCAGTCACCTGGCCATAGCCCGGTACTTTTATTAAAATAAATGCCAAAATCTTTAATAGCCGGAACTCTTATTTAAAGGTTTTGAATAACGATGCAGCGTAACTCCGGTAGCTAGGTCGAGTAACCATGGTCAGATCCCTCACCCAGTGGACCGTCGCCGACTATCACCGCATGATTACAGCGGGCCTGTTGTGCGATCGCCCGGTAGAGCTGCTCAACGGTCAGATTATCGATATGGCTCCAGAGCTACCCATCCATCGAGCCACCTATCGGCGCAGTAGCCAGTACCTGGCATCCTTGCTGGGGGAACGTGCTGTTATTTTTACCACCGCCCCCATCACCCTGGGGAGCAACAGCGAGCCCCAACCCGACCTATGCATTGCTCGCCCCCCCGAGAGCCGCTACGACCAGCGCCACCCCCGGCCCGAGGATATTTACTGGCTGATCGAGGTGTCTAACTCCACCCTGACCTACGATCTGGGGGAAAAGGCCCAGTTATACGCCCGTCACGCCATCCAGGAGTATTGGGTAATCGACATCAGTGGTCAGCAACTCTGGGTCCATCGCCAACCTCGCCAGGGACGGTACCAGGCTGTCTCAGCCCAGGCCAGCGGTCTGGTGACTCCCCTGGCCCTGCCCGATACAGCACTAACGGTTTCCGCCCTGATCCTGGGTTAACCCTACCCCCAAATCACTGTCACCCCTCGCCCTCCGGGGTTGGTGACGGGGGCGATCGGATAGAATGGGACCATGTTGCGGGTGGCTAAACCATGACCCCCTTGCCCCGACCTAAACCCCTGGCAGTCTCTCCCTTGCGACCGGGCCTGCCCACCATGTATGACCTGCCCAGTGAGTTTCCTGAGGAGCCGGGTTTGCCTGACGTATTCCACGATTTGCAACCCCAACTGCTGAGTCAGACCCTGCGACTGGTGGACTACGGTAGTGACAACTACTGCGATGCCTCGGACCTGAACCTCTACTACGACCCGGAGCATCCCCTGTGGCACAAACGACCCGATTGGATGTTGTCGGTGGGGGTACCCTGGCTCTACGGCGGCCAGGACCTGCGGCTGAGCTATGTCACCTGGCAGGAGGGCAAGGGGCCGGAGGTGGTGGTGGAGTTTCTCTCGCCGGGGACGGAGCGGGAGGACCTGGGCCGGTTTTTCCAGGCGGGGGATGAAATCTCCAGCCCCCAGGCTGTGCTGCGCCCCGCCTCCCCGCCGGGCAAACTGGAGGTCTACGAGCGCTACCTGCAGGTGCCTCACTACATCGTCTACAGCCGTTATAGTCAGACCCTGCGGTACTTTAAGTTGGTGGCGGGCCGCTACCAAGAGCAGCCCCTGGCCCCCCAGCCCCCCCTAATCTGGCTACCGGAGCTTCAGCTGGGCCTGGGCATCTGGTCGGGGGAATTTCAACGCACCCCGGGGCAGTGGCTGCGGTGGTGTGATCAACACGGTCAATGGATATTGACCGAAACCGAACAGGAACGACGGGCTAAGGAGCAGGAGCGGCAAGCCAAGGAACAGGAACGACGGGCTAAGGAACAGGAGCGGCAAGCCAAGGACCAGGAACGACAGGCCAAGGAACAGGAACGGCAACGGGCCGATCGCCTGGCGGCTAAGTTAAGGGAGTTGGGAATTGACCCAGATCGAGTGGAGTAGGGGAGTCAGTAATCAGTAATCAGGAGGGAGGGAGACTGGGGAACTGGGAGAGCGATGGAGTGGGGAAAATGGACAGCCCTAGCTATATTTCTTGACCTGGGTCTAAGTCCCGGGCTCCCTAAGGTGGCAGAATAATGTTATCAATGGGCTTTATCCTCGACCCTGATCTAGTTAACCTTGATGGTAGCCACCGGTCGGGTTTGGCCCCTACTGCTGTTTATCATGCCCTGGAGGAGTTCTAGCGTGCCCAATTCAGCCAAGCGTTTGTTGGTTGCATCCACTGAACCCTACAGCGGTAAGTCAGCCGTGGTCTTGGGTATTGCGCTGCAACTGCAGGCCCAGGGGGTGGATCTAGCCTTTGGTAAACCCATCGCCAATACCCTCACCTCCGATACCCCAGACAGCCCCGACCCCGACCTGGACTTTATCGTTACCACCCTGGCCCTGCCCAGTTCCCGCTATTACCCACCGGCGGTGTGGCTCTCCCCCTCCTATGTAGAACAGGTTCTGGCCTCCCTGGAACGGACTACCAGTCCCAGCCTTCAGTCCTTTACCCTGGGCCAGGGGGAAAGTCTGCTACTGCTGGAGGGTCCGGGCAGCCTGACGGAGGGTACCCTGTTGAACCTGCCCCTGACTCGCATGGCGGATCTGATCGACGCGGCGGTGTTGCTGGTGACTCGCTACGATTCCCTGCTGCTGGTGGATCGACTGTTGGCGGCCAAGGCCGAACTGGGGGATCGGCTGCAGGGGGTAATTATCAACGCCGTGCCCGAGGCAGCGGCTACGGCGGCGGCTACGGGGCTAAAACCCTTCCTGGAGCACCAGGGGATTCCGGTGCTGGCCCTGCTGCCCCAGTCCCCGATTATGCGCAGCATCACCGTGGGGGAAATTATTGATCGACTGCACGCGGAGGTGCTCTGTTGCCCCGATCGCCGTGACCTGATCGTAGAAAGCCTCACCATTGGAGCCATGAACGTCAACTCTGCCCTGCGCTATTTCCGCCAGGGGGTGAATATGGCGGTGGTTACCGGCGGCGATCGCACCGACATTCAGCTTGCCGCCCTGGAAACCTCCACCCAGTGCCTGGTACTCACTGGTCAGATCACCCCAGCGGCGAGTATTTTAGAGCGGGCCAGCGATCTAGAGGTGCCCATCCTGGCGGTGGATTCCGATACCCTCTCCACCGTTGAGCGTATCGATGAACTGTTTGGCCACGTGGGTATCCACGAACCGGTGAAGGTGCGGTGTATCCAGGAGTTAATTGCCGACCATTTCGATTTGGAGCGGCTGTTACAGTTGTTAAACCTGCGTCTGCCGGTTTCTGTATCCTAGGCCCCAGGGATTACTCCGCCCGTCTGCCCAGGGGCAACGGGGGTCTGATACAATTCTGATACAATGAAGCGCGTTATTGTTCCTATTCGGTGTAGTCGTTGAGTCAGTCCATTGAAGCTCCCATAGAATCCTCTAGGGTAGACACGTTTCTGCAAGAACTGGCGGCCATCCAACAGTCAGGGGCGAAACGGGTGGCTATTTTGGGTTCGCGCCATGTCCCCATTACCCATCAGCAACTGATCGAGTTGATGACCTACGCCCTGGTCCTGGGTGGTAATCGGGTTATTACCTCCGGCGCCACCGGCACCAACTCCGCCGCCATTCGTGGGGCGATGAAGGCGGACCCGAACCTGCTGACGGTGATCCTCCCCCAGAGTCTGGAGCGGCAGCCCTACGAGTCACGGGAGCAGCTGGAGCAGGTCATGCACCTGGTGGAAAACCCTGCCAATGACGCCCTTTCCCTGGCGGAGGCCAGTTCCCTGTGTAACCAGGAAATCATCTCCCGCTGTCAGCAGCTGATCTGTTTTGCCTTCCACGACAGCACTACTCTGCTGCAGACCTGCGAGGCGGCGGAGGATCAACGTAAAATTGTGACGTTATTCTACTTTGATTGATTTCCCCCGATCCATCTCCGATCAATACCCTGCCCCCTAGTTCTACCCTGGAAGGCTGTGTCCATGGCCCCGTTGTTACCCATGCCGGGTTTTTTGCTGCTAAGTATCGCCCTGGCGGCCTTTTTGATCTATTTGCCCTACCTGGTGGTGGCCTACGGCCGTTTCCAGGTGGGCTACAATCCCTCCGCCCCCCGGGCCCAGTTTCCCCAGCTGCCAGCCTACGCCCAACGGGCTACCTGGGCCCATGAGAATGCCTTCGAATCGATGATTACCTACGCTCCGGCGGCCTTGATGGCCTACCTGACCGGACAGGACTCTAACCTGGCCGGCATCGCCGCCCTGCTCTACCTGGTGGCCAGGACCCTCTATCCCCTGTTCTATATTCTGGACCTACCCTGGTGGCGATCGCCGATGTTTGCCATCGCCAACCTCAGCACCCTGACCCTCTACGTTTTAAGCTGTCGGGCCGCCCTGGGCTAGGGCCGCAATAGGTGCCTTCTAAACCCCTTGGTGAGATTGGCGTCCCTTGGTAGGATGGACATCGTTCTGTGCCTCTGTGTTGCTTACCATGGCCTCCACCTACTCCTTTGACATCGTCAGTGATTTTGATCGCCAGGAACTGGTCAATACCCTGGATCAAACCCGCCGGGAGGTAACCAGTCGCTATGACCTGAAGGATTCTAAAACTACCCTGGATTTGGGGGAGGAAAGCCTCACCATTGAAACCGCTAGCTCCATGACCCTGACGGCGGTGAAGGAACTGCTGCACCAAAAGGCGGCCAAGCGTAACCTATCCTTGAAGATCTTTGACTACGGCCAGACGGAATCCGCCAGTGGCAGCCGGGTCCGCCAGGTGGTCACTCTCAAGAAGGGAATTAGTCAGGATCTGGCCAAGCAGATTACCAAGCTGATTCGCGATCGCCTGAAAAAGGTGACCGCCACCATTCAGGGGGATGCGGTCAGGGTGTCAGGTAAGTCAAAGGACGACCTGCAGGAGGCTATGCAGGTGGTTAAGCAGGAGGAATGGCCCGTGGCTCTGCAATTTACTAACTATCGCTAGGGCTCAAGAGCATTGCACTAGCTGATGGTAGACAGCCAGGGTCTGGCGAGCCAGCTGGGGCCAGCTATAGCGCTGCTGTACCTTGGCGTACCCGGCCTGCCCTAGCCGGGCCCCCTGGTCGGGGTGGTGCAGTAGGTAGTTAATCCGGTCTGCGATGGCGGTGGCCTCCTGCTCCACCAGGTAGCCATCCTGCCCATCGGTAATCACCGCCTTGACAGCGGGGATGGGGCAGCCGATCACCGGCTTGCTAAAGCTCCAGGCCTCGGTGTAGACTCCGCCAAAGCTTTCCTGGGTGGAGGGCACACAGAGCAGGTCACAGGCTGCCAGGGCGGCGGTCTTCACCGCCAGGGACACCATCCCTAAACGATGCAGGCGGGGGTCTGCACAGTCCCTAAAGGCCACCTCCGATCGCCCCACCGCTGGCCCCATAAATACAAAGTGGGTATGGGGGTGTTGGTGCCATACCTGACGAGTGGCGGCCAGCACCTGGCGGTAGCCCTTGTAGGGGTAGTGCTGACCCAAAAATAACACCATCGGTCCATCGATGTGGTGCTGACGACGGAAGCCCTCGGGGTCCGCCTGGGGGGCCAGCAGGGGCCCCATACCGGTGACGTGGATGCGATCGGCCCTCACCCCCAGGCTAATCAGGGTTTCCTGCTCGGCTGGGGTCAGGGCGATTACCCCATCTGCCTGGCGGTAGATGTGGTGGTAGGCCCGGTAGCGCCACCCTACCCAGCGGGGATGGTGCAGGGGGGTGAACACAAAGGGGCGGTCATAGCGGCGGGCCAGCGCCAGGGAGGCCGCCGTCAGCCCCTCCCGGCCAATGCGAATGTTGTGGATTAGATCGGCCTGGGCCGCCAGGGGGGTGAGGGGCCGGGCGATCGCCCCGGCGATCCTGGGCAGGGCCAGGGGCATGAGGGGGTAGTAGAGGGCTACCGCCGGCACCAGGGCAAGTTTTTGCCAGGCGGTCAGACCCAGTTGGTGCACCGGCACCCCCTCCACCCAGGATTGGTGGGGGGGCGGTTGTCCCAGGGTGGTGCCCAGCAGCCAGTCGTGGCGGTTACGCTGCCAGTGACAGGCCACGGTCACCCCGTGGTGTTGCTGCACCTGTTGGATGAGTTGGTGGCTAAGCAGTTGGGCCCCGCCCACGGCGGGGGGATAGCTGGTCAGGGTATAGAGCAGATCCATGGACCACCCTAGCGGCTCCTCCAGCCTAGCACCTTAACGGTAGTCCTGGCTTTGAACGTCTCGCAGCCGGGCCTCGGGGCGCAGAAACCGATCCATCTGGGCTTCAAAGAATTGGCGATTGGCCAGGCGATGGCGAGGGTTGGGGTCATCCAGGGGGTAGAGAAGGGCGGTGCGCAGGGCCTGAATCACCGCCGAGGTAACGTTGTACATCGATCGCTGGAAGGTAATGCCCAATTGAATCAGCATATCGTCCTCCCCCCGGCAGTGCTGGTGGTAGTAGTCCAGCAGGTAGGGGGGGAGAAAGTGCAGCATGTCCTGCATCAGCAGGGTGGGGGGAATGCCGGCGCTGCCCACGGGAAAGACATCGGCGTAGAGAATGCCGTAGTGAAAGTCCTTTTGATCGGCGGGCACCTGACCGGCCTGGGCATTGTAGGACTTGGTGCCCCGGAAGGGGGCGGTGCGGTAAAATACTGCCTCCACGTAGGGCAGGGCAGCTTCGTAGAGCCAGGTAAAGCCCTCGGACTTGGGAATCAACTCAAAGCATTCGTCGCCAATGTAGACGTGGTGGTAGATAGGCCGGCCCGCCACGGCAAAGATGCCGTTAACCAAAAAGTCCATGGCATCGGGCACCCCCTTAAAGCCGCCCTCGTCGTAGATATCGGACATTTCAAAAAACACCGGCGCCATCACCTCCCAGAACAGCCCCAGGTTGGCGTAGTAGGAGAGTTCCCGGCACTTTTCGTAGAACATCTCTGGGAATAGCTTGTGCAGCCCCAGCATCAGGGGGTTGTGCTTAAAGTAGGCGCCGATGGCGCGATCGCAGTGCTGCCGGTAGCTGTCGGTGTAGAGGTAATCATTGAACCGCCCCCCCATCTCCAGGTGCCAGAGCATGGCCTGCATACAGGCCTCGGCAAACTCCATGTTCACCCGGTCGTGCCAGAGGTGATGGAGCAGCTTGGGCAGCTTCATCTTCAGCTCTCCCTTGGCCATAAACTCCAGTAGCTCGGGGTGGGCGCTGGCCTCCCCCCGCCAGATCCGTAGATCGGCGGTGTCACCGGCGTAGTGGTTGGGTAAATCCAGGTATGACTGGGGTAAAAAGTACTTAAAGGCGGGCAGGGGGTTGAGAAACACCCGCTCGGCGATGTAGAGCAGATCGCGCCAGTAGAAATCCATCGGGACGGCGTAGGCCTTGTAGATGCCAATAATCTGCATCAGGTTTTCCGGCGTGTCCGGCAGCATCGACCCCCCCGCCTCCAGGCGGTGGATGACATCGGCGTGGGGGTGGGTGGAGGGGGGAATTGGGGTGGAGGTGAGGGTAGGCATCATGGATTTTCAATAGACGGTAAAAGTGGGGTTTATGCTGGAGGAGTGGTTAATCTGGCGAGGTAACCGTAGGTGGCTAAGAAACGACGGATTCGTCCCATCGCACTTTGTGTGTTTCGACGAGGAGATCAGATCCTGGTGTACAAAGGATTTGATTCGGCATCAGGGGTATCATTCTGTCGCCCCTTGGGGGGCGGCATTGAGTTGGGAGAACACAGCCGGGATACAATTCTCCGGGAAATCAGGGAAGAACTCGGAGCCGTGGTAACGAATTTAGTGCCCCTGGGGGTGGTGGAATCCATCTTTATGTACCTGGGGAAGCAACGCCATGAGATTGTATTTGTCTATGACGGGCAGTTTGAGGATGCCAGTCTGTACGATCAGGAAATGTTGTCAGTGGTTGAGGGAGATGATTGCTTTGAGGCCCAGTGGCTCTCCTTATCAGACTTTCAACAGGGGATGGAGCGCTTGGTTCCGGAGCAACTCCTCGAGGTCTTAACCTCGTACCAAGGGCATGGTAGCGTCTGGAGGTGAGACCAGCGAGACCTAACCCCCGTCACGCTTGAAATCCACTGAAGAACGATGAGGTCCACCAGCCCAAGGGGGAGGACTCTGCAGGGTTTGACTTTGCCCGCCTGGGGCTTGAGCCACGGCCGGGAGATTGGAGGGCGCTGGGCTAAGGGGTACTATCTCCGGAACCTGACCTGGGGCGGTGAGCAGATGACTCACTAAGGTCGTTGCAATCATGGAAAACAACATGGCAGAGTTTTACCTCAAACATGACGACAGAGTTACGGTCACCCAAAAAAATCCCTCAGCGTTCATCTAGCCTACTGGCAATGGCGTAGGTGGAGGTGAGCTCTGGCATTGGCGGTTGGCTGTCCCCATCGATCAGGCGTTGGGGTTGCAGGGGCAGGGCGGCAATCATCGCCGTTGCCGTGGGCTCCGCCCACTTCACCAACCAGTTGGGTTGGATGCCCAGAAAGATAATCAACCCCGCCAGCACGTAGGCCGGTAGCTTTTCCCCGAAGGTCACCCGGGGAAAGTAGGCCAGGGTATTATCCAACTTGCCAAAGCAGGTGCGGTTCAGCAAAATCACAAAGTAGACCGCCGTCAGGCCGGTGCCCACTACCCCCAGTAGGGTTTGCACGGGGTAGGTGGCGTAGCTGCCCTGGAACACCAGAAACTCGGTGACGAACCCCACCAGCCCGGGGATGCCAGCACTGGCCATGCCCCCCAGTACCAGCAGGGCGCTGACCATGGGTAACCCCCGAATTGGATTCATCAGGCCGTTAAGCACGTCCAACTCTCGGGTGCCCACCTTGGCTTCGATCACCCCCACCAGATGGAATAGAATCGCCAGAACCAGCCCGTGGGAGACCATCTGGGTCACCGACCCGGTCAGGGCCAGGTCGGTCATGGCCGCCCCCCCCAGCAGGACGTAACCCATGTGGCCAATGGAGCTGTAGGCCACCATGCGCTTGATATCCTTTTGGGCGATCGCCGTCACCGCTCCGTAGATCAAGCTCACCGCCGCCCATACCGCCAGGTAGGGAGAAATCTGGGACCAGGCATCGGGGAACAACCCCAGACCAAAACGAAACAGGCCATAGGTGCCCAGCTTAGCCAGCACCCCCCCCAGCATCATGGCCACCGGAGTCGAGGCCGAAACGTAGGTATCGGGTAACCAGGTGTGGAAGGGCACCAGGGGAATTTTAATGCCAAAGGCCACCAGTAGCAGCCCCAGCAGGATCACCTGCCAGGTCATCGGTAGATTGTGGCCTAAAACCGCTTGATAGCTAAAATCCCCGGCCTCACTCAGCCACACCACCCCCAGGAAACCCGCCAGCATGAAGGCCCCCGAGAGCGCCGTGTAGAGCAGGAACTTGGTGGCGGCGTAGGTCTTCTTGCCGCCACCCCAGATAGCAATCAGCAGGTACAGGGGCACCAGCTCCACCTCGTAGAGCAGGAAGAACAACAGCAGGTTCTGAGCCAGAAAGGCCCCCGTCACCCCGGCACTGACCAGCAGCAGCAAACTGTAGAACAACCGGGGTCGAGCAGTCTCCACGCCGCTGCTCAGCACTGCAATCCAGGTGATCAGGGCATTCAGGGCCACCATCAGCAGCCCTAGACCATCCAGACCCAGGTCGTAGTTCAGGCCTAAAATCGGCAGCCAGGGTAGAAACTCCTGGAACTGAAAACCAGCCACCGCCAGATCAAATTGGGTAAATAGCCAGAGGATCCAGAGCAGGGCTAAGCCCGCCACCAGGGCGGCTCCAGTGCGAGCCAGCCGGGAGCTGAGGGGGCCTGGCCAGCAACTGATGGCCAGGGCACCGAAGAGGGGAATCAGAATTAGGGGAGTGAGCATAGGGGCAGGGGAGGGGGAAGGACATTGCAAACGTCAACGATCTGTTAAGGGATGATCAATTCGGACCCAAACTATAGATATTGCCAGGTCATCACTATGGCCAGTAGGGCCACCCCCAGGGCAATGGTGAGGACGTAGAACTGCAGCCGCCCCGTATTGCCGTACTTGAGGGTTTCACCACTGAATAAGGAGGCAACCCCGACCAGGTTAACCAGGCCATCAACCACGTAGCGGTCTAGCCAGTCCGTCGCCCTAGACAGCAGATCAATGGCTAAAACGAAGGTGTTGCGGTAGATCTTAGGGGTATAGAAATCGTAGGCTAGCAGGTTCTGCAACGGGCGTTGCACCAGCCTGGCGGGATGCTCAACCACCCGATTAACGTAGAGCAAGGTGCCGATTACACCCCCCAACAGGGTTGACCAGGTAAGCAGCAGGGCCATGTCCTGACTGACCTCCGCCCAGGCCGGTAGCAATTGCAGCTGGGCCAAAATCAAGGGTAGATGCAGGTTGAATCCGGCGGTCAGGGTCATGGGTACCACAATCAGCCAGATTGGTTCGGGGGCCCGGGTGGTCATGGCCTGGGGCTGGCCGGCAAAGATCAAACCGATCAACCGGGCCAGGCTAAAGGCCACCAACCAGTTCACCAGTAGCACGATCGCCACCAGCTCGCCCCGGTGACTCTGCCAGAGGCCAGAAACCAGGGAAAGTAGGGCCCAGAAACCCCCCAGGGGGGGCATGGCGGCCAATCCTGCCGCCCCAATTACCATGGCTAAGCCGGTGATCGGTCGCCGACTGGCCAGGCCGCCCATCTGGGTTATATCCTGGGTTGTAACATTGAAAACAATTGATCCGGAGGCCATCACCAGCCCCCCCATGGCCAGGGCGTAGGTGAGGCCCAATAACAGGGCGGTGTTGGGCTGTTGGGCACCAATGGCAATAAACATCAACCCCATGTAGGCGCTGCAGAGGTAGGAGAGCACCCGCTTAATGTCAATCTGGGCCGCCGCAATCAGGCTAGCGCCGATCGCCGTCACCGTCCCCACCGCAATGGCAAAGCTCATGGCGGTGGAGGAGAGAGAAATCACCGGATAGAGCTTAAACAACACCCAAATACCGACGGTCACCACCACCCCATTCCGCAGGATGGTGCTGGGCAGGGGGCCTTCCATGGCTTCATCCAGCCACAGGTGCAGCGGGAACTGGGCACACTTACTCATGGGGCCAGCAATTAGGGCGATGCCAATCAGAGCCATCAGGGTGGAGTTCACCTCGGCGGTCTGGGCCCAGGCCGCCAGCTCGCGAAAGTCCCAGGTGTGGGCCAGGGGATAGATGGCCAGCACCCCCATCAGTAACACCAGATCCCCCACCCGCTTGGTGAGAAAAGCATCCCGGGCCCCGGTCACCACCAGGGACTGGTTATACCAAAAGCCCACCAGCAGGTAGGTACCCAGGGTGAGAATCTCCAGCAGCATATAGGCAAACAGCAGGGAGTTGCACAGCACCAGGGCACACATCCCCCCCTCGAAAAAGGCCATCATGGCGAAGAACCGCCCCCAGCCCCAATCCATTTCCATGTAACCCACGGCGTAGATTTGGGCCAGCAGGTTGAGGCTGGTAATCAGCACACAAGCCCCCAGGGTAATCGTGGAGGCCTCCAGGGGAATGGCCAGATCGAGGCCCGGGGCCTGCAACCAGGAGGCAAAGAAGAACTGGGGAGAGGATTTGCCCCACAGCCCCAGTAGGGCGGAAAGACTATGGACCAGGGCCAGGGCAGTGGTAAGAATATTGATATAGCCAGCCGGCCGGGGACCGGTGCGCCGAATCAGGATAGGGGACCAGGGAATGGTCAACAGGGTACCAATTAGGGGATAGATGGGAATTAACCAGCTGGTTTCCGCCAGAATTGGGGTCATGGGTAAGGGCCCTCAGATAGCACAGCAAGGAAAAGGAAAAAAATATTGTCTGAATTAGAACTCCTGGGGGTGGATCGATAGGGCAACTAGCCAGGCTAGCCACCCCGAGCCCCCTGCACACCTTCCCCTTGACTGCGGCAAGACTACCCAGCCCAGCATTAGGAAGAGAGGAACCTAGGATTGAAAATACTCAATACCTAGACCTTTGAAATAGATTTAAGCCTATTAACTAAATAGTAGCGGAGCTGGGGATCAAAGGAAAGGCTTTGATTGATTGAAGGTAATTTGTTTTTTAGGGGTGATTGATAAATTTCAATAATAGATTGAGTTATTCCCTGACTTTTGGATCCTGCGGTGAGGGTCAGTAGTCACTGCTCCGCTACACTGGTTCTGACCTTATCGGAACAGCCCTATGTCCCCACGAACCTTGATCAAGTTGACTCCCCTCTGGTTTAGCCTCGCCCTGGCCTGGCCCGTGTATGCCATCATTAACGGCGAGGCGGTGGAGGCTAACCGGTACAGCTCCTACGTCTCAATTCGCGGTATCAGCGCCTATCCTAGCCAAAAAGGTGCGGACGTCAACGCCTGTGGTGGGGTCCTGGTTGCCCCCAATTGGGTGTTGACGGCCTCCCATTGTCGTCGCGCCTACGAAAATCTAGAAAGCCGTGAGGTGCCGGTGGAGGTGGGGGTGAATATCCAGGCTGACGGCACCTTCGCCAGTCGTCTGCGGGTGGTGGATTACCATTTGGCGCCGGCCCTGTTAAACGGCGAACGGGCTACGGCGATTCCGGCGGACCCATCTACGCCCAGGGTTCTACCCCGGAGGAACAGGTCTTAATCGGCGTTGTCAAAGGGGGGGTTAAGGTGGATAGCACCAGTAACCAGGAAAGTGAGTATATTCGCTATACCCAGGCCAATACCCTAAAGCGTTGGATTACGGAGCATAGTTCTCAATGATTTTGGGCTTCTGACCTGATATAACGGTTCTCGCCGGTCTGAGGAGCGCTGGAATGGCCAAAACTATAACTTGCCTAGCAGGGCTTCGCGTATAGACAAGTCAATGGCGCCTCTGGCACAGTTGTTCGCAAGCCTTTATCCCAGATTGGTGCTGCCATAGCCACCGACAGGCATGGATAGAGCCATAGGTAGGGTCTGGGCTATAGCCTTGTTAAATATTGTTGAATTCTGGGTTGAATGTGAAGTTGTACCTATAGACTTGTTGGCGGTTTGCTGCAGTGAGTTCTGGTTAACCTGCCCATTATCAGGTAAACTCCGAGAGAGTGTGGTGTGATGCGTTCAAAGGAATCTGTGTGGATGCCAAGTTTTTAGCATCAAAACGACTTAGTTTAACCGGTAGAACCTTACTCTGGACCTTGGCTATTGGTGCCATCTGCACCGCTGTTATTGCCGACCTATTCTGGGGTGCTTCTTTTTCTCTATCCGGCTCCCTTACCCTGCCCCTGGGGCTAGCCGCCCTGACGACGGGCCTATTAGGCACTTGGCTAGTGCCTGTCTTAAAAGCCTTAAAAACTGGCCAATTTATCCGTCAGGAGGGACCCCAGGGCCACCTGAAAAAAGCTGGAACTCCCACGATGGGAGGTATTTTTTTCATTCCGGTGGCGCTGATCCTGGCCCTGATCGCAACAGGATTCTCCGCCACTACCCTCGGTCTCACCCTGCTCACCTTGATCTACGCCGCGATTGGTTGGTTAGACGACTGGCAGGTGCTGCGGCACCGCTCCAATCGCGGCATCTCTCCTCGTACTAAGCTGGCTTTACAGATTGTTGGGGCGGTTCTATTTTGTGTTTGGATGCTGGCCACCCAACCCGTTAGTCTGACTACCATTGTCTTGCCCCTTGGTCTGGTCTTGCCCCTGGGGGTTTTGTTTTGGCCCCTGGCTGGCTTTGTTCTGGTAGCGGAAAGCAATGCCACTAACCTCACCGACGGTCTTGATGGGTTGATGGGGGGAACTGGAGCGATCGCTTTTCTAGGGATGGCTATAGTGGTGGGGCCTGACCAGCCTGAGTTGATGGTGTTTTCCGCTGCCATGGCTGGAGCCTGTCTGGGTTTTTTGGCGCACAATCGCAACCCTGCCCGTGTGTTTATGGGCGATACCGGATCCCTGGCCCTGGGATCTGCCCTGGCCGGGGTGGGTCTCCTTAGCGGTCAGCTCTTCGCCCTGTTGATCGTCACTCTCCTATTTTTCGCGGAAACCCTTTCGGTAATTATTCAAGTCAGCTATTTCAAGGCCACCAAGGGGCCCGATGGGGTGGGCAAGCGTTTCTTTAAGATGGCGCCCCTCCATCACCATTTAGAACTCTGCGGATGGTCTGAGATCCAGGTGGTGGGGATCTCCTACGGGGTAACCGCCCTACTGGCTGTTCTAGCCTTTAGCCTGGTTCAGGTCTAGTTCTTTAGATAGGCAAGTTGTGAGCCAACCCAATCTCCATCCCCTGGGCCCAGCGCCTAATCGGTGGTGGGTTAACCAAAGTCAAGCAGACCTGCGCCGTCCGTCTCCGTCGTCACTACCGATTGATGTGATGTCTGAGACTAAAGAATTGCGCCTGGATCTAAATCGTTGTGCCTGCCTAGTCATCGACATGCAGAACGACTTCTGTCATCCCGCCGGTTGGTTAGCTAGCATTGGGGTTGACGTTAGTCCGGCCCGTAACCCCATTGACCCCTTGCAGCAACTCCTGCCCCCCCTGCGTCAGCTTGGTGTACCGATTCTTTGGGTTAACTGGGGCAATCGTCCAGATTTGTTGAATATCAGCCCGGCCCTGCGTCATGTTTATAACCCCACCGGTAACGGGGTCGGTTTGGCCGATGTCCTCCCCAGTAGCGGGGCCCCTGTGCTTACCAAGGGCAGTTGGGGTGCAGCAGTAGTGGAGGAACTAGTGGCTGATCCCCTGGACATCTGGGTGGACAAATACCGCATGAGTGGTTTCTGGGATACTCCCCTGGATAGTATTTTGCGTAACTTGGGCAAAACCACCCTATTTTTTGCCGGTGTCAACCTAGATCAATGCGTCATGGCTACCCTACAGGATGCTAATTTTTTAGGCTATGACTGTCTGCTGCTAAGGGATTGCAGCGCTACTACCTCTCCAGACTATTGCCTGCAAGCCACCCTCTACAACGTTAACCAATGCTTTGGTTTTGTCCTTAGCTCTTCAGGGTTGCTTGAGGCGCTGGCAGGAATAGGCTAGGTTCTACCCTACTGGTAGTCAGCTTCTGCCCTGCGCCTACCAGGCTATCCCTGGCCAGGGCCATAAATCCAGATTGAATTGACATAGCCCATTTTTACTAATTTGTTTTACCCTTGGGCAGATAGGATTTCCACCGCCAAGATGTAATTTGTTTTTACAGCCTGGCAAAGGAACCCACCTCCTAACCAGACTAAGATATCCAGGTTTTATAACCATTTTCAGGCCATGACCTTACCTCGCCCCGCAGCTCCTTTAACTGACTCTACCACCGGCGCTGGTGTGCGCCAGACACCAGCAGTGCCCATTTCCGTATACCGGGAGATCGCCACAGAACTCAAGGCTAGCCAAGCCCTGGTGGATTCCCTCAATCAACAAAACCAGCGCTTAGACCGAGAGAATCAACTATTACGCCAGGAGATCCTGAAGTTTACTGATGCGGCAGCTCACCTTAGGGTGGTGGCGTCCGCCACCCAGGGTGTAGCCCTAGCTCCCGGTAACGGAGCGGAGTCGAGCCAGAACGCCTACCCAGTCTTCGCTTCAAATGACTCACCCTTGCCTAGGCGCTCTAGCCCAAGCCATAACTTACCCCAACCAGATTCCCTCACCTCCCTACCCCTAGACCGGGAGAACTCCCTGGCGACCCTGGGGGTAGAAAACTTAGACGCTGGTACCGCTGCCCCCTATCCACATCCGGTGGTTTATTCCGGCGGCTCTACGGCTATTTCGGGATGGGCTAGCCAGCTCACTAAACTGTTCAAACCTCAAACCCAAAGCCCCCCCAAGCCAACCGTCAAGGCTAAGCGTAAGCCCTCCCCACCACCGCGGCCCAAACCCCAGCCCACCTCACCGGTGCTCTATACCGAACAGCCCGTCCCATCCACCCATGTCCACCAGAGTAGCGCTAGAACCGCTGAGCTGAGTGGCCTGTGGCTGACCACCACCATTCTCCTGGTGGTGGTCAGCGCCTTTGGAGCCGGTTTTTTGGTCATGAAACCCCTGCTAAACAACAATCGTTAGGGCGACAGGATAGGGCCTTGAGTCTTGCTTCCACGGGTCACTGTAGCAGTGAATACAGTATTTTAAGGGTGAAGATCGTTAAACATAGGGCTGCTGAGGTAGGTAAGGGACCTTGATTCGTTCTCTTGATGCAATTGGGAAAACCATAGCTATGGTTGTTCCTGGATAGCGGATTTCCTAAGGCTTACTCAGTAAATCCCATGAAACCCAAGTTAGGTTGAGGTTATGAAAAAGATAGAGGCCATTATTCGTCCGTTCAAGCTAGACGAAGTCAAAATCGCTCTGGTGAATGCCGGAATTGTTGGTATGACCGTTTCTGAGGTACGGGGTTTTGGTCGGCAAAAAGGCCAGACAGAGCGTTATCGGGGTTCTGAGTACACCGTTGAGTTTTTGCAGAAGCTCAAGGTGGAAATCGTGGTGGACGATGCCCAGGTTGACACGGTGGTGGATCGGATTATCTCCGCTTCTCGTACTGGAGAAATTGGCGATGGTAAGATTTTTGTCAGCCCTGTGAACGAAATCATTCGTATTCGTACCGGGGAGAAAAATATCGAGGCGGTTTAGGGCCTTGCTCCAAGCTGGAGGTTGTTGTTTAGGTGCAGGTCTGCTGAGGCTGGTTTTGTAAAGCTATGGATTTTTCACCTGTCAACAACCTCTAACCCTAGCCTTAGCGGGAAAAAATATGGACTTAACAACAGCCCTACCCACTGCTTTAATCACCTGGCGCGAGGGGGTAGAAGCCGCCCTGGTGGTCGGTATTGTTATGGCCTGCTTAAAGCAGGCCCGTCGACAGAATCTTTATCCTTGGGTTTATCTGGGGGTAGTGGCCGGCCTAATCGGGAGTACCACGGTGGGACTGGCCCTGGCCCTGGGCTTGCAGCAGGTGCAGCGGGTATTGCCCCACCTGCAGGCAGTGGTTACCCCGCTCTTGAATATGCTGTTTGGCACCCTGGCTATTGTCATGTTGAGTTGGATGTTGGTCTGGATGACCCGCCAGGCCCGCAGTTTGAAGGGAGACCTGGAGGGTAGGGTAGGGTCTGCACTGCAGGATCAGGAGAGCGCTGGCTGGAGTCTGTTTAGTCTGGTGTGTGTCGCTATTTTGCGAGAGGGGTTTGAGACCGTCCTGTTTGTGTTTACTAACCTGGAGGCTGGTCTGGGTGCCCTGGTGGGTGCCCTGGCGGGGCTACTTGGGGCGGTGCTGGTGGGTTTGGCTCTGTTTCGCTGGGGTATCGCCATTAACCTGAAACAATTTTTCCAGGTTATGGGGGTACTGCTGCTGCTGATCGTGGCGGGCTTGGTGCTATCGGTATTTAAGCACCTAGACGCTGGCCTAGCCGCCCTGAGTCAGATTGATGGCCGCTATAGCGATCTGTGTATATTCCAGAGTTCCTGTGTGTTAGGTCCCCTGGTTTGGGATACCAGTGCTTTTTTGCCGGAACGCCAGTTTCCCGGTATCTTGCTGAAGACATTGCTGGGATACCGCGACCATCTGTACCTATTGCCAGCGATCGCCTACCTGGGATTTTGGTTAATCGTTGGGGGAAATTACTTCCGCAGCCTAAATCCCCTACCCTCAGGTAAACCCCTGTCAGCTCAGGAATGAAAGCCCAAGAGTACCCTGGATCCTATGGGTTCTCTTCACAATTACCAATACTGACCCACTGCCCGCTGAGCTGCCCATCTGCCCGCTGATACCATTCCTTCTTCCAGATTGGCGCCCGGTGCTTAAGGTTATCAATGGCGAATTGACAGGCACTAAAGGCCTCAGAACGATGGGGGCAGCCCACCGCCACCAGCACACTGATCTCCCCCACCTGTAATTTACCGATGCGATGGTGAATCACCACCCGCCCTACCCCAGGCCAGCGTTGCCCAATCTCCCTGGCAATCTGCCCAAAGACCTGCAGTGCCATGGGTTCGTAGGCTTGGTACTCCAGAGCTACGACGACTTGACCAGCGGTCTGATTGCGGACCATACCACTCATGATCACCACCGCCCCGTTGGTTGGCTGATCCGCCAACTGGTAAACCATCTCCAAACTCAGGGGAGCAAAGGCGATGCGAAAATAGTCTTGACTTGTGTCGGCCCTGGTAAAAGTGGTGGCCACGGTGGTTAGCTTTGAAGTCTTCTATAGTTTTTCACCCTAGCATATCTGGTCATCTAGCTCTCCTAGCTGGCCTATCAAGGTTAGACTGATCACTACGGGTTAATCAATCGAGCCTGCCAACTGGCGGCCATGCTGAAATAGAGCTATAAACCATGGTTACTACTGGGCTGATTTTATTGGTGGCGATCGCCATCCTGGTTTGGAGCTATCGTCGGGCCAGGCCCTATGGCACCGTCGGTATGCTGGCCTGGCTACAATCCGTTGTGTTAATGACCCCCTGGCTGTTATTTTTTGGCCTGGTCACCCTGGGAGTGTACCTGAACCTGGCGGGGGTATTGGGGCTGCTGCTGCTCTCCACCGGTCTCTATATTTATCTGGGCCGGCGTCTCCGCACCCTGGCCCAAAACAATCTCGAGGCCAGTTCCCCAACCCTCAGCCCAGAGACTCTTGCTGTGGCTGAGACCACGGATAGCGGGGATCAAATTTCCCCCACCCCTGCCCCCCCGAAGGTTGTCATTCCCGCCGAAGATATAGCCCAGATCGAAGGTATTTTCGGTATCGACACCTACTTTCGCACCGAAACCATTCCCTACGATCAGGGGGCTATCTTTCGCGGGAATCTGCGGGGACAACCGGCAGCCACCCAGGCCCGCCTAGCCCAGGCCCTGACGGAGCGGTTGGGCGATCGCTATCGCCTGTTCTTGGTGGAAAACCAGGAGCAACGGCCTACGGTGGTGGTTTTGCCAGCCACCATGGATCCAGCTAAGACTACCCCTGCCCAGTGGGTCCTGGCTGCCCTGCTGGCCCTGGCTACGCTGTTTACGGGGCTGGAGGCCGGTGCCATTCTCCAGGGGTTCGATCTGGTTCAGGAACCCTCCCGCTGGCCGGCCACCGTGCCCTTTTTAGTGGGTCTGCTGGTGGTGCTGGTCACCCATGAGGCGGGGCACTGGCTGCTGGCTCGTCGCTACGGCATTCGCCTTAGTCCTCCCTTTCTGATTCCCACCTGGCAGATTGGTAGCTTTGGTGGTTTGACCCGGTTTGAGTCCCTCCTACCGAACCGATCAACCCTGTTTGACATTGCCTTCGCCGGCCCAGCCCTAGGGGGGGTGGTCTCCCTGGTGATGCTGGTGGTGGGGCTGATGCTCTCCCACCCCGGCAGTGCCTTTCAGCTACCGGCGGGGTTTTTCCAGGCATCGGTGCTGGTGGGTACCCTGGCCAAGGTGGTGCTGGGGCAGACCCTGCAGCAACCCCTGGTGGATGTCCATCCCCTAACCATCTTTGGCTGGTTAGGTCTGGTGATTACCGCCCTGAATCTGATGCCGGCGGGGCAACTGGATGGGGGACGCATAGTACAGGCTATCTACGGACGTAAAACCGCTGGTCGCACCACCGTCATCACCCTGATTATCCTGGTCCTGGTGTCCCTGGCCAACCCCCTCGCCCTCTACTGGGCGGTGCTGATTTTGGTGCTGCAACGCAACCTCGAACGGCCCTGCCTGGAGGATATCACTGAGCCCGATGATGCCCGAGCCGCCCTGGGCCTGTTGGGGTTGTTTCTGGCCCTGGCTGTGCTCATGCCCCTCACCCCCGCCCTGGCTGGTCGCCTCGGTATCGGTGGCTAGGCTTTTTCCAGGGTTTGGAGGACCTGCGCGGCGACGGCCAGACTGAGACGGGCCTGCTGCAGCGGCGATCGCTGCTCCCAGGGTTGGTCTGATATCCCCAGGCTGGTGTTTAAATCCGGAGCTTGCCCGTCCCGTAGGGAGTAGGCCAGGGGCCGGGCCAGGACAGCCAGATCCTGCCGATCCCAAGTGGGTAGGATGGCGCTGACGCAGTTGACCAGTTGCTCCAGCCGCGATTCCCCCCGATTCACCAGGCCATTAGCGGTGGCCACCAGGGTTTGGAGCAGATCCGTGGGTAGGCAATCTCCCCATGGCCCCGCCAGGATCACCGGGTCTGGGGCTGCTGCCTGGGGCTGGCTGACCTGCCACCGCTGGGCTAGTTGGCCAGCCAGAGCAGCCCAACCTGCTGCCAGGGTGGGCTCAATGCTATGCCCCAAGGTGACTAGGGGTTCATCTAGCCCTTGCCAATAGACCTTAGCGCCTGGATCGGTAGGATCCCAGGGATAGGCTGGATCAGTGCTAACCAGGTGGGACAACAGATCGGTAATGGCGGCATCGCTAGGGTCTGGGATGTCGGGTTGGGTCATGGCCAAGGGTTAACAATACAGAAACAGAACAAGTTAAGCCAACTAAATAGAACTACACCGGCATCAGGACCAATTCCGAACGGTTTTGGGGCTATTTCCCAGGATAAATTCCATTATTTCCCCCTGCCGATTGCCAAATTGTAGAGGGGTGCCCAGGGCTAGGGCAACCTCCTGCTGGTGCAGGTGGCGCCAACTCTGCCCATCAAAATAGTAGGTACCATAGCGGGATACATCCCGCAGATAGTAACCTCCCGCCCCCAAGCCTTCCCCTGGGGACTGGCGCCAGAGAATCTCGGCGTGGTGTTTAGAGACCCAAGCCTCCGTCATCACCAGGTCATTATCAGGTGAACGGCCCACCCGTAGCCGTCCATTCTGCAGGCACCACCTCTGACTTGGAGTCTCAAGACAGCGCACCACCGCCTGGGCCGGCTGGGATAGGGTCGTCGGTAATTGGGTTACCGCCAGGTCGGCGGCCAGCAGCATCCCTGAGGCCTGGGGGTGTTGGTAGAGAATGGGCAGGGTCCAGGCTGGATAATTAAATCCATATACCGTCAGCAGGTGCTGTCGAGCCCGGGCCAGGGCGACGGGAATGGTCTGGCGGACCGCCAGACCCCCGGCCAGAACCTGGATAAAATCCAGGGATTCTTGATCAGCAATGGCATCTCGCATCGCCACCACCGCCGGTACCCCATGGTGCAGCAGCACCTCCGCCAGGCTACTGCGGGGAATAATCCCTTCCTGGTGATCGGGCCTTGCCCCCCAGCAGGTGTTAAACACCGCTAATTTTACCCCTCCCCGCACCAGAGCCTGGGCCAGTTCGGTGCCACTCAGGCTAACCCCGGCCCGCAGCAACACCAGACCCCCATCCGGGGCGGGTACCCCATGGCCAGCGTAGAAAAACAGATTGAACTGGCCCCGCTCCAGGATAGTTACCAGGGTGGAGGGATCCGGTTCGACCAACGTGTCCACCCGACAGGGGGGTAGAGGGTTAGGGGTCCACCGGGAGGTACTGTCCTGGAAGGCCTGCCTCAGCAAATCTGCCTCCCGGGCCAATTGTAGGTTGGAGTGCTGACCCCCTTCCGCCTGACCCAGCACCAGTAACACCTGGAGACCCTGGGCCAGGCTAGCCGGAGATAGGGGATCCACTGCGCTGGTGGTACGGCTAAATAGAACCTGGGGCCCCAGGGATAGAGCGGGGCGACCGGGCTGGGATTGGATGATTTCCCAGGGTAAACCGATCAACTCAGGGGGGCGAATGTCCAACTGGAGATGGAGGCACTGATTCTGACCCTGGGCCAAGCCCAGGCTATGATCCAGGGTCTGCCCCAGGGGGCCGTCAAATAGCCAGTGCCATAGTCCAATGCCCAGGTCCTGCATCAGTCGGCCACTTTGGCTACCACTGCCCAGGTCAGGAGGGAGGGAGACAAAATCCCCATCAGCGGCAAACCCCTGGGGGACCTGGGGTAGTTGGCGAGTACAGAAAAACCCCTGCCATCGCCGCCAGAGATCGGCCATCGCCGGAGTCCACCGCTGGTCGTGGTGACGATAGCCCTCGGGAAAGGGGCTGTCGACCACCCAGACAGCGTAATGATCCGGATCTGCCTGGGTGAGTCGCTCAAGGGCAATGCGAAGGATTAGGCCAGGATGGGGGTCCATAGGGGTAGGGTGGGGCGTTCAGAGACCAGATAGACAATTACCCACCTGGGTAGCCGTGGCGCTGTCTAGCAGGTCGGCGCTTTGATAGAGGTGGTAGGCCCGCACCCAGCCTCGCTGGCCAGGTTGGATCAGTCGTTGCTTTAAATCAACGGAGGGGGTGGCCATGGCCACTGGTGAGTCGGTTTCTCGGGGTACCTGATCTAGATCTGCCCCAGCGGGAATGGAACAAATCTGCAGGGCTAACCAACGACTTTGGTCAGCTTGGGTTTGTACCCTCACCACCCTGACAACACTACCCGCAGGAATAATAGGATCGGCAGTCACCCCAGGGGACTGGGCTGGACCAGGGCTAGCGGTTAGGCCCAACCCTGGCGGGGGGGTAGTGCGCACCTGCCAGAGGGACCCCAGGGGCACCTGGACTACCACTTCCTGGGCTAACTGGAATAGGGGCTCACCCACGACCCCAGGGGGGGTGATAACCAGGGGGGCTGGCCAGGGCAGGGCCTCAAGGTTGTTGTGGTATTGCTGCCACCCAAGGGCCCCCACCCCCCCCAGCAGAGCCGCCGTTGCCACCCCAACCCCAGCCCAGACTGGCCAGGAGATCCGGGACTGGGGCCGATCAGAGACAGGGAGAGACACTGGTGATGACGGCTCGGCCGCAGGGATCAGCGGGCCAGCGGGTAAGGGGGTCGGGGTTAGGGGCTGGGGACTTAGACCCATCAAGGCCACGCTGACATTGTCGTGGCCATTGAGCCGATTAGCCTGCTGTATCAGGGTCTGTCCGATCTCCGCCAGGGATTGGTGGGGCCAGGCTTGGACGGCCGATCGCCAGAGTAAATTCACCCGGTCGTAATCGCTCAGGCCGTCGGAGCAGAGTAGGAGAACACTGGGATCATCCAACAGCAGGTATTGGATGGTGGGATAGAGGTAGTGGGCATCGTTGATCCCCAGGGCTTGAATCAGGGCACCACCGCTGGGCAGTTGGGCGGCTTCCGGTTGAAAGGTGTAGCCCTGTTGACTTTCTCGGGAGGCGATATCATCATCCATGGTGATTTGGTAGCCCGTGCGGCCACTGAGGCGGTAGGCGCGACTGTCTCCCACATGGGCTACAAACAGGTAGGGACTGTGCACCAGGGCCAACACCAGGGTGGTACCCATGCGGGCTCGGGACGATCGCTGCTCCTCGTTATTCCGCTGGGTAATGACGTTGTTGGCCTTCAGGATGGCCGTGTGAATTTTGTCAGCGATCGCCCCCGGAGCTAGGTCGCCCGGCTGAGTCAGGGATTCCAGACTGTCTCGTAACACCTGGATGGCGGTTTGAGAGGCGACATTCCCCTGTTCGTGGCCGCCAATACCGTCGCAAACCATTATTAAGGGGGCAGGGCTAGGGTTGATATCCGATCTAGAAAGAACCCTAAGAGCTGCGGGCTCCTGGGGGTAGCAGGCATCTTCGTTGCGATCGCGGCTGGGCCCTTGATCAGTAGCCGCCGCCCAGTCAATCGTCACCGTCAGCCCTTGAGCTAGGGTTTGGATAGCCCGTTCCAACTCCGCCAGCAGGGCGGTGGGGCTGGTGATCGTCCCCTGGCCCAGGGCCAGGGCTAACCAGCTCAGATAGGGGGTGACGGCGGGGTGGGCGATTTTTGCGAGGGGTTGCCAAACCTGCCCCAGCCTGGCCAGGCTGGGGGGATCGCTGCTCTCCCCGTCAATGTTGAGGTGGGCAAGCCGCAGCAGGGCCTGATCAACCCTCAGACAATCGATCTGCAGTAGGGTTTCAGCGACCCGTTGTTCCCGCAGGTGGGGCCAGAGGTGGGCAATTTGTCGGAGCCAGTTGAGTTGCTGTAGGGGGGTACCCTGGCCCCAGGCCTCCCCCAGGGAGGGTAGGGCAACACACTGCAGGGTACCATCAGCCTGGTCAACCATCCCCAGAGCCCCTCCCTCCAGCAGCAGGACAGGGTGGGGAAGGCCACTAACCAGGGCGGACAGGTAGGTGTAGGGGCGAGGCAGGTGTTGAGCCAGCTCCGCCAGGCGCAGGTAAGGTAGGGCGCAGGCCGGAACCTCGTAGAGCGGGGTCAGGGGCACCTCAGGTTGCAGATCAAGCCAGATGGGGTGTTGCCAAACCTGGTAGCGATCGGCTACGACGGTACCGGGGGCTAACTCCAGGGGAAAGTCACTATTCGCCACCAGAAACCGGTACAGGAGGGAAGTCTTGCAGGTTTGACAACGACTTACCGGTGGCCTATTGGCAGCTCGACAGGTCGGATTGGAGCATTGGATCACTATCGCCAAGCTAATAATAAAGAGCTATAAAGCCTTACTCTAGGGCTGCCAACCGGGGGGATATCGACCACAGACCGGGAACAACTGACGCTCTGCCAGTGCCTAGGGCTTGCCTAGGATTTGAGGTAAGCCCATACTATAATTCAGGGCGCGGCTCTTGAGGTTATAGCTAATCGCCCCGCTTTGCAGCATTTGTTTAATGAAGTGTTCCAGCTCCGACCCGATACGGCGCAGATTGTAGTCCGTTAAGTCTTCTCCAGCGGCGGTATCTACCAACCGATCAAACTCACGGTAAACAGCCTGCAAAGCCTCCTCTGGCCAGTTAAACTCGTTGTCTGGGTCAATATCCAGGGTTAGACGATCCTCGGTGGGCACCAGCTCGTTATTTTTAACGACGGCGGTGTAGATATGAACATGGCGGGTAGTAGACTTTAACAGCATAGTCATAGGCATGCCTAAGATGATGTAATATTATTATCCTGTCGAAGGAGAAAAAATGATTTAATTATTATATTAAACTTTGCTCAAGAACTGGACAGTGGGAAGTTCTCCGAGAAAGTGAGATTTCATCAGGGTTTCAGGCTTCGGACTGCCAACAAAGACGGAAACTACTCAAGTGCCTATGGTAGAAGGGTTTCAGGCTTCTTCAAGCCCCGGATTTTGGGAGAA